>JBLHJD010000075.1:0-11357 GCA_047618705.1 Luteibaculaceae bacterium
CAAAAGAGGATAGTTTAATTCAAGGAATTTATTTGGAATGCGGATTTTCTGGCGGTGGGCACGCGAGTGCGGAAGAAATCAGAAACGCCTTGTTGGATTTTAAATCCTCTGGAAAATGGGTTGTGGCTTATGCAGAAATATTCTCGCAAAAAGGGTATTACATAGCCACAGCAGCAGATGAGCTTTACATGTTTCCAAAAGGAGCAATGGAATGGAAAGGGCTCGGTCGCAGGATGTCCTTCTTCAAAGGTTTCTTTGACAAAACAGGAATTGAAATGCAAGTTATCCGGGGGTCCAATAACAAATTTAAAAGTGCTGTTGAACCATTCTTAGCATCGGAAATTAGCGAAGCGAACAGGGAGCAGGTTTCTGCCTACCAAAGAGCGCTTTGGACCAAAATCCTTAAAGGTGTTTCTGATGCACGTGGGATTACTATCTCCGAATTAAATGAACTAGCAGAAAGTCTAGAGGTATCCACTCCGGAAGTAGCCGTTGAACAAAAAATGATTGATCAATTAGCGTATGAAGATGAGGTGATTGACATTCTTAAGGCCAAGATGAAATTGGAGGAAGGTGACAAATTACCGGCAGTTGGATTGGGTAAATATTCGAAACGGAAAACGAACTCCTTTAAGGACTTAAACAAGGACAAAATTGCGGTGCTATATGCTCAAGGAGAAATCACCTCCGGTAAAGCAGATGACAACATGAGCATAGCTTCTGAAACGATTATTAAAGAAATTCGGAAAATTGCGAAAAACGACAAAATTAAAGCGGTTGTTTTGCGCGTAAACTCCCCGGGAGGATCTGCGCTCGCTTCAGAAGCAATTTGGCGTGAACTGGAAATCTTGAATAACAAAAAACCATTAGTAGTTAGTATGGGTAATGTTGCAGCAAGTGGCGGGTATTACATCTCAGCAGGTGCTGACTACATTATTGCGCAACCAAATACCATTACTGGATCCATTGGTGTTTTTGGAACACTACCCAATATTGGAACGTTTATGACCAAAAATTTCGGGATTACTTACAGTGAAGTTCAAACCAATGGTCATGCCACCATGGGATCCGTTACCAAGCGTTTAAGCGAGGAGGAATACCTGATTATTCAACACGAAGTAGATCGGATTTATGATGTTTTTACTTCGCGTGTTGCTGACGGTAGAAAAATGACGCAGGCAGACGTTGACAACATTGGACAGGGACGTGTATGGGCTGGGTCAGACGCACTTAGCCTTGGCTTGGTCGACCAACTTGGTGGACTTGAAGACGCGGTAAAAAAGGCAGCTGAATTGGCTGAGTTAGAGGAATACACGAAAACGGAGTATCCAAAAATAAAAGACCCTATGGAGCAATTGCTCCAGGAGTTTTTGGGTAAAACGGAAGACATGGTATTTGCAGCTGTAGTGGGTGACAATGCCGAATTAAAAGAACTCCTCCAGATCAAAAAAATGGCACAGAAAAAAGGTGTTTGGGCTCAGGTTCCATTTACTGTTGAGTACTAAGAAAAAAAACTCCAAAAAAAAGGGGATGAGCAATTGCTCATCCCCTTTTTTTTGGAGTTTTTTTGAGTTCTGAGTAGGGAGTACGGAGATTTGAGTTTGGAAACGGGAAGGAAGAGCTCTGAGTGAACCGAATAAATAATCAAGGTTGCCTGCCCAAAACTCCTTTCGCAGAAATTGAAGCCTTTTCTCGGCGACGCTGCGCTTTGCTCGAAAGCCGATGTGTCGCCATCGACAAATACCTCTACGAAAAGCTCGGCAACCATGGTTCGGTGAAAAACGCTCCAACCAAAGCTCCGTCAACGTGCCTGGGAATAAGCTGAGCAGAAAGAAATTAATAATTAAATCTGTGGAAAGCTCCTTTCGCAGGCCACTTTGCTCAAAGCGCCTTCCTCACACGTTCATTTGCACCATAAAGGGAGCAAATAGGCTATACGCTTTTGATTGACTAAAAAAATGCTTAAACAATGCCATTTCACGGGTAAATTCTCCTTCGAAGTTGTAGAGAACAAATCTAATTCCCTTAAAGCACCTTAATTCTACTAGAAATTTACGCGTGGGTGCTGCTTTCATCTCAGGAATTTAGGCCAAATAATTATCCACCACTGCCTTCCCAGTATACATTACACCCTCCAAATTACAGATTAAAATTATTGACCTTTTTATGACCCAAAAGAGGAACACAAAAGGCCTTAAAATAAAAAAGCTCCCTTTCGCATAAGCGAAAGGGAGCCCTTAAAAAGTAATGTCAATTCTGTTTCTTATTTAGAAACTACCATACGGTTTGTTAAACGTGTTCCGTCAACATCCAAAGTATATGTGTACACTCCGCTAGCCAAAGCAGAAGCATCAAAACTAATAGTGTGTGCACCTGGAGCTTGAGTTCCCTTGTTAATAGACGCAACCATTTTCCCTGTAATATCAAATACTTCCAAACTTACGTTTTTACCTGCTTTTACAAGCTCGTAAGAAATGTTTGTATTATCAACAGCTGGGTTAGGAGCATTCTGTGACAAAGAAAATTCACCACCAGCAGCAGCCAACTCATCAACACCAACAGAAGCGTCAGTAATTAAGTTAACCAAAACTCCTGAAGCCAATCCGAACCATGCTGGGTTACCATCATTGTTCAAATCACCATAAGCACGTGCCGCGTTGTCATCATCAGGACCATGTGTAGGGATAGCAATTGCATCAGCACCACCAAATCCAGAGATAGTAGCCATGTACAATTCACCTGCCTCAATAGTTACTTCATCAAAAGCTAAATGAGTCCAGTTCTGGTTATCAGTAGCGCTTGTAATCCAATCAGTTTCAATCTCAGTATCACCTTCAGTAATCAAAGTCATCAAGTCTGGATCTGGATCAGCAGGATCTAAGAATTGGTACAATTGGTACGTAATAAATTGATTTGCAGTTGTCAAACGCGTTCCAGCGTTAACAAACATAGTACGCAATCCAAAAACTTTACCCGTATTATAAGCACGGTAAATCATACCGTATTCAATTTCGTTGAAGTTTCCGTTATCGTCATCAAACTGGTAAGAACCACCTCTCCAACGGTTACCATGTCCAAAGTATCCTGTGGTCATTTCGAAACTAGACGTTATTGTATCATCAGTATGGTTTGCGTCGTTAGCAAAATCAGAATAATCTGGTGTGTACTGTACCGTATATGCAGCCTCATCGTTAGATGGAGTAAAAGTAGCACGGTAAACTGCAGAATCAGTACAAATATCAAATGTAGATAATACTTCAGTAGTTGTATTTACTGATGCACCATTTACATCAAATACTTCAATTTTAGAACCGAAGTTAGTAATGCTTTTATTTCCAGTGTTAGCATAACTAGCTCCCATTACGATCTCATGAGCTTGTGCTTTAGAGTGAGATTCATAATCCCAGTCATTGAGGATATCACCGTGGTAACCAGCAGTAGTCTTAGTACCAACAGCATCCAAATCTACGATCTGAACATCATCAATAGCCCAGAAGTAGTGAGATGTAGATCCAGCACCTTCGTGAGCCAAACGGAATTTAAAGTTAGAAAGATCTTGGTTTGGGTCATCTAAGTAACATCCCAAGAACAATGATTCAGTAACCGTTCCTGAATTCCCGTTTGTTGCAACAATTGTTGAAATTGCAAATGAAGTTCCCCAAGTTGTTCCTCCATCAAAAGAGAAGCCAATAAAGTAAGGAGCATCAGCATCACAACACCAGCGGAATGCATGCTGAAATTCAATGGCAACTGAAGAAGAAGCCAAAGGAATAATTGGTGATTCCAAATAAGCAGTGATGTTTCCGACCTGGATACTTAAAGCACCTCCAACGGTATTCACTTTATCCCCATTCAACATCATTACACCGTTAGCAACAGTAGTAGATGCAACTTGTTGATCAGCATTTGTAAAAGCTCCTTCTGGACCATCCGTATCATACTCAAAAAGAGCACGATCATCATCTCCATTTGTTACCCAAGCCGCGTTCAACTCGTTGTTACCAGCCAATCCATTAGCAAAATCTTCAGAGAAGATAATTGCTGATTTTTCAGTGGTTTTGTAAGCCGGTTTCTGTTTAACAGATTCAATGGCTTCTTGTAGCCTTGCTGGAGCATACTGTCCAGAAACGCTTCCAATAATCCCTGCAAATGCAGCAAGTAAGTAAACTTTTTTCATAATAAATTGAGTTCTTATTTTTCGTGGGTTAAATTTAATTTAATTTTTCTTAACAGCCCAAATGCAGGGGACATTAAAAAAGCCCCTGCATTGAAGGGCTTTTCCAATCTGTTAGCCCTTTTATTAATGTTTTACGACAACCCTTTCTCGGATGACACCGCGATCTGTTAACATTTGAACAAAATAAATACCATCCTTCATTTCAGAGAAGTCGATTTGTACTCCATCGTTATCCACACTTAGTATACTTTCATCTACACCTTTAATTAGCTTACCACTCACATCTAACAATTCAGGGGCACCAACAATGTGTTCTCCTCGAGCCAATTGTATTGTTGAAATCCCATTGGTTGGATTTGGAAAGGTTTTCACCCTCCGAGCCGTGATTACATCTTCCCTCAAACCAATATTTCTGTCTGTTACCAACAGAATTGGAATATTCACATTGGAATACACAACCCATCTTTCACTTCCAGAATTATCTACATCCCCATAAATATAACAACCAGCATCATCATTGGCTCCATCCGAAGGCACATTGTATTGCTCGCTTCCGCCAGGAATATCTATGGCTCCCATGTAAATTTCACCCTTCTGTAACGTGAAGTAATCATCAAACTCCAAGAAAACCCATTTGGCGTCTCCACCACCAGCAGATAAATCCGCTGCACTAACCGTGTAATCACCCGTTACAATATCATCCATTGCCTCCGGATCCGGGTTTATATTATCCATAAACTGGAACAGGGTTGTAGCCAAATATTGATCCGCGGTAAAATCATCTAGACTATTCGGGAAAATGGTCATTAAACCATAAACCATATCCCCTTCTTCATAAATTTTATAGGCTTGTCCGAGTGTTAGAGATACGAAAGGCGCTCCACCTGCATCAGAATCAAACAAGAAAGTAGACTGCCACTCATCGGCCTGACCAAATAATCCTTCAGTAACTTGAAAGGACTTTTCTAAAATATTGTTGGCTGGTGTAAAATCTGCAGTTAATGGGATTACATTAAAGGTAACGTCATATTCTCCAACATCGGATGGCAAAATTCCATCAAACCAAATAGTTGTATCCGTTCCCTTTGGAAAATTCCCAAGGGTAGTAGTAAATACTTCCATTCCTCCAGGGTAAGTAACAGATGCTTCAATGCTCACGTTTTGTTGGTCAGCACCACCAATATTCGACATTTCAGTTCCGAACAACAATGGGTGAACTTGGGTTTGAGAAATTGCCTGATATTCATAATCATTAACAATATCCCCAGTCCAAACATCCCGTAAAACTATATCCGTTTCTGGAGTCTGCACAATACAGATATCATCTATAGCCCAAAACCAATCCCAAGCACCTTTAAAATTAAATTTTAGATAAACGCTAGGTTGTCCTCCTGCAAATTCGGAGATATCTACTAAAATCAATTCTGGATTTGAACTTTGGGAATTGGCATCGTAAGAGGTGTTTATTGCAACATCGTTCCAAACAGTCCCATCTGTACTAATAGATAAGGTATGGGTCTCCATAAACCGACGGTGCCAATTCTCTAGGGTTACAGAAACCAGAGGCTCGTTGGTTAAATCAATCGGGCTTACTAATATTAAATCAGCATCTTGGGTAGCTGTTCCTCCAGCTCCATCTGAATCAATAAAAGCGAAGTTTCCTCCAGAGGTACTCATTAATGGACCATAATTTTGCCCAGTTAACGTTGCAGGCCAATCTGCAGTTGTTCCAATCTGCCAATCCAGGGCTGGACTCGACGAATTTTCCATTTTCCAATCCGCTGGATTAGAAAAGTCATTCGTCCAAATTGCCCCATTTTTCAGGGATTGATAATCCCTTGTTGACTGCTTTTGTTCCTTCACAAAAGTAGGTGACAACTTTTTATGTTGGGCGGAAACTCCACCAAACATTACGAGGGTTAAGGTTGCTAAGTAAAGTTTTTTCATCGCAGTAGTTTAAATATTACCTGCACTCAATTTACAATTTTTTAACAACAAACATCAGTGAAAAGCAACCTCATACCCCATGTGCTTCCGGATATTTAAGCTTGCTCCCCCTTCAAAAATCAAGTATTGACCTTTAATAGCGAGGAGCTTACCCTGGATACTCGGGGTTTTATCAAGACTAACAGAACTCACTTTATCTGGATAGGCAATAGAGGGGTAATCCAAGGACAACCAGGATTCCGGTTCCAAAATATAATCATGGTATTCCTCTGGTAAATAGTCAAACAATTCCTCCACCAACTCCCCTAAATCCATGGAACACACCTCATTTTTCAGCATTTTTCGCCAATTGGTTTTATCCGAATAATGATCCTTTAGCATTACCTCAATTTCCCCTGCTAACTGACGATAAGGAACATTAACTACGGCCTGAGCAAAGGAGGCGCCTTGATCTATCCATCGGGTGGGAATTTGCATATCGCGCGTTACACCAACCTTAACACCACTACTTAATGCGAAATAAACAGTGTGGGGCTGATTGTGGTAATTTTGTTCCCATTCCACATCCCTCCCTTTCCCCAAATGAGCCTCGCATAATTCGGGCTTTATAATACAGGGCGAAGCTGAAGGACTCTCTGTGAAGCACGGGTAACAAAATCCTTGGTAGAGTTTTTTAACCTGTTTTTGACAGGAGGGACAAAATATTCGTCCCAAAAAATCCAATTTCACTTCACTCCCAACAAGGCTATTAAGATCGAAAGCCTCTCCTTTTATTAAGCCCAAATACTGTACTACATTACCAACTAGTTTGGCGGGCATTTTTATTAATTGTCCTTTCATACTACCAGAAATTACGCTATCTTTTGCTCCTTGAATGGTGCTCTAATTTAAGGGCAATTAAAGGAAAAAAATGGCATTGGATTTTGTTCTTTCTTGGTTTTTGAAAAAAAGGCAACATCAAATTGATTTATTCAAGAAGTATCCACTAGAGGTACAACAAGAAATTTTCACTTCCCACCTGCAACATGGGGCAAATACCGAATATGGAAACAGGTATAACTTCAGTCAAATAAAAGACCGAGCAACCTTTGCAAAGGAAGTTCCCATCGTGACCTACGAAGACATTCAGCCCGACATTGAACGGTGCATGAATGGGGAACAACAAATCCTGTGGCCGAGCGATATAAAATGGTTTGCCAAAAGCTCTGGTACCACCTCAGCAAAAAGCAAATTTATTCCGGTATCCAAAGAAGCCTTAGAACAGTGCCATTATCGTGGTGGAAAGGATTTATTAGCCCTTTTTTACAACAACAAACCACAGGCCAGAATATACACTGGGAAGTGTTTGGTCATTGGAGGAAGCAGCCAACTCAATGAAAATGCACAAGGGTCTTATTTTGGAGATTTATCCGCTATAATCATTCGGAATTTACCCTATTGGGCCGAGTACAAGACTACACCCAATCAGGAAATCGCCTTAATGGATCAATGGGAAGAGAAAATTGAGCGCATGGCTCAAACTACCATTCAAGAAGATGTTACCAACATGGCTGGTGTTCCATCCTGGACCATGGTTCTAATAAAACGTATCCTGGAAATAACTGGAAAAAAAAACATCATGGAGGTGTGGCCCAACTTTCAGCTATATATGCATGGAGGGGTCAGCTTTAACCCGTATCGAGATTGGTTTTCTGGGATGATGCCCACGGATCAAGTAACCCTAATGGAAAGTTACAATGCCAGCGAGGGTTATTTTGGAATACAAGACCGCGATGACCACAACGACCTCTTGTTAATGCTCGATTACGGGATTTATTATGAATTTATTCCAAAAGAAGAATGGGGTAAAGAAAATCCGGAAGTAATTAGTCTTCAGGAAGTGGAGCTAAATACCCCTTACGCCATAGTAATTAGCACCAACGGCGGTCTCTGGCGATACAAAGTAGGCGATACGCTCCAGTTTACCTCCCGGCTCCCCTACCGGTTTAAATTATTGGGACGGACAAAATTGTTCATTAACGCCTTTGGAGAAGAGTTGATCATTGATAATGCGGAACAAGCCATAGCCAAAGCCGCAACCCAATCTGGATGCCTTGTGAAAGAATACTCTGCGGCTCCTATATTTATGAACACTGAAAACTCGGGTGGACATGAATGGGTTATTGAATTTGAAAAAGAACCCGAAAATTTAAGGAAATTTGCCACTCATTTAGACGACAATCTTAAGGCTATAAATTCCGATTATGAAGCCAAACGAAGTTTTGATTTAAGCTTAGCTTTCCCCAAAATTACGTTAGCTCCAAAAAACACGTTTTATTTGTGGTTAAAATCGAAAGGAAAACTGGGGGGACAACACAAGGTTCCTCGCCTTTCGAATGACCGAAGTTTTATTGAAGACATCCTGACTTTTATTGCAGATGAAAAAACCAATGCACATAGCTATAGCCGGTAATATCGGCGCTGGAAAAACTACACTTACTCGAATGTTGTCTGAGCATTACAAATGGGAAGCCCATTTCGAAAATGCCTCTCACAATCCTTATTTGAACGATTTTTACCAGGATATGAAACGCTGGTCTTTTAATCTTCAAATTTACTTTCTGAACCACCGATTCAATCAAATTGAAGAAATAAGGGATCAGAAAAAAACCATTATTCAGGATAGGACTATCTATGAAGATGGCCACATTTTTGCACCCAACTTGCACGAAATGGGTTTAATGAGTAGCCGGGATTTCGAAAATTACTTCTCCTTATTTAGCACTATTGAACCTCATATTGAAGCTCCGGATCTTCTTATTTACTTGAAGGCCTCTACCAAAACTTTGTTTGAACACATTATGGAACGAGGAAGGGAGTACGAAGGAGCAATTAGCATTGACTATTTAAAGCGACTGAACGAACGGTACGAAAGCTGGGTTTCTGGATACAACAAAGGGAAACTGTTAATCATTGATGTTGACACCAATCAGTTTGCCAACGATAAGGAAGACTTTGGATATGTAATTCAAAAAGTAGATGCCGAAATCAACGGACTATTTTAGGCTTATCCAGAGCAGGTAGGCTGTTAACGGCCCCAACAAAGCGCCTTCTAACCACAATCCATAAAACAAGGCCGACCTCCCTTTCCTGGAAAAGGCAAGTAAAAGAATGGCTGCTATTCCTCCAATAAAAATAGGCATTCGATTTGAACCTTCCTGAGAATACCCAGTAATGAACAGGGATAATAAGGCTATAAAGGCTGCAACGACCAATACTTTTTGGGGACCCAGAACCTGAGGAATCGTTATTGGCATTGGCTGTTCTACATCCCTTAAATCGAAGGGAAGGGTAAATGCAAAAACCCACAAAAAGCGATCCACAAAAACCAGAAGGCTTGCTGTAGTATACACCTCATCCTGCGCTAACACTCCAGTAAAAATGGCCCAAGAAAAGGCGATTAGGAATATTTTAACCAAGGGGTAATTGCGCAAAACCACTTTTTTGCCTTTCCACGGCACTGGCCATGCATAAAAGATACTTACGATGGTACATATGCCTAGGAGGCCATAAAAACTGAACCACCGATAAGGAAAACACAATAAACAAAGCAGACCAAAAAACAGCACCTGAATGCGGAGGAATTGCTTTTTTTGAAACCACCACAATTCGGAGGTACTTAGATTTCTGGCATTGGAAATGGATAAACGTTGGAAAGAATAGGAAGCACAGGTAGCCGAAAAAACAGTGACCAATTCCCACCAGCGGGAGGGAATTCCTTGGAAAACTTGGGTTTGAAAATACAGCAACATGGCCACACCGGATACCCAATAGTTGGAGTACACTAAAAATTGAAAAACTCCCTGAAAACGGGAAAAAACCATGGGACTACAACTTAATTACATTACCCAGAACTACACCGGTAAAGGTTCCGATTAGGGTAGTAATTAGCACTTTATTTTTGCGCTGTTTACGCTTAGCTTTGCGGTACCCTAATTTGTAATATGGACTTTCGTTTTCCGCAGTAACCTTTACAGGCCATAGACTCATTACCCCAACTCCCATCAGCGGGGCAATACCCACCATAAAAGTACTTGGGTAAGCAAACCCGGTAAGTAACCCTGCCGCAATACCAATAACAATTCCTGATTTTGGATAACCACTTAAAATTGCATCTCGGCGGCCGTAAACGTAGTTGCGCATTTGCACCCGTCCCATATCCCTTTCTGGATTTTCCACCTCATAAAAATTTTTGATTACTTCACCCTCTTTGGCTACTTCAAAAATCCCCTCAACAGAAAAACTCCCTCTCAATTTTTTTTCTCCAACCAGATGTTCAAAACTGACCCCGTTTTTTCCTTCTACGATGCGCGAAGTTTCAATGAGTTTACCATCATACATTTGAATAGTGTATTGGGCAGAAGCAAAAATTGGGGCAAAAACGAAAAAAAGGCAGATAATACGTGGCATAAGTTGCAATTTTCAAGGTAAATGTACTACTTATGCTTGTTGGATTTGATGTTCAACTATATTTGCACCTCAAAATTCAAAGTTATGTCTTTAGAATCATTTTCAACTCGACATATTGGCCCACGCGAAGGGGACATTAAATCTATGCTAAAAACCGTTGGTGCTAAGTCCATAGAGGAACTTATTGCCCAAACGGTACCAAGTGCAATTCGCTTCCAGGAGGAACTGGATGTTCCCGAGGGTATTAGTGAATTTGAATACTTGAATGAGTTAAAAGCATTGGCTGGAAAAAACCGTGTTTTTAAGTCCTATATTGGTTTGGGATATTACGGAACCGTAACTCCTCCTCCAATTCTCCGGAACATACTCGAAAATCCAGGTTGGTACACAGCGTACACTCCTTACCAGGCAGAAATTTCGCAAGGAAGATTGGAAGCCCTGTTGAATTTCCAGACTATGGTTTTGGATTTAACAGGAATGGAACTGGCGAACGCGTCCCTATTGGATGAAGCAACTGCAGCGGCAGAGGCGATGACTATGTTATCGAATTTGCGCAAGTCAAAAGATATTAAAGCCGGCAAAAACCGCTTTTTTGTTGCTGACCATTGTTTCCCACAAACCATCGAACTGCTTAAAACCAGAGCTACTCCTTTGGGTATAGAACTTGACTTTGGTGATATTGCAAGGGCCGAATTAACAGATCAGCATTTTGGATTAATTTTCCAGTACACCGATACGAATGGTGCTGTAAATCTTCCGGAGACCACACTTAAAAAAGCCCAAG
>JBLHJD010000076.1:0-11244 GCA_047618705.1 Luteibaculaceae bacterium
GATCCTTTTGCCTTGTAAGACAATGCAGATCTCCGAGCTAAACGCTTCAATTTCACATTTAATTTGAAACCATAATCACGTGGACGTGGACCGAATACACGACCTCCACCACGGAACAATGGGTTTTTGATGGATCCCGCACGGGCTCCACCTGTTCCCTTTTGACGCTTGATCTTACGGGTAGAACCCTTGATCTCGCCACGTTCCTTTGACTTATGAGTTCCTTGACGCTGGTTTGCGTGGTGCTGTTTTACATCCAAGTAAATGGCATGATCGTTTGGTTCTATCCCAAAAACAGCATCGTTCAAAGAAACCTTTTTCCCAGTTTCTTTTCCTTCAATGTTATATACGCTCAGTTCCATCTTACTTGTTTATTAAAACAATTGAACCTTTTGGTCCGGGTACACTACCCTTCACAACTACCATGTTTTTGTCTGCAAGTACTTTAAGCACTTGTAGGTTGGTCACTGAAATACGCTTGTTACCCATCTGACCAGCCATGCGCATTCCTTTGAATACACGTGCAGGATCAGAAGCAGCTCCAATCGAACCAGGTGCACGCAAACGGTTGTGCTGACCATGGGTTGCTTGTCCAACTCCGGCAAATCCATGACGTTTCACTACCCCTTGGAAACCTTTTCCCTTAGACGTACCTACTACATCAACAAACTCTCCTTCCGCGAAGAAAGAAGCGTCTATTTGATCTCCCAATTTGTATTCACCATCAAAATCACGGAATTCCGCCATTTTTACTTTTGGTGATACACCAGCCTTCTTAAAATGACCTTCCAACGCTTTGGTAGTACTCTTCTCCCTTTTGGATCCGAATCCTAACTGCAGCGCCTCATAACCATCGTTGTCAACTGTTTTTACTTGTGTTACTTCACAAGGACCAACCTCCAATACTGTGCATGGTAAATTTTTACCATCGGCACTGAAAAGGCTAGTCATACCTACTTTTTTTCCAATAAGTCCGGGCATTGCTTTTGCTTTTGCTTAAACCAATTATGCTTTGATTTGTACGTCTACCCCACTAGGTAACTCTAGACGCATTAGGGCATCAACAGTCTTCGATGAAGAACTGTAGATATCCAAAAGTCGCTTGTAGCAGTTCAATTCAAACTGCTCACGGCTTTTTTTGTTCACGTGAGGACTACGCAATACTGTGAAAATCCTTTTGTGAGTGGGTAATGGTATCGGACCACTGATAACTGCACCAGTTGTCTTTACGGTCTTAACGATTTTCTCAGCAGACTTATCTACCAAGTTGTAATCGTACGACTTCAATTTAATTCGAATCTTTGTGCTCATTTGTAAAACAATTATGCTTTAACTTCACCTTTTGCTTTGGCAATAACCTCTTCTGAAACGTTCTTAGGAGCGTCTGCAAAATTGGAGAACTCCATGGTACTTGCAGCACGTCCTGATGAAATAGTACGTAACTGGGTAACATAACCAAACATTTCTGAAAGAGGTACCTTAGCCTTAACAACCTTGGCACCATTACGGTCATCCATTCCATCAACTACACCACGACGACGGTTCAAATCCGCTACAACGTCTCCCATGTACTCTTCCGGAGTTACTACTTCCAATTTCATAATTGGCTCTAGCAATACTGGGGAACACTTAGGAAGTGCGTGACGGAATGCCATTTTCGCAGCTACTTCAAAAGACAATTGATCAGAATCCACAGGGTGGAAAGATCCGTCCTTCAAAGTTACTTTAAGACGTTCAAGTGGGAAACCTGCCAATACACCTGTTGAAAGTGCATCTTTAAATCCTTTTTCTACAGAAGGAATAAATTCACGAGGAACGTTACCACCTTTAATAGCGTTAACAAACTCTAAACCTTCCTTCTCTACATCACCTGGCTCAATAGTAATCTGAATGTCCGCGAATTTACCACGTCCACCAGTTTGCTTCTTGTATATCTCCCGATGATCCACAGAACCATTGATTGCTTCCTTGTAACTCACCTGAGGAGCTCCTTGGTTACACTCAACTTTAAACTCACGACGCAAACGGTCTACAATAATTTCCAAGTGAAGTTCACCCATTCCGGAAATAACTGTTTGTCCTGTATCCTCGTCAGTCTTAACTTGGAAAGTTGGATCCTCTTCGGCTAATTTACCAAGAGCAACTCCCAATCTATCTAAATCCTTCTGTGTCTTAGGCTCAATCGCAATTCCAATTACTGGAGCTGGGAAATCCATCGATTCCAACACAATAGGGTGCTTGTCTACACACAAGGTATCTCCTGTACGGATATCTTTAAATCCAACACCTGCTCCAATATCACCCGCTTCGATTTCATCAATAGCGTTTTGTTTGTTGGAGTGCATCTGGAAAATACGAGAAATACGCTCTTTTTTCCCAGTCCGCATGTTGTGGATGTAAGATCCTGCAGGAAGAAGTCCTGAATAAACACGGAAAAAACACAAACGACCCACGAAAGGATCCGTAGCAATTTTAAATGCCAATGCAGCAAACGGCTCATCAACACTTGGCTTACGGTATTCTATTTCGTCAGTATCTGGGTTAACTCCTTCAATTGCATCTACATCCATTGGAGATGGCAAGAAACGCATTACTGCATCCAATACCGCTTGAACCCCTTTGTTCTTAAATGCAGAACCACAAAGAATAGGCTGAATACTCATGTTCAATGTAGAAATACGAATCGCATTCTCCATTTCTGCCTCTGTGATTGAATTTGGATCTTCGAAGAATTTCTCCATCAAAGTGTCGTCACTTTCAGCTACCGACTCAACCAATTTCTCTCTCCACTCATTAGCAACCTCTATCAAGTCAGCTGGAATGTCGATTTCCTTGTACGTCATTCCCATATCGTCCTCGTTCCAGATGATACCCTTCATCTTAAGTAGATCTACTACTCCAGTAAAGTCATCTTCTGATCCGATTGGAATTTGAATTGGCACAGGATTAGCTCCCAAACGCTCTTCGATTTGCTTAATACATTCGAAAAAGTCTGCTCCAGCACGGTCCATTTTGTTTACAAACCCCAAACGTGGAACTTTGTATTTGTCCGCCTGACGCCAAACAGTCTCTGATTGTGGCTCAACTCCTGAAGATGCGCAAAACAAAGCAACAGCACCATCCAATACACGCAATGAACGTTCTACCTCAACGGTAAAATCAACGTGACCAGGTGTGTCAATAATGTTAATACGGTAATCTTCATCTCTGAATTTCCAGAAACAAGTTGTTGCAGCAGAGGTAATGGTAATACCACGTTCCTGCTCCTGCTCCATCCAGTCCATTGTAGCGGCACCATCGTGTACCTCTCCAATTTTGTGGCTAATTCCGGTATAATAAAGAACACGCTCTGTAGTTGTGGTTTTTCCAGCATCTACGTGAGCCATAATCCCAATATTCCGCGTGTACCTTAAATCTCTTTTTGCCATGGCAATCTGTCGATTAATTATTAAAAACGGAAGTGAGAGAATGCACGGTTTGCCTCAGCCATACGGTGCGTATCTTCTTTCTTCTTGTAAGAAGCTCCTTCATTTTTAGATGCAGCCATGATCTCATAAGCCAATTTAGCAGCCATAGACTTCTCGTTACGCTTACGTGCGTAACCAATCATCCACTTAATCCCCATTGACTCTTTACGGTCATCGCGAATTGGTTGTGGGATCTGAAAAGTTGCCCCTCCAACACGGCGAGAGCGAACCTCAACACCAGGAGTTACATTTTCCAAAGCACGTCTCCAAGTCTCTAAACCTGCTGCGTCTTCTGATTTTTCTTCGATGATGTCAATTGCATCATAGAAGATCTTGAATGCTGTAGACTTCTTTCCGTCTTGCATCAAATTGTTCACGAACTTAGTTACTAGGATCTCGTTAAAACGTGGATCCGGCAACGTCACGATCTTTTTTGCTTTCCTTCTTCTCATTTCTGAATCGGTGAGTGCAACAAATTATTACTTCTTCTTAGGTCGCTTGGTTCCGTACTTCGAACGACGTTGACTACGACCTTCAACACCAGCAGTATCTAACGCACCACGTACAATGTGATAACGTACACCAGGAAGATCTTTCACCCTCCCACCGCGCACAAGCACGATACTGTGTTCTTGAAGATTGTGGCCTTCCCCACCGATATACGCGTTAACCTCTTTACCATTAGTTAACCTTACCCTTGCTACTTTACGCATAGCTGAGTTTGGTTTTTTCGGAGTTGTTGTGTACACTCTCACGCACACTCCTCTCCTTTGAGGACACGAATCTAAAGCCGCAGATTTACTGGACTTTACTTTGCTGGTTCTTCCTTTGCGAACCAATTGCTGAATAGTAGGCATACTATACTGACTATAGTTAAATTTATTCCAATACAATTCTACCCCAAAACACTTTTGGGGGTGCAAATGTAAAATCTTTATTTGGATTTGCAAGTCCAAAAACAAACTATTTTCCTATTTATCAGTTGTTTAGGTTTTGGTGGGGGTGGTTTTGTAGTTAAGTGGTGGGGGTGGTGCTTTTTTGTGTGGGACCACTCCTACCTTTTTTACTACTCCAGATCGCACCGAACAAAATACATTTGGAGGGAAGCATTGTTTCTCTCCTTTTTGTCCTGACACCTTTTTAAAAACCTCGGATTTGGTTTTTCTTGGTTGTTCCAACCAGAAAAACGGCCACCCTACTGATGGTTAAAATACACGTGCGAGGCATGGATTCTGCACCTTGCATTTTACCTCCTAAGAAAAATGATAATTGTGGGTGACTTTGGCTATATAACTAAGACCACTTAATAATTAACACCGCTTCCTACATAAATAGAAACAAACTGAAGTGAAGCGTGATTTTGATGGTACAGGATTGAAAGCATTGGCAGTTAAATACCAGGCAACATTGATGTAATTTCTAGAGCACTTTGATAAACTTCAGTTTTGGTTTTTTAATATAGGAATAAAATAGGAGACCACAGAACATTTGATCGGCTTTCTCTTCCCTAAAAATGAAAACGCTTTCTAAACTAGCAAAACGGCACTTCTTGTTGAAGTCCAAGGCGTATTACACGAAAATTCCTTGGGAGAAACGGAGTGGGTAAGCATCTGTTTTGAAGGACCCCTTACGTTCTTTCCATAATGCATATCTTTTCTTTTGTATGACCCTGTCCACTACCGCCTCCTTCCTGGGACCATTCGTAATAAGTCACCTTCTGAAAACTGGGATCATCAACCCTATTCCATTGCATCGTAATGTGAGAATAAGAATGCCCCGAAAAATCAAAAAACAATGTTTTATGATTTAACCCGTCGAGAAAATTAGGATACAAATCCAAATTCCAGTTTCTTAAAGTCAACTCATTATTGGGACCCTTTACTAAACTCCGCTCAAAGTACTTATAAGTGGTATCTATACTAGTATCAACATCACCGTTACCAACAGACCAAGAAGAGGTGTACACCACCATACATACACCCCCATACGTCCCAGCCAAGGAGTCAACCAAGGTGTACGTCTCCCTATCCCAGAACAAATCCGCATCTGGATCTGTTAGACCCGGTTCATCCTCTTCCACCACGGTCTCAAGGGTCTCTGTTACTTTTGTGGGATTATTCTTTCCCTTAACGGCGTCCTGACTAGCTTGCTTTTGCAAATCCTCCTTTTTACACCCTACAAATGGAAGGCAGATCAGCATAAAGCAATATAATAGCGTCCTTTTAATCATCGAATTACTCATACCTGGCAAATTTCAATTCTGAATTAAATTATCATCTGAACTAAGCCTATTGCACCACCATTTTCTGCTGCAGCAACACCGCTCCTTCTTTATTCTTCACAAATACCAAGTAGACCCCCGCCTCCAAATCCAAGGGAGTTTTTGATAGCTGAGATCCCGTGGCTACTAAACCACTTTGGAGGTTGAATAATTGCCATTTACTATTACTAAGGTAGGGCTTTGGAAAACCCTTAAACGTGAGGACGCCTTCATTGTAATATGCGGAGGCACCTATGATGTTTAATCTTGGACTTTGGACATTAAGAATCAAGGAATCACAGAACTGAGGTTTGTATGTTCCTTTGTAAGTGTACTGTCCTTTTTGGGTGGAACAAAGGCAAATAACCCAATCATGTTTACAATAGTGGTTGGCCCCTTCCTCCCTGCAAAACATGGGGTAAAAAGGAAATTCAGGCCATCCTATCCCCTCCACCATTTTAAAAACATAATTACCTCCTGGTCTTTTATACTCAAAAACTACCCTATTTCGATTCGAAATAACCGTGTCGCTTTTATTAATTAAAACTACCTCCAATTCCTCTTCTGCACACCTCGTATAAGCAAGTCTAGTAGTATCTCCAATTTCCACAGAAAAATCGTACATCAACTTCTCGGTAACTTGGCAATCCGCCGATGTTCGAAGAAAAACCTTTTGACCATCAACTCGGTAATACATGATGGAGTCCAATTCCATCAATTCTCTACACCGAAAAGACTTATTTGGAACCACCTGATATGTGTACCCGCAGACATTTTCTTCCCCAAGAACCGAAATCATATTTAGCCCTAACTGCGTATCCCAATAGGGTAATGAATCTACCTCCACTAACCAACTTGGTCCATCCTCAATAGTAGGAAAAGGCTTGTTTTGGGAATAGGCGAATGAAGCACTAAGTAATAGGGCTAGGATTAGAAATGGACGTTTTAATATTGTAGCTGTTTTCATGATTCCAAGTTTATTAAAACCAATTATTGCACCACCATTTTCTGCTGCAGCAACACTGCTCCTTCCTTATTCTTCACAAATACCAAGTAGACCCCCGCCTCCAAATCCAAGGGAGTTTTTGATAGCTGAGATCCCGTGGCTACTAAGCCACTTTGGAGGTTGAATAATTGCCATTTACTATCCACCATTACACCAGAAGGAAAGCCTTTAAAATTCAATTCTCCGGCATGGAAGTAGGCTGAGGCTCCCGGGATAAAAGACTTGGGGCTATTAATATTTACAAAAAGGGAATCACAATGGTACGGTTTATAGGTTCCTTTAAACGTGTATTGCCCTTTTTGGGTGGAGCAGAGGCAAAAAACGTATTCATTATAACAATAAAGAGAAAGTTCGGCATTGAAACATCCCATGGGGTAAAATGGCAAATGAGGAAATCCCAAACCTTTTATTATATAAGTAATTTGTGCCCCAGGATTGTTGCCTTGCAAAAAGATACCAATGGCTTCTCTGGATATCCCCATAACAACAGTATCCCGTTTTTCAACAACTACAAATTTTTTATAACTCCTCCCACATCGATTAATAGGTAAGGAAATCGAATCACCAATATCCCACCCAAAATCATACATCAACAATTCTGGATCCCCACACTCGTGGGTAAAACGGAGGAATACTTTTTCTCCTTCCACTCTATAATACATGGTGGTGTCATAGTTGTACTTGTCTATACATTGGTACGACCCATTTTTTACTACAAAATAATCTTTCCCGCAAATTTCCTCTTCCCCTAAAATTCTAACGGCTTCGTATATGAGGCTAATTCCAAAGTCTGGGATGGTATCCAGCTCAAACATCCATTTTGGCCCGTCCTCAATAGTAGGAAAAGGTTTGCTTTGGGAATAGGTGAATGAGGCACTAAGGAATAGTGCTAGGATTAGAAATGGACGTATTATTATTGTAGCTTTTTTCATGATTCCAAGTTTATTAAAACCAATTATTGCACCACCATTTTCTGCTGCAGCAACACCGCGCCTTCCTTATTCTTCACAAATACCAAGTAGACCCCCGCCTCCAAATCCAAGGGAGTTTTTGATAGATTAGAACCGGTGGCTACGAGGCCACTTTGGAGGTTGAACAATTGCCATTGGCTATTACTAAGAAAGGACTTTGGAAAACCCTTAAACGTGAGGACGCCTTCATTATAATATGCGGAGGCACCCCGGATATTTAATCTCGGACTTTGGATATTTAGGATTAATGAATCACAGAACTGGGGTTTGTACGTTCCTTTGTAAGTGTACTGTCCTTTTTGGGTGGAGCAGAGGCAGTAAACCCAATCACTTAAACAATAGTGATTAAGACCCTCCTCTCGGCAAAACATTGGGTAAAACGGATGTTTTGGCCAACCTATTCCTTCCACAAAATGAAAAATATCATTGTATCCAATTCTTCTATATTCAAAAACCATCCTGTTTTTGTTCGAAATCAGGGTATCTCTTTTATCTATCAAAACAAACTCTACCACTTTTTCTGCACAGGTAGAATAAGCCAATTTACTAGTATCTCCAATATCCACAGAAAAATCGTACATCAACTTCTCGGTAACTTGGCAATCTGACGAGGTTCGGAGAAAAACCTTTTGACCATCAACTCGGTAATACATGACAGAATCTAATTCCTGTAACTCCCTACACCGGAATGACTTATTTGGAATCACTTGATATGTAAACCCACATAAATTTTCTTCCCGGAGAACCGAAATCATATTTAGACCTAATTGCACGTCCCACCATGGCAAAGAATCCACCTCCACTAACCAACTTGGCCCATCCTCCATGGTCGGAAAAGGTTTATTTTGGGAATAGATGAATGAGGCACTAAGTAATAGTGCTAGGATTAGAAATGGTCGTATAATTATTGTAGCTTTTTTCATGATTCCAAGTTTATTAAAACCAATTATTGCACCACCATTTTCTGCTGCAGCAACACTGCTCCTTCCTTATTCTTCACAAATACCAAGTAGACCCCTGCCTCCAAATCCAAGGGAGTTTTTGATAGGTGAGAACCGGTGGCTACGAGGCCGCTTTGGAGGTTGAATAATTGCCATTTACTATTACTAAGGTAGGGCTTTGGAAACCCCTTAAACGTGAGGGCCCCTTCATTGTAATATGCGGAGGTACCTGGGATATTTAATCTCGGACTTTGGACATTAAGAATCAAGGAATCACAGAACTGAGGTTTGTATGTTCCTTTGTAAGTGTACTGTCCTTTTTGGGTGGAACAAAGGCAGTATACCCAGTCCGAACAGGCATGTCCAAATCCATTGTCAACACAAATCATTGGGTAAAAAGGTAAATCAGGAAACCCAATTCCCTTGTACAAATATCTCGAAGCTTGCCCCCCGACATCCCTACTTATTCCTAAAGTCAATCTATTGGTCCCCTGAAAAAACAACTCTTCTTTTTCGACCACGTAATAGGTAATACTTGCGTTTCCACATAAATACATGGGTAAGGATAAAGTATCCCCAATTTCCCAATTAAAATCATACATCATTATGTCCGGATCAGAACAATCTTCAGATCTCCTAAGCCATACCTGCTCTCCATCATTTCTATAATACATCACAGAATCATACCCATAAAGCATTCTACATTCGTACGAGAAATTAGGAACTATTTGGTATTCAAAACCACAGACTTCTTTTTTACCCAAGACCTGGGCTGTTTTGTACACAAAATCCACTTGCCAAGTAGGTAATGTATCAACTTCCACTAACCAACTTGGCCCATCCTCCATGGTTGGAAAAGGTTTGTTTTGGGAATAAGTGATTGAGACACTTAGAATTAGCGCGAGGATTAGAAATGGACCTTTAATTATTGTAGATAGTTTCATGATTATTGCTTTTGGAATAATGTTACTAAACGGTGATTTGGATTGCTTGGGCAGCTCAGAATTATTTGGTACAGCCCCCTTTCAAGATTACGCACATCCAAGGGAATAAAGGTTAGTCCGTTTTCGACCTGACTGTGTAACTCTCTTTTAAGGCCCCCTAATATGGGGTCAACAATTTGGATTAACACCTCCGTGGAGCCTAATGCATAAACGCTCAAACTTATTTCATCCTTTTCGGATGGGTTTGGGAATACGTTAAGCCCAGTAACACACAACAACTCTTCGGGTGTACCTGCATTTTCGGATAGCTCCACACTTACCTTATCCTGGTACAAACATCCATGCGGATTGCTTGCAAACAAGGTAAACTCTCCCGATTTTGCTGCGTTAAAACTAAACGCAGAATCCGTGGATACAACAAGCCCTTGCTCATTGGTCCATTCATAGGTATTGCAAGTAACATGCCCTACGGCCTTTAACTGAACAGGGCATCCCAAATCTGCAATAACATCAGGGCCAGCCGATATCTGAAACAATTCACAATTGGGTTCCTGGATCTGATAAACTACCCCTCCTATGGTTTTCCCACCTTTTACTTGCCGCACATTTAAATCCCAATTGGTAAAATCCGAATCATTGGCAACCGTAGGTAGGCTTAATGCACCTAAGGAATATATCCCGCCTGGCTGCAGGGCAATGTTCTGAAATTGGGCTGGTAATTGATCTATTTTAAAAATGTACTCTGAATGGTCGTGAAAAAAAGTATGGACACTTTCGTTAACCCTTAATACGCGCTCTAATATCTCACTTTCTTGTTCTGTATAAAGTGACAAACCAACCGAATTTCTTCCTCCCTTTACCCAGTTGTCGTATAAATTTCCGTTCAGCTTCACAAAATAATCACGGTCTGTATTATTTAACCCGTTACCTCCTCCAATAGCTTCGAAATTTAACCCAGCAACCATTATTGTATTCTCGTTGTTTTCCACCACAATATGGGTGGCTTGCCAACCTTCTGCAATATCATCGCACTGATTCCATGTTAAATCCGTGCCAAATCCTATTACACTGAGGTTTTTCCAAGCCACATTGTTATTTCCTCGAACAAAATCGTCCATATCGGAATAGGTAGTTGTAGGATCATTAATGGCTTTAACATTGGCCAACAAACAAAAGTGGCTTAGCGCTGCCGTGTCATTTCCAAAAATAGGAGCATACAAGGCCGGGTCTGGTGGATTCCAGCGGAAGGCCAAAATGGTATCCTTTCCAGGTTTTAAGCCCGAAATCCCGTGTCCACCAATGGACTCGCCCCGCAAAGGATTACCACTTACAGCAAATGTATCTCCATCCCAACTATCTGGCCAGGACAAACCAGTACTTGCTTTTGCCCAATGCAGGGCAACATAATCCTTACCGTCAGCGGGCTTACATCCTTTGTTTTGGACTTTTACATATACATAACTGAATTCGCTAGAATCGCCCGAATCAATGTAAATTGGATTTTGGTGAACCTGATTCTGAATACCATCGTTTTGATTCCGGACCCAAATATTCTCGGAAATATAAATAAGGGTGTCCGTTGGGTTAGGCTCTATACCCAAATCAAAGGGGTGGTCCTTTATCATTAGGTCCAAACAAGGAGTGGAATCGTGCAA
>JBLHJD010000077.1:0-11139 GCA_047618705.1 Luteibaculaceae bacterium
TGCTTTTACCCCAAATGCGGATGATCACAATGAGTTTTTTAAGCCAGTAATTGGCACAACAAAGGAAATACTTCGGTTTGGTTTTACGGTTTTTGACCGCTGGGGAGAACAGATTTTTGCTACCCAAGACATCAATCAGGGATGGGATGGGAAGCACAAGGGAGTCTTGGTAAAACAAGATGCGTATGTATGGTCGCTCCATTTCCATGTAGCCGGAGAAGAAACAAAAATACTGCAAGGGGTGGTGAATGTGATTAGGTAGTAGTTTGGGAATGGGGAATGGATAATTGTGAATGATTAATGGTTAATGGTGGATGGGGTCTATGTTATGATCTATGCGCCACTATTGATACTCTGATGTAACAGGATAAAACGTTTGTGAAATAGGGAGCTTTTTGATTTGGAAGTAATGACAAATTAGAAAGCTCCCTTTTTTAGACTAACACCTAAAAAAGGAAGGGGTACTCATCAAATCACGCATGATCACTAAATTCAATTCAGATTTTCCGCAGGAGCGGTAATAAAAGGCGATTCAAATTTGGGTGTAGGTTAAATTACTGAGTTAATGCAGCCAATGTCAACAGCTCTTTCAAATCTAATAAAACCACTATAGTTTTAAACCCGTTGTACATTTTATTGAGGGTCGTTATAACAGTAAACTCAACCGCGTTTTCTAACTTGGTTTGCGGTCAAGTATCTTTGGGTATGGATCACTTTTCACAATCCGTTTGGGTAAATCCTTTCCGCATGTTGAATTCTTTAAATTTTCCAAATCATGATTTGTATACTTCGAACCAAATTGCCAATTTCCTGGATTAAATAAAAATTACAGCCCACTATTTCTATGTAAGTTCAAGTAATGAATGCACCACGGAAAATAAACCATAGGGCGTAAACTCCCTATGGTTGGCTAAGTGCCTAAATTCGTGTTACTATGCAAAAACTCAAACAACTCAACCAGTATCAAATAGAAGGCTTACATACGTTAGATCACACTCAAACAGATATTGCACAGGTCATAGGTGAGCATAGGAGCACCGGAATATGCAGATTTAAATCCAAAACGTCCGTTTTACGGATCATACTAACATAGCCTTCGTTCAAGATCTTACGCTTGTTTTACTGAAAGCTTTCATTCAATTCAACAATTAAATCTGCGTTGTAAACAATATATTTTTGGGTAGCGTATCGGTCAGTGCGTTTTGCTTCAATGCGTTGATAACCCATTCCTGCCTCGGGCCGGCTAAGGAGTGTTTCTGTAAATGAAGAAAGGGCTTTGTAAATCATAATCTGTTGTTTTTCTTGTCTTTTGCTGCTAACAATTTGATAGGAACACAAGTGCTTCGCATTCCGTTATTGCTCATGCGGTTATTTAGGACTTTCTTTTTCTTTCAATTTTTCAACCACCGTTTTTATTTCTATCCAATTCTCCTTACAATCTATTGTTATGGAGTAAAGGATGTCAGGGGGCATGATCAGGACGATCAGCAATTTGAGTGGACAAAAACCTTTGAACTCACACTTTTAGATTATCCTACAAAACCGGAACACCCTCTCCCCTTTTAATGCAATTCATGTGCCGTCTCCCTCGCATTTCCTATGGTTTATTCTAAAAAACCTACAACACATTTTTCAAACAAAAAATAGCAGGCAATTAATTTCCATAAAACAATGAAAACGCAACAAACACGAATCAAAAACCACAAAAAAGGGCACTTAAGTTGACTTGTTTTAATCTCCTTAGTTAGTTTTTGATGAAGCAAAAGGCTGCACACCTTAACTGATTTCATAAATATCAGGCCGAGTACACAATGTGTAAATTGAAGTTTTAATGCCGTTACAATTTCTTTTTTCTTTGGAAAATTATTTTTCTATTCTAGGATAGAATTTGTTTATGTATATCCGAACAAGTTGGGCTAAATCCCAAGTAATTATATTTTTAGGTTCCTGAGAGGAAAAGGTTCTTTTTGTGGACTTCCATAGCTTCCGGATTTCTTCGTCAGTGACATTTTCCTTAGAAACAACATCTAGCTTGGTAAGTATTTTTCGTAAAATAGAGTAGACTTGCTTTTTGTTTTCCACTCCATGGTCAACATTAATGAAGTCTCCACCCACCTTCTCAATTTCTCTCCTAAGCAAGAGGATATTTGCGTAAAACTCACTATCAAAACTTAGAATTTTATTTTCACAAGAATCAAGGTTTGAGATATATTTAGCACAAATAGAGTTTACATCCACTATATCCTGGCTATTTTCAAAGATTCGCTCACTTTTTAACGTAATTGTTGTATCATTTAGGTGTTTAGAATACTTTTTCAACCAAACGTCATTAATTCTCGTTTGAATAATTGAGTCGGTATCGATTCTTGATACAAATTCCGAATAGGCAAATACAATAGTCAGTAGAATTGAGCTAAGCAGTAGATAATTGATGTTTCTCAAAATGGACTTTCTAGCCTCACCGGGTCTTTTCTGCTCCATATACGTTAACCGCGTCACATACGACAACAAAATTGCACATAAACCTAAGGCTCCATATTTTAGAATTTCGAATGTTTCCATTGTTTTTAGTTATTTTTAAGCTACACACTCCTCAGCCCGAATCCACCTCCAAAAAGGGGAATCAGCCCATCTTTTTTCGGACTGATAAAACCGTGTTCTCATAGTGAGATATTCCTTGTATCTGCCCTTAACATAGTCACCAAAAATGGTCAAATCTCCTTTTTCAGCAATCAATTCAGCGGCCCAGTTTCCGTCCATCATGGCCTTGGTTATTCCGTAGCTCATTATGGGATCGTAGGAGGCGGCCGAATCGCCAATTGCCAACCAACGGCGGCCATGCACTTTGTCCAAATAAAAGGATGGTGCTTCCACTCCTTTCACCGTGTTGTCCAAAGGTTCAAGACCTTCGCAAAACGGACCAATGTGTGGATTTCCCAGAGCGGCTGGCATAAATACATCCTGGTGATTTAGCCTGTGGTTTTTCACCAATTCCTTATTCGTAAACAAGGAAACAAGAATCTGGTTGTTTGGAATGGGAGCCCCATACCACCACCCTATTTCTGATGAGGCCAGCAAGGTTTGTTTTGCGAAATTCCGGGTTAAATCTTGTTTAAACCGCATACTCAAACTAATTAGAGAAAGATTCTGCACTTTTTTGGCACCATGATCTTGGGCAAATGCAGCCCTTCCACCAGTAGCATCAATAACAAAATCCGTTTTCACTGTTAGTTCCGTATTGATAGAAACGAACTCCAATTGGGTTTCTTCATTGTCCAATTTTTTGGACTTTAGGTATTTGGTGTTTTTCCAAACGACCACACCCTTTTTTTGAGCTTGATTTATTAAAAATTCATCAAACTTTTCCCTATCGAGATGCCAACCATGTCCGTGTGGGCTTATTAGAAAATCATTGTACCCTTTTTGATCCGTGCCCCAATAGGAGACGCTACCAAAACAAGGCTCGTGCCCTTCTTTCAAAAAAGAAGGAAACAAGTCCAGTTTTTTCAGCAGTAAATTGGTATCTGGTGTTGTACTTTCCCCGATACGAAAAGCATCCTTTTTTCCAGCATCAACCAAAAGCACATGCGCGCACCCCAACTGTTTAAGTCGGAGTGCACATGTGCTGCCAGATGGGCCGGCACCTATGATGACCACATTAAAATTATCCAATTCTCTTAATCATTTTTTGGAGGAAACACCGGGTCTGTAACCGTATTAGGCCACACTTGAACCAAGTTACTCTCATCTTTTTTGAAACCACTTTCCACTTCCAAATAAAATTCTGGATCAAAATCTGCCGGATACCCATCGATGGCAGGTCCTTGCATAATGGTCCCAATTTCGTGCCAATGGAGTAGAATATCCACCCTATCCTGATACCTACCCACGTACATAGCGGGGGTATTGAACCCCGCATCTTCTGGATGCTGTCTTGCAGCAGACCCTTTCCCTCGGACAGAGAAGCGTTGCTTTGGAAGCTCCCCAGCATTTGCCTTTAAGTCATCAAACGTGTACACAGAAACGGGCCTTTGCGCAGGCCACGACCAAAACAAAGTAGTGTTTACCTTGCCGCTGTACACGTTTTCTTCCGTAATGGTACCACCTGGGTTTGGTGCAGGAGTATGGGTGGCACAGGAGTTATAATCTGTATGCCAAGGGATAGCCATGAATTTACATAAATCTCCTGGTTGTACTTTAAACGGCCGCAGGGGCTCATAGCCCACCCCAAGAAAAGGAGCATCTTTCTGTGCCTTTGAATAATCCAACTTTTCTGCATTAATTCTGAATGGACCTATTGCCGGATTCTCCCATTTGCTATTGTACAAATTGCGATCATTAACAATAAAGGTAAGATCAATTCCCGGGCTGAATCTACCTCCCAAACAATTGACTAAAATCGTTTTATCGAGCTGCTCGCCAGGTTGCAATTCTTGCGTTTTGGCACCGGGGCACTTCCCGTCGGACCATTGCTCCAGAAAAAAATATTGTGTTGGAGTTACGGTAAGGAAGCTGCGGTTGGAATCCCCAAGGGAGAATGGCATTTTATTATCGGCAAGTGGTGCCGGGCCATCTTTGGATGTGATGGGGTTTCTAATGAATGAAAGAAAATTAAAGCTTGGTTTTTCTTCTCCCAGTTTTAGAATGCGCTTATGTGCTGCAATGGCTTGGGACGGGAGGCTGGTATTCCACATTTGCATATGGGCCGAATTGATGGTTGGGAAAACATCCCGTATAAAATTCGGTTGGTAACTTGGTTGGTATTTCTTATTCGAAAAAAGGCTTGGATCCAAATCAAATTGTTCCACCCAAGTGGTATACACATTATCCCACAGCGAAACGGCATTTAAGGTTTGGGGCGCGTAAGCAGGATCTGTGGAAACCACCCAGGCACTTCCTTCAATTTCCTGGTGTGTTCCATCTTCAAAAAAAAGCACAGCCGTTACAGGGCCGTCAGCCGTATCGTCCAACCAATTATCGTTATCCACATCTTTTAACAATGGTGAGTTAGGGATAGGATTACCTTGGTTATCAAACCCACACGCCTTCCCGTAGCCTCCCAAAATCAGCAACCTACCATTGGCCTCTGTCTGCATTTCTCCCAGGTAGGTAATAGGCTCACTTGCCAGGTCATAATCTCCAGGTTTCCCATCCGACCCCGGAAACGAGACAGGATAATCCTTACTCACCTCAATTCCGTTATTGGCCCAATAAGACGGTGAAGTAAGCGTATCAAAGGACACAGCCGGTTTATCCCCTCCCGTTTGAATAACCCGAGGGCCTGCATCAATCACCAATTTTTTTAATCGCGCAGGATCAGCAGGATCGGTGGAAGGCGGAAAGGATGCGTTTCTTATCGGAGGGAACCCCCCGTTTTTGTATTGCTCAATTCCGGTATTATTGTCCTCGTCAATTTCCCAGCAATTGGCTTTTTTATTGGCCAAATGGGCTGTCCAGACAATATCCTTGACCTTTTTCCCATCTAGCATGGAGCCAATGAGCACCTCACTACTTTTTTGAGCAGGATAGGTGTACTTGTCGCCGTCTTGGTACTGGTATATTTTAAAGCGGGCGGCCTGTCTTTTTAACTTCCCCTCTTTATCCCGGAGATCATTGCTTGTTATTGTGTCCGATTCTGTACCGGGTTTTATTGGAAGTCCTCCGGTTAATGCTGTCCCTTCCTGAGGAGATGCCGCCATAGTTTCTGGGCTGAGGATAAACTCGGTGCTATTCCCAACCCGGGCAATACCAATGGCTGGGTGAATTCTTAAATTGGATGTAGTTCCCATAATAATTCTGTTTAATGTTTAATTCCGTTTTACACTTAATCCCTCCAAATATTCCTTCAGGATAATGTGGCTTGTTAGCACGTTTTTCCCAGGAACAGGTTCCTTATTCTCACCAACAAATGTTAAAGGCATGGTGTTATGGCAACTAAAGCAGTTGTTTTCAGTAACCACATTCTGCGTAAATGTTTCAATAACCGAGTTGGAAAGGGTTGTAGATCCAGTCAGAATTTTCGCATTAATGGCTGGACTCCAATCTGGTATTAACGCATCATTTTTATTGAACCAAATGGCTCCAACCTCATAGTAGTTTTTCCAAATGGAATTTTCATCCAACTTTTCGTGAAATGAGGTGTTTACGGTATTAATGCTATTTTTATTTTCAGTATCCCCTCCTCCATGACTGTACTGTCTGGCTACTTGGGTAACAGGGTTTATTATTTGCGTAGTTGAATCAAAACTCAGAATTGGATAGGCATTCACATTTGTTTGATTGGCCAGTGTGCCTCCTTTATAAAAAGTGAATGTTTTTTCCGAAACAGGGTCATTTGGTTTTTGATTATGGCCAAAGGACGGTGCGTTATCCACATGCTCAAAAGTGGCCCAAATTGCTTCTGGGTGGTGGTTCACTACCACCGCAATATGAAATCCAACCAAGGCAACTTCCACGTCGTTTTTTATCGTGGGGTTTTCTGGGATCATCAAATCACCTTTAAACATCATCAATTGTTTAACACTTGCCTTCCTTGTGTAAAAAGAAGAAACGTCCATTCCTTCCTCTACAATTTTCCACGCAGCCTTCATGGAAATAGTCCCTATCGGAAAAGACTCCTTTGGATTAAAAGCCAGCAGAGAGTCTGGGTTGTACAAGGCGTTATCCAAAACAAAATCACGGTACAGGGTATCAATGATCATGGTGGTATACACCGCTCGGCCATTTTGATCAACAACTATCCCTTCGGAACCTGCTTGCTGCACACCTCCGAGTACATGATGGGTGTCATTTTTAAATTTTGGATTGATTGCTTTATCCGTAAACATGGTTTCGAACCTGAGCTTTCCTGGTTTTATTTTATCCGTCAGCCACAAGAAATATTCCCAGGAGATTTCGTGGAAATTCGAATTTTTTGGACTCGCGGGAAAAACAAAAGGATCTGGCATTGGAAACGAGGTAACTGCAGCGACAACAGCCTCCACATTTCCTGGACTTTTTTTCCCTCCGGAAGTGCAGGACACAACAACAATAGCTGCAATACCCACTATCCAAAAAAAGGATTGTTTTAGTTTAGACATTTTCATAATGACAATTATTGGTTAGTAAAAAATTCGTACTGTTATCCTTATCCGAAAATCTTCCATTCCTGCCCCAAGTGCAGTACTCGGTATTACAGAACACATCGGGTTTCCTTAAAAAAGGAGTTAATTCAGCTAAGGATTGGTAATTCACCACTACTCGGCTTCTTTAGGTACACGGCTAGCTAAGCATAACTCGCCTAGCCAATTCCCAAACAGCCCCATTTCCGGGCCTGAAATACAGCATGGAAAGTGTACCCTTGATCTGGCATAGGTGTTAACACTTTTTTCCATTCCACCAATGGTTTCGTTGGAAAATTGTGCTCCAATTGGTTCGATTTTGTATTGCCTGTTATTGTTGTTTTTATTCTAATTATTCATTTTTAACACGTCTACTCCACCCTTTTTTGCCCTGCAGCGCTATAATGGTTTAAGGGCCAAGTAAAACCCAACGAAAAAACCCTTATTCCTGAAAGCCACTTCAGAATAGCGGGAACACTGGGGTCAAATACAAACAGAACATCCTTATTTCCCTTCCAATACCCCCAAAATAGCCCCCTTTAGTCCACCCGAAATTTCTTCCTTGAAGCGGGCATACAGAAGTCCCAATTTCTTGATGTTAATTCTTCCTTCTTGCCCTATTTTTACTTCAGCACCATGGATCCCGTTAAAATACACGTGGTCCCTATAGTCCACTGAAATATTGGGACAGCTGGCCTTAGGGGCATTTCCAAAATAATATTTCTCCTTTTTTTTTATCACGCTACAATCGTGTTTGACTGCCTGATTAATAAAGGCCTCCATTAAGGTCCACCGCCCTAGGTTGACCATTTTTGTATCTTCAGCAATACTATTCACAATTCATTTTTTTGACTATTTCCGGAAGTATTCATTGGTGCGGACCATATTAAAAATCTGCACCACGGTATTGGTATCAATTACAAATTCGCTCAAACCAACATGGCTGATATTTTCGGGTGCCCAGTCGTACGTGTAACCCAGTTGCGTCCAGGGATAACGTTGATACGGATCGCAGTTCTTATAACTTTTTCCTCTCCAGGTCCATATCCAATTTTTATGTTTTTCGGTGATGGAATCGGAAAAACACAGGTTACAATACGCATCATTAATTTCTGGATCAGGGCATGGCCGAAAAACATGAGACAACTCAACCCCAAACTCAATAAACCACCCGTTATTGGTATTTGGCGGCAAACCTAAAAGTTGAATTAGTCGTTGGGTCGTATCAGCCGGCTCCCAAGTTCGTATGGCTGCTTTTAATTCAGATGGAATAGTAATCCAATTAAAATACTTGCCTGTGTTTAATTCACCCTTGGTTTGGCCACCCAGCATTTGCATAAAAAAATTCTTGGTTTCCTCTTTTTTCCAACTCACCACCTTTAAGTAGGTTTTCCCATCTATTTCTTCAAACTCCAGATTTCCATTGTCAAGAGTCAATGGGGTTAAGGTGTATACCACCTCGTCCAATTCGGGGTCGCTGGCATCTTGTATAGCCGATTCATAAACGGATTCCCCAACCTGTTCCCCCTCATTCAAATAGGAACAAGCCGTTAACAAACACATTAAGACTGCGGATATATAAGAAGGCTTCATCGTCAATTTTATTAAGGAATTTGGCGTTTAATCATGGTCTCATAGCCGTCAATCAGCAACTTCAACCCTTCTGGTGTTTCTTGTGGGGCAATCGTAATTTCCAATGACCCTTTGGTTTTTCTTGATTTACTTGGTTTGCCAAAAAGCCCACCTGATTTCTGTTTTCCACCACCTCCAAAATCCAATTGTAAGTCGCCATTTACAATTTCCATAATAAAATCAGCGCGTATGGTGGCTTTTTCAATTTGGGAAACCGTCATAGGGACAAGAGTAATTAGTGGCACGTGAACTTCCGTTTCTTCCAATTTCCCGGCATGGTTAATGATGGGATAATTCATGATTACAGAAACAGGTTCTTGGACAATTTTCTGAAGAGGCTGGCCATTGGTATCCAAGACCACATTGTTGTGTTCATCCCTTTCCAAGACATTCTTTTCCACAAAATACTTATCCAACAGATCCGCATTTTTATCAACTACGGCATCGTTCGCCTTAAAAATGGCATCGTGGATAGCATGAACAAACGATTTAAAGCTTATCATGATTTAGTCCCACTTTTTTTCAATTCTTCAAATTGGTGCATTGTTTTTTCCAATACACCTGCACTTTCCTGGGCAAGACCAATGGAAGACAGGCAATTTGGGCAGCTGAAGTTTACTCCCGATAAAAGGCTTTGTACCTCAAATGGAATTTTGGTTGAGCAAACAGGGCATGGAATAGCGTTTTCTGTTATATTCATCTTATTCGTTTTTTTCAGTCTGAGACGGATTAATGTTTTTTGAATAGAGATCAAGAAGTGTTAACAAACCGAGGGACAGTGGTAAAGGAGATGCATTTACATGGACCTTTAACTTACTTGTGCTATCTCGGGTGTATTGTCCTTTTTCATTGGTGTCACTTTTGATTTTTCCGTTTAATTGGGCTTGGTTCTGCATTACTCTATTTCCCGTTTTCTCCATTTCTTCTTTCGGAATTTGATACGAAGTGGAAGAAGTGATTTCCATATCAAAATCAACCGTGATTTTATCTATCGCTAATGAATTCATGGGAATTAAGCAAAACAAGGGAACTTGGAAACGGATGGTTTGTTGCGATAAATAATCCGAATCGCTGGGTAATTTATCATGGTTCGGAATGGCCTTGGTTAATGACATTTCTATCATTATGGGGTCGTATTTATTTAATCCCTCTTTTTTTACAAAGCAATTCCGGAGAACAAAATTGGTTTGACCAAGCATCATTTCTGCGTTTGCTCGCGAGGCTGCTACCAAAGGCGCACCTATCATCGAGTCTATCGATATTTCTGCGCTGTTTTTTGGTCTTAAGCTTTGATCACTAATTCCCTTTGCCATGCTTTTTTATAATAATGGCTTCCATGCCTTTTGGAACGGGCATGGAAGCCGGATTGAAACGAGATTTATTTAAAAACCCCAAAAATTATTGAGTAGTTCCAGTGGAACCTGCAGTGGAACCTGCAGCTGGAACAGGTAAGGTTATTGGGTCTACTGCTCCTGCGTAGGCGTCAATAATGGTTTTAACACCATCTGGCAAAGGCAATTGCCCCGCTGTTACATTAACCGTGTATTTCGCAGAATTTGATTTTTCGTAATGCGAACTCTCTGCTGACTTGTTTTCAGAGGAGTAACTTGCACTACCTTTTACGGATGCAGAAAAAACCCCGTAATTCACCTTGGCTTCAAAACTAGCCTCAGCTGCCATTTTCTTGGAAGATTCATTGGAATGATCCTCCCCATAACTAGATTTCACTTCCATTTCAAAAGTGATATCCACCGTCTTAACCGCCAATGAATTCAGCGGAATAATGGTAAGCAAGGGTAAACTAAAATTGGTGTCCACTGGCTGGATTTGCGCCTGTGTTCCTGCTGGAGAACCTGGAGGAACTGGTGTTATTGCCTGCCTTGTTAAGGTCATGTTAATCATGATCGGATCATAATTATACACGGCAGGGGTATTTCCACTGGCAGCACTCGATTCCTTTTTATGAAAACAGGTGTCGAGCATAAACTTCACCTGATTTACTGCCATTGCACCGTTGGCGGAGGCGGCGGCATTCAGCGGCCCTCCAATCAATGAATCCATGGGTAAGCCGGAAAACGACTGGCTCATGGATAACAAACTACTTTGTCCTAAATCTCCCATAATAATGATTTTAAATGGTTAACAATAAATCAATGTTAACCGAATAAAGGTGAAATCCAAAATCAGGGCAAAAAACAAGGGGGTAGTGCTAAACAATAATATTATTAATTATTACGACAAAAAAAAACGATTAAAAACTACATTATGTAGCCGCATAAAATTTTAGGAGAAAGAAGCGGACATGAAAATTACAACTTAAGTTGTGGCAATCGGCTTCTATTTTTGGGGAAAAAATATGGTTTTCGCCAATTTCAGGCAAGGGATCTTGCGGTAGATAGCATTTGAA
>JBLHJD010000078.1:0-10984 GCA_047618705.1 Luteibaculaceae bacterium
AATCATTATCCCATCTCTATCTCCAATAAATTGGGCAGATTGAGGAAGGTATGCATACCCTGCAGCACCACCAATATTGATCGCGGAATAGATGTTCAAATACCGTTCCGTTGGCCAAGCTCTACCCACCTTAACTGCATCTGAAGCATTGTACGTTTCTGTTGTTCTATACCGGATAATTCCATTGGTACAATCTCCATTCGGGTCTTTTGTAGCCAATTTAAACGTGAAATGGATAGAACCAATGATGCTTTTAAACTCAGGGATTACTCCATCTAAATCTTCATTTCCTTGGTTGTAATCTTCATTCAGGATTCGAATTTGATCCAAAATTTGCTCTTCCGAAATGTTTTCTAAACCATTGTCGTGCAAAACATGAAAAACAATAGGAATGATTATTTCATCCCCCCCTTTTTGGTGCTTATTTTTCAGGTATTCCGCTCTGTCTTTGTCCGATTGGATTTCAGCCAAGCGAATTTTGTTTGCTAATTCCGCATCCCCATTTATCAGGGCATTGTGGTGGTGGTGTTGGGTACAAAAGATGACATTCTCCCCTTCTCGTACGCCGTTTTGGGCATACCCACTTAGCCCTAAAGCTCCAAGAGCTAGGGTAATAATTCCAATTTTCAACATCTAGTCAACCATTAATTTTTCAATCGCCTCTACATTCTCTCCATACACGTGTACTAGATATAATCCTGGATTTACACCATTCAATTCTAGCGAAATAGTTTCGTTGGCAGATCCAACTCCGGTGATGTGCTTTACTAGTTTTCCATCAATGGAAATGATATCCGCAGTGTACTCTCCAGAAAACGGCAATGCAACAAAAACATTGTTTTTAGCCGGGTTTGGGAATATATTTAAATCCTGACGAACAAACTCCTGAATTCCAGTTGGATCAGCCAGGTTAATGTTGTCGAGGTAAAAGTTGTTTCCTGCTCCAGATTCCCAAGTGAAACGAATTTGAATAGACTCACCGATGTAGTTGTTGAGGCTAATAAGACCAGATTCTTTCCATTGATCAGCCGTTGGAGTGAAGCTGGAGTTCGACTCCGGTGCTGTTTCCAACTTAGACCCCTTGAACTGAGCGCGCAATCCGAAAGAGTTTCCACAATCGTTGGAAACATAGATTTTTAATGCATCACTACTTGCGGAACTCCTAGCTGCATAAGCGTAATCAAAGTTCAAGTCAAGCTCAGTTACGTTTCTTGTGTCAATGTTTCGGATAAAGAAGTCTAAAACATTATCACCAGGAACAACCCGGTTATTAATCCAAACACACTTCGAGTCACCTTTCCCAACATTGTTGTTAATTACAAAGTTTCGGTTGTTTACAGGATCTCCAGCTGAGTAATTGTACTCATCAAGGTTAGCAACATTCTGGAAGTTTTCAGAAAAAGGAGCTGTAAAGTTGTTGTCTTCAACTACCGTTACGTAACTCTCATTAACCGAGGTTAAAGTTTGCGTTCCATTTGTTACTGTTTGGGTTACCTTGTAAACACCGGGTGTTGGGTAAACCACAGTTGGTATTTTTTCGTTGGAAGTAGCTGGTGAACCACCTTCAAATCCCCAAGTAACCTCGGTTACATTGTGGTAAGAAACGTCCGTAAATGTTAACGCCTCTCCCTCACAAATCAAAGGAGTTTTGTCAATAGTAAATTCTACGGAACAAAGACTTAAATCTGTAGCTTCGGCTCCCGTTGCAATTAGGTTTTCAGGAGAAGCAAGAGCAGTAAAGCGCTCGTAAGTTTGGACAGCTTGCCAAACGGCTGCTTTTTGACCTTCACTGAACAGGTTGGTACAACCATCATAGGACATGTAATTTTCAATCATGTCGTTCACATCCGTTCCAAAATAGTCTCCAGCGGGTACATTGGTACATAAGTTTTGGTTTTCATTACAGCCATAAGTTGCCTCAGAAGTAGGTGGTGTATCGCAGATACGGTCTCCACTATTGGTACAATTGCTTGTTCCGCAACCTCCTTGGAATGTGTGTAATAAGTTTAAACAGTGCCCAACCTCATGAGTAATAGTTCTTGGTCCACCTAAGTTGGTGGTGGCTGCAGTTCCAATAACACCCCAGTTATCCTGGCGCATAATGATTCCGTATGTTGGTCCCATTCCAGAAAAAGGAAATTCAGCATAACCCAATACAGTTCCTGGTCCACCACTGCTCCTTACGGTGTTTACCAACCAGATATTAAAATAAGAATCTGTTGGCCAAGCATCATCTCCTCCAGATGTAGTTCTTTTTGCATCATCCGTTGCGTCGTAGGTAACACCATCGGTATTCCCTGCTACATTTTTTCGGACAACTCCATTGGTGCAATCACCAGCAGGATCAATACTCGCCAAGCGGAATTCGATTTCTAAATCGGCTCCAATTGCGGCGTATTCTGTTCGAGCATCTGATGTGTCCTCATTTAAGCGGCGCATATCGATGTTCAGTAGGTCTAAGCCGTTTTGAATTTGTTCGTAAGAAATATTTCCTTGACCGTTGTCGTGAAGGATATGGACAACTACGGGTAAGATTATTTTAGCTGGACCTTTTTTTGAAAGTACAGATTCACGTGGGGTAGTTTTGTCTAATGCCTCAAAATGCGCATACATATCCTCTTCCCAGTTTGGATTGTTCTTGTTTAATTCGGCAAGATTATCCATCGTTCCACACCAAGAGTGCTGTGCAGTTGCTGTAAATAGACCAGCAATTGCAAGCCCTATTGTAAGTATACTTTTTCTCATATTCTGTTGTTCGAAAAGTTCAATTCCCCCAAATTTAAAGAATAGTTGACTGGGAGTCTAGTGGAAATCAAAGTATTATATTAATCTCAAACAGCTGTTGAAACAAATATCCCGTCAAAACGCAGAAATTAGAAATTCAATTTCTTGGGGACATGACTTCAGGTAAAGGCTTATTCCAAAAAGGATTGACCTATTAAACGTGATGGGGAAATGGTAAAAAAAGCGAAAAGGATTGATAGGGTACCCCTCCCATTTATTAATAAGCGACTCTTGGATTGTTAGTTTTTAACCTCGATAAAACGTTCGATGTGTTCCAAGCGACCAAATACAATCAAGGTATCGGTTTCGTAAATCATTGTATTTGGATCTAGGTCGTGCAAAAGAATGGCCTTTTTTGTTGCCATATCACCCTGCATAACAGTGGTTTCCCGCTTCATGGCAATTAGCTTTAGGTTGTACGCACTGTCAAACTTCACCTTACCTAAAGGGGAATCTAGTAGCTCTTTAGGCGGTTTTATTTCAGCAATTTCGAACCCATCAGGCAGCGGTAAAGAGGCAACCACGCTTGGGTTGAGCAGTTTTTCTGTGATACTAGAGGCCACTTCATCCTCCGGAGTTAAGATTTCTTGAACCCCAATTTTCTCCAATATGAGTTTCTGATCTCGCCCACTTGCCCGGGCAATCACCCGTTTGGTCCCAAGCTCCAATAAGTTTAGGGCGGTAAGAATTACGGCCTGAAAATTTTCTCCAATAGCAACCACTGCAGCATCTACCTCATGTAAATTCTGAGAGAGCAACATTTTTTTCGAGGTACTGTCGAGTACAACGGCCCCTGCTACATCATCTTTTATGTCTTCTACTTTGTCTTCCGAAACGTCGGCACAGTATACCTCGGCGCCTTTTAATGATAAACTCCGGGCAATGGCACTTCCGTACTGTCCAAGCCCAATTACTGTAAAACGATTTCCTTGAAACATAATTATTGTGCGTTAAAAGCCATTTTTAAATCTGCAATAAGATCTTCAACATCCTCCACTCCCACGGAGAGTCGAATTAAAGAATCCACAATTCCTGCTTTTTCCCGGTCTACTTTCGGGATTGCGGCATGGGTCATTTGGGCGGGATGCCCAATCAAAGATTCCACGCCACCTAAAGATTCTGCCAGAGAAAATAAGTGGGTGTTTTTGCAAATTTTCATTGCAGCTTCCACGGTATTTAATTTTAAGCTGAAAGAAATCATTCCGCCAAAACCATCCATTTGTTTTTTGGCAATGTCGTGTCCTGGATGATCCTCAAACCCTGGCCAAAAAACCGTGTCAACCTGTTGTTGTGATTTTAACCACCGGGCAATTTTTTCTCCATTTTCGCAATGGCGTTGCATGCGTAAGTGCAGCGTTTTTATTCCACGCAAAACTAAGAATGCATCCTGAGGGCCGCAAACGGCACCTGAACTATTTTGAATTCTGTAAATTTCCTTGGCAAGGATATCATCGGCCGTAACTAAGGCACCCATAACCACATCAGAATGCCCACCTAAATATTTGGTTACGGAATGCATAACAATGTCAGCACCCAAGTCTAGTGGTCTTTGAAGGTAAGGTGTTGCAAAAGTGTTGTCCACCGCAACTAGGATGTTTTTCCCTTTACATAGTGCACTCACCGCTTCGATGTCGACAATGTTCATCATCGGATTGGTTGGGGTTTCTATCCAAACCAATTTGGTGTTCTTGTTGATTAATTGGTCAACATTGCTGAGCTCACTAAAATCGGTGAAATGGAATGTAATTCCATATTTGGCAAAAATGCTCGTAAAAATGCGGTAGGATCCACCATATAAATCACCGGTAGTTATTACCTCGTCGCCCGGATTTAGCATTTTAATTACCGCATCAATGGCGGCAAGTCCTGATCCAAAACAGGCTCCAAATTTTCCGTTTTCTAGGGCCGCTAAATTTTTCTCTAAAGCGTGCCTCGTTGGATTTAAAGTTCTGGAGTATTCATACCCCTTGTTTTCTCCAACCCCTTGCTGAACGTAGGTTGACGTTTGATAAATAGGGGTCATGATTGCTCCCGTTGCAGCATCGGGCTCCACACCGGCATGGATTGCTTTTGTTCCGAATTGCATGTAATTATTTTTGACTAAGTTACATAAAAGGCAAAGAGGCCAAAATAGAATATTCTAAAATTAGAAACAAAGTTTGTGAGAAGGGAACATCTCACGTCAAAATCCGTTAAGTTTGAATTAAACCCAAAAACAATGCTTAAACAGTCGCTTCAGCAAAAGTTGTTGCAAAAACTCTCTCCTCAGCAAATTCAGTTAATGAAGTTGTTGCAAATTCCGTCCATTGAATTGGAGTCGAGAATTAAGGAAGAGTTGGAGGTTAATCCGGCTTTGGAGGAAGGGAAATTGGCAGAACAGGACGATGCCGATAATTACGAGGATGACACTAGGACAGAGAGTGAGAAGGAATTTGAGTTGGACGATTATTGGGATGATGACACCCCGGCATATAAAAGTCAGGTAAATAATTACAGTAAGGACCAGGAGTTTCAAAGTGCTCCGATAGCCGTGGGTAAAAGTTTGCGCGATTTTATTGCTGAACAATTAGACATGCGCGATTTGGATGATGTACAGCGTCAGATTGGGGAGCTAATTGTGGGTAACTTGGATGATAGTGGGTATCTAAGACGGGATACTAAAAGTATAGTTGATGACCTCATTTTTAATCAGAACATTGAGGTAAGTGAAGAGGATGTACTGGAAATATTATTCATGATCCAGGATTTCGATCCACCTGGGACTGGGGCTAGGGATTTGCAGGAATGTTTAATAATTCAATTGGAAAAAAAGCCGGAAAGTGACGTGATCAATATGGCGATAAAGGTGTTGGAAAAATGTTTTGATGCCTTTTCTAAAAAGCACTACACCAAAATTGAACAACGTTTGCACCTGGAGCCTGGAGAGCTAAAGGCGGCTTTGGATGAGGTATTAAAGTTAAACCCAAAACCAGGGGCTGGATATAACCCTGGAGGAAGTGTCCTTAATCAACAAATAAATCCGGAGTTTTTAATTGTAGAAAACCACACCGGAGAGCAAGAGGTGAAACTGTTTAAAACGGAATTGCCCGCTTTACGTGTTTCGGAGACTTACAAAAACATGCTCAAAGGATACAAGGAAAACCCCGATGGAGTTAAGGATAAAGAAGCCGTTCAATTTGTAAAACAAAAACTCGATGGTGCGGCTTGGTTTATTGACGCTATTCGGCAAAGGCAAATGACTCTTTTAGGGACAATGCAGGCTATTTTTGAAATTCAGAGGGAGTTTTTTTCTACGGGTGATGAGGCCAAATTAAAACCGATGATCCTCCGAGATGTGGCTGAAAAAGTGAACCTAGATATCTCCACAATAAGCAGGGTAGCCAATAGTAAATATATTCAAACGCCATACGGAAACTACTTGTTAAAATATTTTTTTTCGGAGGCACTTACTTCGAGCGATGGGGAACAAGTGAGCTCTAGAGAGGTGAAGGCTATTTTGGACGAAAGCATTGCGGGTGAAGACAAAAAGAAACCACTGACGGATCAGAAACTGATGGCGGTTTTGGAGGAAAAAGGCTACAATATTGCCCGCAGAACCGTGGCTAAATACAGGGAACAACTGGGGATTCCGGTGGCCCGACTAAGAAAAGAACTGTAAGATGGAAAGGAAAATTGCATTGGGGATTTCTACCCTATTTCACCCCTTGTTGGTGCCAACACTTTTTGTGTTTGTTTTGCTCCGCATCGACCCCCATTTTTTCTTCAGTTATGGCGCACCTCAAAAATTGGCCATTGTTCAGGTCGTAGCTTTTGGTACCATTTTGCCAGGACTTATATACCTGATCGTTAGCCGCCTTTTTTCGAAGAAGAATATTTTTGGGAAGTGGTCTCTGCTGGAGAGAACCATAGGCCTTTTTGTAGTTGGCCTGTTGAATCTTGAATTTTGGTACTTGATAAAAACATGGGGAATGAACCCAGCAATTGGCCAGTTTTTTTTGGCCAGTTCTGTTGTGCTTATTTGCTTGGCCATCATTTCTTCCCGATATAAAATCAGCATCCACGCAGCATCGTGGGCAGGGGCGCTGACAGCACTTTTTATTTCTTTTTCAAATCACCATTATTTTTCCTTTCCAGTTATTGCTGGTTTTACCTTAATTCTGGGTTTAGTAGGAAGTTCCAGGATGATCCTTGGTGAACATACTTTGGGTCAGATTGTAAGCGGAACAGTATTGGCCGCTGGTGTGTTTTCCGGATTAAATCTCCTTTAGTTTTCGTTGCCAATTCCAAGCATCTAACATGCTGTTGTCCAGTGTTTTCTCTGCTTTCCAACCCAATTCTTTGAGCGCTTTTGTGTTGTCGGCATAGACCTTTTCTATATCTCCGCCTCGGCGATCTCCAATGGAATAATTGAGTTTTTTTCCACTTACTTTTTCAAAAGCATGGATCACTTCTAAGACAGTATTTCCCTGACCTGTTCCAATATTAAAAGCATCAATTTTTCCTGGGTTTTTATCGAGCCAAAACAAGGCTTTTACATGGGCTTTTGCTAAGTCACAAACGTGGATATAGTCTCGAATGCACGTTCCGTCGGGTGTGTTATAATCCGATCCAAAAACGGTTAGTTTTTCTCGAATTCCGGCGGCAGTTTGAGTAATAAAGGGCACTAAATTATTGGGGGTTCCAAGGGGTAATTCACCGATTTGGGAACTAGGGTGCGCGCCTATGGGGTTAAAATACCTCAGTAGCACCGCGCTAAAATTTTCTTCGGAGCGGTGAAAATCGCGCAATACCTGCTCTCCAATTTGTTTGGTAAATCCATATGGACTCTCCGCTTTTTTTTCTGGGGCTAACTCAGAAACAGGCAAAATGTCGGGTTGTCCGTAAACGGTACATGACGAAGAAAAAACAACATTGTTAACCTTAAATTCCTGGGTACATTCGAGGAGGTTAACTAGGCCGGTAATGTTATTGTGATAATATTTTAATGGATTTTGGACACTTTCACCTACCGCTTTCCATGCGGCAAAATGGATGACACCTGAAATGTCGTTTTCCTCAAATACGGTTCTGAGCGCTTCTTTGTTCAGTAGGTCTATCTCGTATACCTGTAAGGCCTTTCCGAGAATTTTTTCGATTCCTAATACGGCGGATTTTTCGGAATTCCCGAAGGAGTCTAGAATTATTGGTTCTATTCCTTCTTGAATTAATTCAACGATGGTGTGGGAGCCAATATATCCAGCGCCACCTGTAACAAGCACTTTTTTCATTCGTTTTCCGATATTTGCAAACTTAGCAGACAAATTAATGAAAAGCATGGAGGTAAAGGATAAATTCTTTTGTTATCGAGTTGAAGAAATCGACGGCAAGTTTGAAACAGGGGTAAAAGAGATGGACATCAATGATCTTCCGGAAGGGAATGTATTGGTGGAAGTGAAATACTCTGCGCTGAATTATAAAGATGCGCTTTCCAGTTCTGGGCACCGGGGGATTACCCGGAAATTTCCCCACACGCCAGGGATAGATGCAGCTGGTATTGTAGTAAAAAGTGATAGTGATAAAATTGCCATTGGCACGGAGGTGATTGTTACATCCTACGACCTTGGAATGAATACTCACGGTGGCTTTTCGGAATATATCCGGGTTCCAGACTCTTGGGTTGTTCCCTTGCCAGATGGGTTGAGTTTACGGGACGCTATGATCATTGGTACCGCTGGTTTAACAGCAGGAATGGCCTTGTATAAAATGGAAGAAGGAGGACAAACTCCGGCAATGGGGCCCATATTGGTAACGGGTGCAACTGGTGGGGTTGGATCCATGGCTTGCAGCTTGCTAATAAGCCGCGGTTATGAGGTGATTGCTAGTACCGGAAGTTTGGATTTAACTGAAAGTTTGCTCAAATCTGGAATTAAGGAGGTGATTGATCGGAAGGAGCTGCAAAAAGATTCGGGTAAACCTGTGTTGAGACCAAGGTGGGCAGGTGTTGTGGATACCATAGGTGGAATTACCTTGGTGGAGAGCATAAAACAAACTGGAAGAAACGGAAATGTGGCTGTTTGTGGTTTGGTGGAAAGTGCAGATTTAAATTTCACGGTATATCCCCTAATCCTAAACGGGATAAACATTCTAGGAATAGAGTCGGCTGAATTTCCGATGGGAAAAAGAAGGGAAATATGGACCCAACTTGCATCTGATTGGAAGGCCGGCTTATGTTATGTTTCTGTGAAAGAAATTGGTCTGAAGAGCATTCAACAACAAATCGCATTAATGCTAGAGGGCAAAACGTCTGGTAAGGTCTTGGTGAATATCAATCTGTTTGGGTAGTTTATGCTGTTTCTGCGCCTATTTATCGGCGTTTTTGGCTTACTTTGTAGTATTGTTTTTTATAAAAAAAGCTACCTAAAATAATAATACCCGTTAATACTTAAATGACCGTACCTAAAGTAGCCTTTTGGTGGTTTGTTTTTTCTTTGATTTCCCTCGCCAGTTTTAGTCAAAGTGGTAATGATTGTAGTAATGCAATTACAATTACTTTGGATAATACAGGAATTCTTGATTGCGAAGATGGAACAACAGATTCACAAGCCTCAGAAACAAATACCGAAATATCCGGTGGAAGTTTTTTGGGAGGAAGTGCTAGTACGTTCTTTACTACCGCAGCGGCGTGTCTTACAGACGGCGCCTCTAACAACGGAGAGCCAGGTTCTAATTACGATAAGTGGTACAAATTTACTTCAGTTTCCAACACTATTGCCGTTGCCCTTACTGGTAGTATCGATTCCTTGGCTGTTGTATTGTGGCAGAGTTCTGATGGGGGTTGTGATAATCTTGTATATCGCTACTGTGAAAAGGATAAACTCCCATATACGACCATCGATTTTTCGGATTTATTAGAAGGGGAAACCTATTACCTTCAAATCGTGGCTCCGAGTGGGGCAACTTCAGGAACATTCTCGGGAAATATTAGCTCCAAGCAAAATTGTCAGAGCTGCCGGTCGGCACCAATTAATGTTGAAGTTATTGGTGCAAGTCCAGCCTCTGGGTATAATTCCGGGGTCGTTGCCTCGGGTACAGAATTAACCTTCCGAGTTACGGTTTCCAATTGGCGGGAAGTGGGTAATAACAACCTGCACGGAATTGACTTTGGCTTTTCTGATAACATTGATGAAGCTAGTTTTACACCTACAATAACCCCTGTTTCCTGTTCGGGAAATATTTTTTTAGGCGAGTGGGGCTTTTATTCGTCAATTACCCACCCAACCAACGGAAATTTTGGTCCGGGATATTTTTATGAAGACAACGGGGGAGGTGATGATGAAAATGACCCGACGGATAACTATGGGGACGAAGATTGTGAAACAGGGACCAATTTAGTTTTTGAATTTAAAATCACCACAAAGGTTTGTGAAGATCCTTCAACCTACGATCCGAATTTAATTCTAACAGCTCAAACGTATTCGGATAAAGAGACTGGAAGTTATAATACCGCAGATGATTGTGCCGATCAGGCCATTATTACCTACCTCAGTGGAATATGTTGTCCTGTTCTTGGACCCGATGTTAATTTGGACGTATGTTCCAACGGAGATGCATTTGATTTATACGATGATATTCCTGGGGTGGTGGATACCAGTGATGCTGGAGGAAGTTGGATCTATAATTCGGGATCAGTAAACGCCACTTTTGACCCATCGTCCTCTCCATTTGGGGTGTACACCTATTCCATTGAATCCAATTCTTTTGGCGTTTGTACGGACACGAGTCAGAATGTAGTTATTTCAGAAACCGAAGGGTTTTTAGTTACCCTTTCTGCAACGGAAACATCTATTTGCCCAGGGGAAACTGTGGATATTACCATGGCTACCAACAGTTCGGAATTTGTGCATCTCGAGTACATCCTGAGTGAAATTGGGAACCCGGGTAACAATGTGGACGACCAGGAGGATGATGACAACACCACATTTACATTAAGTGGAATTGAGGCTAACGATTATCCAGGTGGAATTAGATTGCTTGTTGATCTGGCGCGGTATAAAGATGTAGGGGATAATGGAGGATGTCTGTTCGATCCTGAAGTAAGTATAGAAGTTGCGGTGGATCAAGGAGAAGTCCCCGGCATTGACGTGGATATTTGCGACCAAAGTTCTGCGCCTGACATCAGTGACCACCTCGCTAGTTTGGGGTATTCCAATTTTCTGTATTT
>JBLHJD010000079.1:0-10902 GCA_047618705.1 Luteibaculaceae bacterium
TCAAAACCTCAACCCTCAAAACCTCAACCCCCAATACTCAAACCCCAATACTCAATACTCAATACTCAACCCCCCTGTTTTAAGTCTCCAGACTTGAAACTTTGAGTAAATAGGAGTGTCTCTGACACGGTTTTGCTCTGGAGACTTGTTCCTATATGCGGGGACTTAATTAGACCTTACAGCTTCCTGAACTTTGGTGAAACGTAATTAACAGTACGAGATCAATGACCCTGTCCGAAAAACAACCCATATCATCCTCAATACTCAAACCCTCAACCCTCAACCCTCTTTCCTCCCCAAAAACAAGTGCCCCAGCATTATTTCCAAATCCTGAACCATGGAATAGTCCCGAGCATAAAGCCTATTCGACTGCGTTAACCACAGTTTCGACATTCCTTTGGTTTTGTTTTTTGGACCAAAAACACCATTGGGGATTTGGGGTAGGAGGTGAATTGTTTCATCTTCCTGAAAAAATCCGATCCAGGTTAATTTTCCAGTAATAATTTTTCCCAAGGGGGAGTAGCAAGCCCGGAAATTCTTGAACCACAATAAAAGCGGAAAGAAGACCAAGAAACCAGCAGAGATAATTAAATCGAAAACCCTTTTTTTGCGCAGATTCACCGATTTTTTGAGGGCGTTAATATCCATGGAGTATAACTCCCCATTCTCATTTACACTGTTGGAGCCGATGATGTAAACACTATCAGAAGGAGCAATTTTAATATCTACGTGCGTATGCTTCACCTTGCTCATCAGTTCCATGATTTTCTCGGAACTCAATGACTTTCCAGAAAAAATAATTTCCTTAATCCGACCCACAGAAATCAACTCGTTCCAATCCATTTGGTCCATTTCTTCCGGCGAAACGGTTTTAAATATGTGGTGTTTTATGGAGGTGGTCGTGAGGACTTCTTTTATTCGGTTTGCCTCCTCAGGCTCGGCCAATAAAATGGCGTTTTTCACCGATTTATTCTGGAGATCAAATTCGCCAAGAACCTTGGAATAAGCGAGACGGGATAACACCCCTACAATAGGGATAGAAATTGCCAATGAAAAACTGCCCACTCTTGAAAAACGAAAAGCCTCCGGTAAAAAGTTGTAAAAAAGGATTAGGATAAAAGCGAGAAGGAGTCCGTCCTTAAACACTTTTTTGATCTTAACCGGGCTTTTGTTATTCCCTAAAAAAGCAAATCCGAAAAGAGTAAAAAGGGTGAAAATACCTGGGATAAACGAAAACCATTCCTCCGATATCGGTACGTTTTTAGAATTCCAGTAGGTAGATAATAACAATTGAGCTACCGAATAAAAAAGGATGGCATCGAGAATGGGAATGCGAATTACTTTTTGAATGCGGCTAAAAATGGCCAAGGACATCCGGAAGTAAATAGCCAATTGGATGATTCCCAAAAGCCAAGCAGGGTATTGACCTTGGAAATGCTTTTTGGCAAAAATTTCCATGGCTTTATAAAACACCCGAACATAATTGATGCTCCCTTTTTTGGTGCTTTCGCCTTTGTAATGGATAATGGATGTTTCCGGGAAGTAGACGTTTTTGTAGCCTCCCAGCTGAATGCGGTAACTCAGGTCGATGTCTTCCCCGTACATAAAAAAGGCCTCGTCCAAAAGACCCACTTCGTCCAACACCGATTTACGCATAAACATAAATGCCCCACTGAGCACATCCACCTCGTTGGTGTCCATTTCATCCAAGAAAGTAAGCTGATATTGCCCAAACTTTTTGGATTTTGGAAATAGCTTTGAGAGGCCAAATATTTTGTAAAAACTAACCCAAGGAGTGGGTAGTCCCCGTTTCGATTCTGGTAAAAATCGCCCCTTACCATCAATCATACGGACTCCTAATCCGCCAACTTGGGGATGGGCATCCATATACTGTATGCTGTCCTTAAACGTGTTTTCCTGAACAACCGTATCTGGGTTTAGCAGGAGCACATATTCCCCTTTAGAGATCCGGATGGCTTGGTTGTTGGCGATGGAAAAACCGGGGTTGTGTTTGTTGGCTATAAGATGAACATTCGGGAATTTACGGGCCACCATTTGCACCGAGTTGTCCACCGAGTTGTTGTCCACCACAAATACTTCTGCATCAATCCCTTCCAGTGCTTTTTCAACACTCAAAAGACATTGCTCCAAAAAGTAGCTTACGTTGTAGTTAACAATAACGATGGATAGTTGCATGTGGCTTTAGTTACTTCCGTCGAAGGGAACCCGGTTTACAATACTTCTACCAAGGGTTATTTCATCGGTGTATTCAATGGAATCCCCAATGGCTACCCCTTTGGCCAAGTGGGTGATTTTTGCAATTTTATCTTGAATCTTTTTGTACAAATAAAACCCGGTGGTATCCCCTTCCATAGTAGTAGGCAAAGCAAAAATTATTTCTTCAATTTCCGAATCGGAATCGACGCGCAGCAAAAGTTCGGAAATATTTAATTCCTCTGGGCCAATTCCGTCTAATGGCGAAATAACCCCACCTAATACGTGGTATTTTCCAAAAAATTGTCCGGTAGACTCTAAGGTGAGGATATCTTTTATATTTTCAACAACCATAAGCTGCTGATTGGATCGGTGGTGGGAGGCACAAATGGAACAGGTGTTAAGATCCGAGATGTTAAAACAGGTTGCGCAATATTGAATTTGGTTCAGGGCTTGAATGCTGCTGGAAAAATCAATCAATTCCTGCTCTCCTTTTTTTAACAAATGAAGGGCAAAGCGCAAGGCCGTTTTCCGCCCAATGCCGGGAAGACCAGCAAATTGATCGACGAGATTTTCTAAGATTTCGGATGATCCACTCATGACAGCAAATGTAAACAACCCAACGGGACAATAATAATGACTGAACAAATACTTTCTCCAGCCGTAATAGGCGCCATTCTGCTCTGCTATTTTGCCATGCTGGTTGGATTATCTCGCCTTACAGCCAAATCGGGTAGTAATGCTGATTTTTTTCAGGGAGGTAAAAAGTCGCCATGGATGGTGGTTGCTATTGGGATGATAGGAACCTCCTTATCCGGGGTTACATTCATTTCTGTCCCAGGATGGGTGGGAAGCTCGGGATACTCTTACATGATTGTTGTTTTTGGTTACCTAATCGGTTACTTGGCCATTACACAATGGTTATTGCCCTTGTTCTACAGCTCGAAACACAGCAGTATTTATGGTTATTTGGAGGACACTTATGGTGTTTTGGCGCGAAAAACAGGAGCCCTTTTCTTTTTGTTGTCGCGGATTTTGGGTGCATCTTTTCGCTTGTACTTGGTGGCCATCGTGTTAGACAAGTTTGTGCTGGGCCCCTTGGGGATTCCTTTTGTAGGGACGGTAGCCATTAGTTTGGTCCTCATTTATTTGTACACCAGTAAAGGAGGAATTAAGACCATTATTTGGACCGATTTATTCCAAACCATTTTTATGCTTGGGGCCTTGGGGCTTACCATTTTTCAGCTAAGCAATGTAGAAGGAATGGATATTTGGGCGAATGCGGGATATGCCAACTCCTGGTTAAATCCGGTGGATATTCTAGCCAAAACCCACCCTTTAAAACAGTTTATTGGTGGGGCGCTAATTGCGTTCTGTATGACGGGGCTGGATCAGGACATGATGCAAAAAAACCTCAGCTGCAGCACCTTGCAGGAGAGTAAAAAGAACATTTGGCTGTTTTCTGGAATTCTCGTTTTTGTCAACTTTTTATTCTTGTTTATGGGAGAAGGGCTGTTCGATTTAGCAGCCGGTACCGGAATGACTCTTCCAGAAAAATCCGATCAGTTATTTCCAACTTTGGCCTTAAATGGAAGTTTGGGAGTAGGAGTAGCGCTTATGTTTGTATTGGGATTAGTGGCTGCGGCTTATAGTTCTGCCGATTCGGCTATTACTGCGCTGACTACCTCAGTTATCAACGATTTTTGGAATGGAGAAAAGAAATCAGAAGCCGAGGTTAGGCGGATGCGGAAATGGGTACACCCAATAATGGCCTTAGTTCTTTTGGTGGTAATTGTGGTGTTTAATCAGGTTTCTGAATCCTCTGTTATTAGCGAATTGTTAACTGTGGCGGGATATACTTATGGACCATTATTGGGGTTATTTGTTTTTGGAATGATTCACACAAGCAGAAAAGTGCAAGACAAACGGGTGCCAATGGCTATAGGAATAGGGTTACTTGTAGCACTTGGGCTAAAGTGGATCATTGAAAACATCCACCAACTTTCCACCATTAACCCCACGGAGGTTGTCGACCCTGGCTATCAGTTTGGATTTGAGTTTCTGGGGCTGAATGGATTGCTGTGCTATGGGTGTTTGTACTTATTTTCCTTAAAAACCACCCGTAAGTAGGCCATAGATAATAAGTGCTGATGAAAGGAGGGAGAGGTAGGGACTTAATTCTTTAACCACTTCCCCGGCCATGTTCCGCACAGACTCGATGTACACCATGTCGTTGGATTGCAAAGAGATTTCTGAAGCCGCTAAATTATCTACCGTTCTAAAGTCAATGCGGTACACAATGTATTCGTCATCCACCCTGCGGATAATTTTTACCGCCTTGGCTTTACCAAAGGTGTTAATTCCACCAGCAAGAGCAAGTGCCTCCATTAAAGAGGTGTTCAGTGTAGGCAGCTGCAATACCTGGGCTTTTCCAGATCCACCCGGGAAAACAATCACCTTCCGACTAAGAACTTGAACTCGGACATAGGGTTTTTTAAACACCGTTTTAAACTGTTCTTCCAAAAACAACTCGGCGTCAACAATTGTTTTTCCTTCCAGTTTGAGATAACCAAAAACCGGCAATTTAATTTGCCCATTGGGGTCCACCAAGTATTGGTGAAAACTCTGGTTAGTTCTCGAAAAATCCACCACGGAATTCGATTTACTATTTGGGGTTCCCGAAGGATCGATGAGGTTTATTCCTTCGTTGGGTTGGATGGTAATTTGGAGTAAATCATTTTGGGCTATCATGTACTCGTAATTGGGCGGATACTCCAAGGTTTCCATCTTTTCGGTGTCGCGCCACATCATATTTTGCTGAATAGCACAAGAACTGAAACTCAAAATGAATAGAAATAACCCAATTAAACGCATTGTCTTTTTTTTTCAAATATACGGGAAGTGAAAGGAGGGCATGAAAAAAAATATTCGAACTAATCTTATTTAGATTAATTAAAAATAGTACTTTTGTTGGCATGAATAAGCCCTTGGGAAATAGTACCCATAAAAATAGCTCTGAACTCCGAGAGCAATTGCTTAATTGTACTTTTGACTGCAAGAATAAAAAATGCTGTAAAAAGTATAAAAAGAGCAAACCGTGCAAGAGCTGTCCCAAACATTAGATCTTATTGTTATTGGTGGAGGTGCCGCTGGTTATTTTGGCGCCATTAACTATGCCAAAAGAAACCCTGAGGCTTCCATCCTTATTCTCGAAGCAAGTAATAAAGTCCTGCAAAAGGTCCGCGTTTCCGGCGGGGGGAGATGTAACGTCACCCATTTTTTATTCGACCCAAAGGAGATGGTTGAATTTTATCCTCGGGGTAAAAAGGAACTTTTGGGTCCATTGAATCATTTTCAGCCCGGCGATACTATGGCTTGGTTTGGAGAGTACGGAGTAAACCTTATTCCAGAGGAAGACAACCGCATGTTCCCAGAGTCGAATACCAGTGAGACCATCATACAATTATTTGAGCAATTGGTTCGTGATTTGGGAATCAAACTCAAGATACAAACCCGTGTTACCGCTCTTCGGCCTTGTGATTCCGGATGGGAGTTGGAGATCCAGGAAGGAGGGAACATGAAGGCGAAGCAAGTAATGTTAGCTGCCGGGGGAACAACGTCATTCTACCCAATACTTCAGAAAATTGGAATTCAAATGATTCCACCAGCGCCATCCCTATTTTCATTTCATTTTGAGGATAAATCCTGGCTGGATGGTTTAGCGGGGAACTCACTTATTAATTTGGGGGTGAGTGTAAATCTGCCTCAGTTTAAAATGGAAGAAGAAGGACCTGTGGTTATCACCCACAAAGGAATGAGTGGTCCAGGTATTCTTAAGCTAAGTGCATGGGGAGCAGATGTTTTCCGGGATATGCACTACCGTTTCCCCATTCAACTCAACTTCCTTTCCGGATTAGATTTAGACAGCTTTGAAGCATACTGGTCCAGTTTTAACTCAGAATCGCTGGTATCCAAAGGGCATTTCGATATTCCTAAAAGGACTTGGGGAGCATTAATAGACAAGTTGGGTTTCACCAATTTTAAAAGCAGCGAAATAAAGGGGAGCAGAGCTAAATTGATGTTCGAGTCCCTTTCTCAATTTGATGTAAAAGTCATAGGAAAGAGTACCCACAAGGAGGAGTTTGTAACCGCTGGAGGAATTGATCTGAAAGAAATTAACTTCAAAACCATGGAGTTAAAGCGATTTCCTGGATTATATGCAGCCGGAGAACTACTGAACATTGATGGATTAACGGGTGGATTTAATTTCCAAGCGGCTTGGACAGGAGCGTTTATAGCGGCGGAGAATTTCCGTTAAGAGGTTTGTTTTCCCTTGTTTTTACGTTGATCTACCCAGTCGCTAAACTGTTTTTTGGCCAGGTAAAACTTCCGCTTATGGCTCCTTACCCTACTTCCATAAATCAGACTAAAAATAATGGCTAGGGCCAACCAGAGTTTATCGAAACCATTAAGTTGGCTCCCCAATTGGTCCATAAACCCTTTAAAATCTTGGAAAAAAATGAGGATTTTAAAGCACATCAATGCTTTGTTGGTTTCGATGTCCACCACATAGCCCCCAACATGAAGAAAGGAGTAAATAATAAACTTGGCAACAACAAAACCCCACAGGGTTGCCAAAAAGGCCGAAGCCTGAAAAAAGAGCCGGTGGCTTTTTGAGAAATACAGGGAAGCAATTAAACCAGTTAAGAATCCCAAAAGGATACTAAATAGGAAGGTTTCGAAGCTTTGCACAACGTAGCACAATCCCCACAGGTATCCTGTAAAGGTGGATACCAAAAATAAAACGATTGAATATTGGAGGAGATTAGTGCTCAAAGTATTTTTTCCTTAATTCCAAAACGTACTACCTTGGTTTTGGTTGGTTCCCAAGGTAGTAATTATTTGAAATTAACGAAGTAATCTTTCGGTGAACGAAATGTTAATTGCGTTTCTCCAGTAACACAACGTTTTCTACGTGGTGGGTGTGGGGAAACATATCTACTGGCTGCACCTTAGTTATCCGATAAGCGGGATCCAATAATTCCAAATCGCGCGCTTGGGTTGCCGGATTACAACTCACATAAACAATCTTATTTGCGTTACTACTCAATAACACATCAATCACCTCAGGATGCATTCCAGCCCGCGGAGGATCAGTGATAATTACGTCGGCCTGCCCATGTTTACTCAACAATTCAGCGTTGAACAAATCTTTCATGTCACCCGCATAAAAAACCGTATTCGAAATTCCATTGTTTTGGCTGTTTTCTCGCGCATCAACAATCGCCGGCTCTATATATTCGATACCAATTACCGATTTGGCTTTTTTGGCCACAAAATTGGCAATGGTCCCTGTACCTGTGTATAAATCGTACACCACTTCATCCCCAGTAAGACCAGCAAATTCGCGGGTAATTTCATACAGCTTTAAAGCTTGTTCAGAATTGGTTTGGAAAAAGGACTTAGGCCCAATCTTAAACCGGATCCCTTCCATATCTTCTTCAATAAACCCAGGTCCAGTAAAGGCAACAATATCTTGGTCAAATAGGGTATCGTTTCCCTTTTCGTTGACCACATACATCAAGGTGTGGATTTCAGGAAAAGCTTTGTCAATGGCTTCTAAAAGTGGAATAAGTTCGTCAGATTGGTGGAAAACAGCCAGGATAACCATCCACTGATTGAGGTTTGATTTTCTCAAAAGCAGGTTACGCAACAAACCGTGTTGATCCCGCAAATCGAAAAAAGTAAGGTCGTGTTCCAAGGCATAATCGCGCACAAAGTTGCGGATCTGATTTTGGAAATCATCCATGAGCCAACATTTTTCCACATTCAAAATACGATCGAATCGTCCCGGGATGTGAAACCCTAAACCATTGGCATTTAATTCGTCCCCCGTGGTCACTTCAGCATCGGTAAGCCACCTTTTGTTGGAGAAAGTGTACTCTAATTTATTCCGATAAAATTCGGTGCTTGGGCTCGGGATAATGGACTGAATTTCTGGAATTTCAACGTGACCAATACGTGTAAAACTATCAACTACCTGCTTTTGTTTATAGTGCAACTGGACCTTGTAGTCCAAGTTTTGCCACTTACAACCCCCGCAAGTCCCGAAGTGCTCACATTTAGGTTCCACCCGGTCTTTCGACGGGCTTACAAGCTTAATGGTGTAGCCTTCATCATAACTTTTGCGTGACTTGGAAACCTGAACGTTAACCACGTCGCCGGGTACTGCACCTTTAATAAAAATTACTTTTCCGTCTACTCTTGCTACTGCTTTACCTTCTGCTGATGCACCTTCTATACTGATGTTTTCGAGTATAGGTAGTTGTTTTTTTCTTCTTGCCATGGCTGCAAATTTAGCTACATTTGTAGGAATAGGTCATGATTGATTAACTAATAAATTTACTATTGTGAAGGAAGGAATTACTTCAAAAGATGCCATTGCATTAGAAGACAAATACGGAGCCCACAATTACCATCCGCTACCTGTTGTTTTAGACAAAGGAGAAGGTGTTTTTGTTTGGGATTTAGAAGGGAAAAAATATTTTGATTTTTTATCGGCCTATTCTGCTGTAAATCAAGGGCATTGTCACCCACGGATAATTAACGCATTGAAAAACCAAGCTGAAAAACTTACCCTAACATCGAGAGCCTTTTACAACGGAACTTTGGGTGTTTATGAAGAGTTTATTAGCGAATATTTCGGATTCGAGAAAGTATTACCCATGAATACGGGTGCAGAGGCGGTAGAAACAGCCATTAAAATTGCACGTAAATGGGCATATGAAGTCAAAAAAATTGTTCCTAACTCAGCGAAGATTATTGTTTGCGAAAACAACTTCCACGGGAGAACAGTAACCATTATTTCTGCCTCCAACGATTCTGATGCTCGGAATAATTTTGGTCCTTTTACACCGGGGATGATTAGTATTCCTTATGATAATTTGGAAGCGCTGGAAGCTCAACTTTCGGACCCATCGGTAGCTGCCTTTATGGTAGAACCTATTCAGGGTGAAGCGGGAGTTTTTGTTCCAAGCGAGGGGTATTTAACAAAAGCACTGGCACTGTGTAAAAAGCACAATGTCCTTTTTATTGCTGATGAGGTTCAGACTGGAATTGCCCGGACTGGGAAATTATTGGCCGTTGACCATGAAAACCTAAAGCCGGACATTTTAATTTTAGGAAAGGCCATTTCTGGTGGAGTATTCCCCGTGTCTGCTGTATTGGCAGATGACCACATCATGAATGTGATTCAGCCAGGTCAGCACGGATCCACTTTTGGTGGTAATCCTTTGGCAAACGTTGTTGCTATGGAGGCTTTGAAGGTAGTTGAGGACGAGAAATTGGCGGATAACGCTGAGAAATTGGGTCAAATATTTAGAGCTGAAATGGCAAAGCTGATTGTGGATTGCAAACTAATTAACATGGTTCGTGGTAAAGGTTTGTTAAATGCAATTGGGATTAACGATACTCCCGAAAGCTCAACGGCTTGGGATATCTGCATGGCATTGAAAGAAAATGGATTGTTAGCCAAACCAACGCATGGTAACATTATCCGCTTTGCGCCGCCTTTGGTTATGACCGAAGATCAATTAATGGAATGTGTTGCAATTATTCGCAAAACCATTCTTGAATTTTAATATCTTAAGACCCCAACCTTAGCTGGTTGGGGTTTTTTTGTACCCTAATATTTGCTCATGAAAAAATTATTGATACTAGCTTTGCCTGTTGTTTTAATGGGGTGTTCAGAATTGTCCCAGGTTGCCAAGGGCATTGAGAAAGAAGCTCGAGCCTACACTCAAAACGGTGGAGCTTTGTCCGATTTGGACATTAGCAATGGTCTGAAAGAGGCACTTAAGGTGGGTACAGGAAATACCGTAAGCCGGTTAACTAAAGCAGGAGGTTATTTTAACAACGCGAATCTGCGCATTCCTTTTCCAGCAGAGTTCACCAAGGTGGCAGACAGAATGCGCGACATGGGGTTTTCTAAATTGGTCAATGATTTCGAAAAAAGCATGAATACAGGGGCAGAGAAGGCCGCCGCTAAGGCCAAACCCATTTTTGTTTCTGCTATTACGGCCATGACCTTAAACGACGCTCGCAAAATCCTGATGGATGGGAATGGAGCAGCAACTGATTATTTTAAACGGGTATCTCAGCAGAAACTATACCAGGCGTATTATCCCAGCATTAAAACGGCACTAAACCAGGTAAATGCAACAAAATACTGGACCGACATTACGTCCCGATATAACAAAATCCCTTTTGTAGAAAAGGTAAATTCGGATCTGACCGATTATGTAACCAATAAAGCCCTAACCGGACTTTTCTCAGAGGTTGAAAAGGAGGAGAATAAAATTAGGACAAATCCTTCCGCAAGAGTGAATGATTTGTTGAGAAAAGTATTTAAGTAATAGGGGATTTACGTGAATTTAAAAGAGTACAAGTTTTCTGGTTTTTCGGAGCAAACAATATTCGATCCCGATCGTTTGATGAAAAAGGACGGGACATCGAATGTTCGGAAAATTGGAATTAAACGCAAGTTTCAGCGCGATTTATACCATTATTTGATTCACACAAGTTGGGGTGGTTTTTTCATTGTTATATTATTGGTTTTCAGTGTACTCAATGCCATTTTTGCCACCCTGTTTTTTTCCCTTCCTTTGGGACAGTTTAGCGGAATGTTGT
>JBLHJD010000080.1:0-10632 GCA_047618705.1 Luteibaculaceae bacterium
GCGATGTGTAAACCACATTTAAAGCACAATGCATTTAAGGCTAAGCTCAGGGAGATTGAAAAACTAAAGAAATGATATCCATTTTTCTACAAAATATCGAATTGTTTAAGGCTGATCTTTGGGATGCCAAAGATTTCATGGAACTGCTTTTCCGCTTTTGCATTAACTTGTTTTTTGCCTTTATCGTTATTCGCAGCCTGTACTATCCATTGGCCAAACGGAAAGATTATCTGTTCACGTACTTCTTGTTGAACATTGTTATCTTTTTTGTGTGTACGCTGTTGAGTTCCGTGAAATTGAGCATGGGTTTTGCCTTTGGTTTATTTGCCATATTTGGAATTCTCCGTTACCGGACCGAAGCACTTCCAATAAAGGAAATGACCTATTTATTTATCATAATAGCCATTGCCATTATCAATGCTTTAGCCAATAAAAAAATCTCCTATGCCGAGTTGGGTTTCACCAACATAGCCATTGTAGCAGCGGTTTACCTCATCGAGAAAGCCTGGTTTTTAACGCACGAGGTTTCCCGGTCCGTATTGTACGAGAAAATTGAATTAATTAAACCAGAGCATCAGGAAGCCCTAATTGCCGACTTGAAAGAAAGAACTGGATTAGACATCCACCGCATTAAGATTGGAAAAATCGATTTCCTGAGAGATGTGGCAGACATAAAGGTGTACTACTACCAAAGTCAGAGCGAACGCTTTGCCTAGTTAACTTCTTTTTTGCACAAAGAATCGCTGCATTAATGCGGCGCATTCTTTTTCCATGACCCCAGACTCTACACTTGTTTTGGGGTGGTAAATTTGGGCGTTTAAATTCCCCACACCTCGCTTTAGATCAGAAGCCCCGTAAACCACTTTCCCTATGCGCGACCAAAAGATGGCACCTCCGCACATTACGCAGGGTTCTAAGGTTACGTATAAGGTGCAGTTGTTCAAAAACTTGGTGTCGAAAAACTGGGCACCAGCGGTAATCGCCAGTATTTCAGCATGGGCTGTAACGTCGGTTAATAGTTCCGTTTGATTGTGGGTTCTAGCTACAATCTGCTCCTCATTCACGAGTACGGCACCTACGGGAATTTCTCCAGCCTCAAAAGCCTTTTCGGCTTCCATTAAGGCTTGTTTCATAAAATACTCGTTGTTGTACGGATTAATAATCCCCATGATTTTAAACAGTTTTATCCCAATGGTTGAGGTACACTCCTTGATCTAGATAAAATTCCAGATCCTCCCAGGGTTGTTGGTCGAGCGTAAAAATACAATGCCGGATCATTTTTAGGTCCGTCCTGTTCAATTTTTTATCAGGGTCGCTCATTCTAAACCCTTTCATAAATCCTACTTCAAACAGCTTCTTCTTTGGGTTCAGGTAACACAGGCCTGAACCTAGCGAATAAAAAGGGACATTCCATTTTATTTGCTCCTCTAATTCAGGATATTTTTTGAATAAAAAAGTGCGCAATTCCATGAGGAGGGATTTCCACTCTGCCGGGCAAACATTTTCTATCCAAACTTGAACCTCCTTTTCCATCATTAAAGCTTAACTTTGCACAAACAAAATAAGGAAATACTATGTATCCAGCAGAATTAGTTGCTCCCATGAAGGAGGATTTAGTATCAGCAGGTTTTAACGAGTTGGTAAGTGCAGAGGAAGTAGATCAGGCGATCAACAAACAGGGGACTACGTTAGTAGTAATAAACTCCGTTTGTGGTTGTGCCGCTGCCAATGCTCGTCCTGGAGCTAAATTATCCCTAGCAGGAGACAAAAAACCAGATAATTGCACTACCGTTTTTGCGGGTTTTGATACCGATGCGGTTAACCAAGCCCGTAAATACATGTTGCCTTTCCCTCCATCATCACCAAGCATTGCTTTGTTCAAGGATGGTAAATTGGTGCACATGGTAGAGCGTCACCACATTGAAGGTAGAGCAGCAGAAATGATTGCAGAAAACCTTAAAGGAGCTTACACAGAATTTTGTAACTAATCCTTTTTAACTTTTTATCAAAAAACCCCCGTTGAGCTTTGCTCAACGGGGGTTTTTTTATTCCTATTTATCTTGTACCCTTTTTTAGGGTTGTTTCTAAAATCACAGGTCTACATTTCAGCAAAAGGCAAATCAAAATCTACTTGCTTCAATTCCATACTTGCCTTTTCTACTTGAATACGAATCGGATCTCCCAATTTATATTCATGTCCATGGTTCTGGCCCACCAATTTGTGGCCTAAGTCATCAAGGGTATATCTATCGTCATCCAACTTCTCCATCGCCAACAAACCTTCGCAACGGTTCTCTATAATTTCTACAAATAATCCCCAGTTAGTAACTCCAGAGATTACTCCATCAAACACTTCACCAATATGTTGGCTTAAGTAGCTAACCTGCATGTATTTGATGGAGCTACGCTCGGCATCCACCGCACGTTTTTCCATTAAGGAACAATGTTTACATGTCTCCTCCAATGCATTGGCGTCGGGCTGGCTTTTGCCGTCCAGAACCTTGGTTAATATCCGATGTAACAATACATCTGGGTACCTCCGAATAGGACTGGTAAAATGGCTGTAATGGCTAAACGCTAATCCAAAGTGACCCACATTGTCAGTGCTATATACGGCTTTGGCCATGGTTTTAATGGCCATGGTGTGAATTAGACTCTGCTCAGGAGTTCCCTCGGCAGCTTTTAAAACTTCATTTAAACTGGTATGCACGTCAGAACTGGTCACATTCCCTTGCAACTCATATCCCATTTCGTGGCACAATTGCCCAAACTGACTCCATTTTTCTGGATTTGGTCTGTCGTGAATCCGGTATACTGATGGGGTACGAACAACCGGGTGATTCGCAATAAATGCAGATACCTTCCGGTTGGCCAGCAACATATAATCTTCAATAAGGCGGTTGGCGTCAACCAGCTTTTTGGGTATCACAGCTATCGGTTTTCCTTGATCATCCATTTGGAATTTCACTTCTTCACTTCCAAATTCGATGCTTCCTTTTTTCGAGCGTTCTGCACGTAAATTTTTTGCAGTTCTGTTAAGTAGTTGCAGGATTTCTCCCATTTTCCCTTCCCCAGATTCAATCAATTCTTGCGCCGTACCGTAGGTATACCTAATGTCGGAGTGAATGACTGTTCGGCCAAACCACTCACTTCTGATTTTTCCTTTTTCGTTAATCTCAAAAACGGCCGAATAGGTCCGCTTGGTTTCGTTGGGTCTTAAGGAACAAAGTCCATTGGAGAGTACTTCTGGCAACATCGGGATAACCCGGTCTACGAGATATACGGAGGTTGCTCTTTTACGGGCTTCCTTATCCAACTCAGACCCTTCGGTCACATAATGTGCTACATCGGCAATATGAACTCCTACTTCAAAAAATCCTTTGTCCAATTCTTTAAAAGAAAGGGCATCATCAAAATCTTTTGCATCGTCCGGGTCAATGGTAAATGTTAGTACATCTCTGAAATCGCGGCGTTGCTTTAATTCTTTATCTGAAATTTCATCTGTGAGGGCCTCAGCGTCTTTTTCCACATTTTCTGGAAACTCCAAAGGCAATTGATTTTCGGCTAAAACGGCGAACATTTCAGTGTCAATATCTCCCGGATTTCCGAGGATTTTAATCACTTTACCATACGGACTCATTTCTGGATTCATCCATTTGTCCAAGGCAACAATTACTTTTTGTCCGGCAGTGGCTCCTCCCAGTTGATCTTCATGGATAAAAAAGTCCACGGACATTTTCCGGGAATCTGGAATTCCGAAATAGCCCCCTTTGTTTTTTTGAAGGGTACAAACAAATTCGGTTCTACTTCTTTCCACTATCTCCACTACAATTCCAGCAAGTCCGCTGCGCCTTCCGGCCATCAGCTCTACTTTTACTATGTCTCCATTTAAGGCGAAGTTGGTTTTTCCTTCAGGAACATAAATATCGTCCCCATCAGAATTCAAGACATATCCTGAACCGCGTTTGGTGATTTCAATTTTTCCTTCGAAAAATCCGAGATCTTGTTTAAACTGATACCGACCCGGTCCAGCTTCAATGATCTCTCCTTTTTTACATAATGTTTGTAAAACTTCTTGAGCCAGTGATCGTGCTTTTTTATCGGAGATTCCCAAGCGGTGACATACCTGCTTGTTGTTAAATTTTTGACGGGGGTTCTTTGTTAATACCTCTAATATGGGTTTTACTAACCAAGTTTTGGCTTTTACTTCCGCTTTTCCAGTACCCTGTTGTTGTGTTTTTTTTGACATCTATTATTATTTTGAGGCCTGATACCTCTGAAAACCTTTGAAATGGTTTTCTTTGTATGAACTTCGCTAAAGGTAAGGCTTTGCGCCATACAAATTAGCAAGGCCAGATTAATTTTAAATGATGTCCCCTTTGTTAAACGCTACATTCTTCGATTTTATATAGTCCATGGTATTCAGTAGCGGCATTTTTCTTCTTGTTTTTTTACCCCTATTTATTCTGGGGTATCATCTCTGTCCCGCCCGATTTAGAAACTACCTCATCCTCCTTTTTAGCCTCGTTTTTTACGCTTGGGGAGCACCCATTTTTGTATTCGTAATTCTAGGGAGTACCATCCTCGATTTTCATTTAGTAAAGGCCTTACATAATTCGGATGTTCCTAGGAAACGAAAAACCTTGTTGGGGCTTTCCATTTTTATGAATCTGGGTTTGTTGATGTACTTTAAGTATGCCAATTTTTTTGTGGAAAACGTCAACTTTGCCTTGGAGCAAATGGGCTTTTCTCCTTTTGGATGGACGGCCGTTTTATTGCCTATTGGAATTTCGTTTTACACCTTCCAAACATTAACCTACAGCATTGACGTATACCGTAAAGCCCATGTCCCTTTAGAGAAGGTGGGTGACTACTTGTTGTACATCATGTCTTTCCCCCAAATGATAGCGGGGCCTATTGTCCGCTACACCGAAATTGCAGATCAAATAACCGGGCGGAAATATGATGCCAATGACACCTTTTTAGGATTTGTCCGATTTTGTATTGGTCTTGGAAAAAAAGTCCTGATTGCCAATGTTATGGCAGAGCAAGCCGACTATATTTTTAGCCTCGATTATCAGGAGCTCAGTGTTCGTGCTGCTTGGACTGGAATTGCCGCCTACACCTTTCAAATTTATTTTGACTTTTCTGGATATTCAGACATGGCTATCGGTTTAGGGAGAATGATGGGGTTTCGGTTTCCCGAAAACTTCAACTCACCATACACATCCCGCAGTATCTCCGAGTTTTGGCGCCGCTGGCACATTACCCTAGGAAATTTTATGCGCAATTACCTGTATATCCCTTTGGGCGGTAACCGGGTTTCTGCGAAGTGGCGGGTTTACTTTAATTTGGTTGTGGTTTTCTTACTTTCAGGATTATGGCACGGCGCATCCTGGAACTTTGTTTTATGGGGTGCTTTTCATGGAATGTTCTTGATTTTAGATCGATTATTTCTTGAGAAACTTCTGAAAAAAATTGGACGAATTCCGGCTACTCTTTTAACCTTTGTCATTGTCATGTTGGGCTGGGTACTATTTCGCATCGACGATTTTGACAATGCCCTTCTTTATTACTCGGCGTTAATTAATCTGGGGGGTGACGTTACTTTCCAATGGTTTACCAATTATTCAATCCTTATTTATCCGGCGGTTTTCTTTGCCTTTTTTAATGCTATTCCGGGCTCAGATAAAGTGGTTCAATTCGTGTATAACAAAAATGAATATTCCCTTCCTTGGAAAATGGTGTTACTGAGCACTTCAGTTGTTTTGTTTACCATTACTACAGGATCTATAATTTCCTCCGGTTTTAACCCCTTCATTTATTTCCGATTTTAATGAAGATCCCGGGATTAAATAACGTAAACCAAGGCATACAGACATTTATCCTGTGTTTTTTAATTGCTCCTCTCATTTTTATGGTGGGGCCCAAAAGATGGAATCCCAAGTTAAAGGGATCATTCACCAAAGCTCATGCATCCGATTTCACCTTGGATCGGTGGTGGTCTGGGTATTTTCAGGATGAGTTTGAGGATTGGATCAATGACCACATTGGACTACGGGCCTGGTTCGTTAAGGCTAATTACCAATACGACTATAGCCTTTTTGACACCTTGCACACGGCAGCAGTTCTCCGGGGAAAGGAGAATTATTTTTACGAAACAAACTATGTAAGAACCCATAAAGGCTTGGACTTTATAGGTCAAAGCACAATTCAAAGAAGGGTTGAGACATTATCCGAAATCAGACAATATCTTAAAGAAAATAATTCAGAATTATTAATCATTCTAGCTCCTGGAAAAGGAAGTTTTTACCCGAATTATTTCCCGGAGTCATACGATACCATTCCTGGACAGCTACCAACAAATTATTCTGTATTTAAAGAGGTCTTATCTCAGACAGACATTCCTACATTGGATTTCCATAGTTGGTTTCTGGAAATGAAAGACACCACCTCACATGCTCTATTCCCTAATACTGGTATACATTGGTCTAGGTATGGAGCCCTTTTGGCTGCAGACTCCATCCTCAAGCTTTTACCTCACCTCACTCTTAAGCCCAGTCCTCAACTGCACTTGTTCGATTTCGAAAAAACCCGAAATACGCGGTTTGTTGATGACGATTTGGAAAAGAGTTTGAATTTAGTGTTTGATCTTCCCCATTTAGAAATGACTTATCCCCAATTCCAATTTTCCAAAAGAAACAAAAAAATGGACTCAAAGGTAGTGACCATTGCAGATAGTTATTTTTGGGATATGTTCAATTTTGGTTTGGCAACCAACGCATTAAATGGTGGTGAGTTTTGGTATTACAACAAACAGGTTTATCCAGCAAGCTATACTAAAAACACCCTTTTGGATTCGAGTTATTACCAAAACATCCACGAAAACGATGTGGTTATGTTAATGTGTACTGATGCTAACCTTTTCAAGTTTCCGTTTGGGTTTGACAAAGATATGGCTCCGCCAATTCAAAAAATAAAAAAGGAAAAAGCGGCATTGCGTTTAACTAAAACCATAGAGCGAATTTACAATACAGAAAAGTGGATTAACAGCCTAAAAGAGGAGGCCAAACAGAAGGCGATCCCCTTGGATCAACACGTTCGCGAGAATGCTGAATATGTTATTTGGAAAGAGGATAATCAAAAGTAGTTTAGGCCAATTTGCAATTGCAGTCTCTCAGGAGTTCTTCCATGTTACCCATGCGCATTTCCAACTTCAATTCAGCCAAAGAAAGGTCTTTTTGTTCCTTTAATTTTTTCCGGTAATTCGCCTCAACAAACCGCCTGATTTCTTTTTGATCGGTTAGGAGCAGTCCTGCAACCGGTGCTGGTTTTTTATTCTCACCAATTGCTACCATGGTAAAGTAGGAACTATTCGTATGCCGGATTTCCCGGGTTTTTATGTTTTCTGCTTCTACGCGGATACCCACCACCAAACTAGACCTTCCAACAAAATTAACCGACGCCATTAGGTTCAATTGATCTCCCACTTCTACTGGATTAATAAAATCTACGCCATCCACAGAAACCGTCACACAATAGTTGCCGGCATGCTTGGTAGCACAGGCATACGCTACCTTATCCATTAAAGAAAGGAGCACGCCTCCATGCACTTTTCCACCGAAATTGGCGTAGTTCGGCACCATCAATTCAGACAATACCGTTTTCGAAAAATCAACTGTTCTAAACTCCTCCATGCGAGAAAGTTAAGAATCTTTGTACTTTTGTGTACGCCTAAACGTTAAAACGTAAGGAGAAAATTAATCATGAAACAATTTATTGCGTCCATATTCCTGATCCTTTTTGCTTTTCAAAGCACGGGGGCATCTGTGTACCTGCATTTTTGCGGGAAACAGGTTGTGGCTGTTTCATTGTTATCTAGCACTGGCTGTGGACCAGAAGATGCTTCTTGTTATTCTGAAGAAACAAAGAAACCCGAGGAAACCTTGAGCAAAAGTCACTGCTGCTCAGATAAGGTTTTGAATATCGATCTTCCTTCGGCAACTACCGTGACGGATTTTCCTTCTTTTGTTTTTGGTTCTGCTATTCCTGTTTTTTCTGGGTTCCTTGATTTGGATCTCATAGCTGAAGCTCAACATATTGTTACTCCTTTACGCGGCCCACCTTTCTTGGAACGACCCGCAAAATTCATTCTTTTTCAGACCTTAAAAATCCCATCTATTTCTGTTTAGTACGCCGCAATATTGTTGTTAACTAAAAAGAAATAAAATGAGATCATTTACAATTTTTGGAGGGCTAATTATCCTAGTAGGTTTATTAGCATCCTGTTCTACTTCCAATCAACTTGGAGGTCAGTTTTTGGTAGCAGGTAACTGTGGAATGTGCACCAATAACATTCAAACCGCAGCTCTATCGGAGCCTGGTGTTAAAAAAGCCAAGTATCAATTGGATAAAAACTTACTGCAACTCCAGTTCGATTCGTCCAAAACAAGTTTGGAAAACATCCAAAAGCGTGTAGCTGCAAGCGGATATTCAACAGCTCTTTTTTACAGAGATAGCACTGCCCATGCTAATCTTCCCGCTTGTTGTCAACGTCCCGAGAAATGAATTCAATAGGACGAATTCTAATCCTTGGTGTTTTCAGTCTTTTTTCCACGCTTAGTTTTGGGCAAAAACTAAAAGGAAAATTGGTCAATGAAAACCAAGAACCATGGGCTTTTGCCAGCATTATCTGGGCAGGAACACAAATTGGTACAACCACAGACGAAAACGGAAATTTCAAAATTGAACGGCAGGATAAAGCCTTGGTTATATCCCACCTCAGTTTTGAGACCGATACCTTAGCTGTCCCCGATCCTCTTCCCAATCCTTGGATTATTCAAGTTTCTTCTGGAATTGAGCTGAAAACCTTTAATGTGGTAGACAGAAACGGTGGAACCCGGATTAATATGTTGGATCCTAAAAACATTGAAGTTCTGGGTTCTGAGGAATTAACCAAAGCTGCTTGTTGCAACCTGAGTGAGGCCTTTGAAACTAACGCCTCTGTTGATGTAAGCAGCAGCGATGCTAGTACTGGACTTAAGGAGATTTACATGTTGGGGTTAAACGGAAATAACATCTTGTTTACCCAAGGCAACATTCCAGATCAACTGGGAATTGACCGACCATTTGGTTTGATGTCCATTCCAGGTCCTTGGTTAAGTGAAATTGCTATTTCAAAAGGGGTTAGTTCCGTTGTAAATGCTTCAGAAGGATTAGCTGGGCAAATTAACTATTGCGAGGAACCGTATGGCGAAAACCAAGGCCGAGTTAATGTGTATGGGAATGCTTTTGGCCGTATGGAAACGAATGTGGGGGCCCGCATTGGTTCGGATGAAGAATGGAACCACCGGTTGCAAGGTCATTTTTCGCAGCGGAAGGGAAAAATAGACAAGAACAAGGATGGGTTTTATGATGTTCCAGAAATGACCTCATCCGCTTTGTCGTACCAAGCTCAGAAAGAAACCAAAAAAATGCACCTTAACTTTTTTGTACGTGCATCAGACCACACCATTGATGGGGGACAAACCAGTTCTGTACCTGGAAGTTTAAAAACATCCTTAAAACACGACCGAATTAAGGTCGGTGGAAAGGTTGGGTTTAAAGGGAAAACTCCGGGGAACTCCTTCGGTATCCAGTACTTTGGGAAATCCAGTAACTCCACCGGAAAGGTGTATAACAAGACCTACAATTTCCAGGAAAACAGGGTGTATGTAAATGCCATTTACCAAACCTTTATCCAAAGTTCCGATTATAAAATTAAATCAGGGATTAGCTTAAATGTGTTGGAGCAGGATATTTCCTTTTTCCAGCCAAGCAATTCCATTGGACCCCACGACAAAAACACAACTGTACCCACTAATCGGTATGCCAATCCGCTTATTATTCCGGCGCCTTTTACCGAATTGGATGCCACCTTTAATGAAAAGTGGAGTGGGGTTTTTGGACTTCGGTTTATTCCTTCCCCTCAGGGAAATATGGATGGCCTTACACCCCGATTAAACCTGCGGTATGCCTTTAGTGAGGACTGGGTTATCAAAGGAGTTTTTGGGAAATCGGCACGGGTATTTAACCCCATCACCGAAAACATCAAATACTTCTCTTCTACGCAGGAACTCAATTTTGAACCCGAAGTTGAGCCCTTAAACCGCTTGGAAAATGGAACCAACATGGGATTAAACACCGTGTACAAAATTCAATCTGAGGAAGGATTGGAAACTAGTTTTTCTGCGGAGTATTACTATACCGTTTTTAAGGATTTTAACAATGTGCTCATGGACAATTTGGGGGCTATTTCCTTTGCCCAACGCAGCAGTGGAAATTGGTGGGGCTTCGGAAGTTCTATGACTACACAAAATGCCTTGTTCCAAGTAAAAACTAATATCAACACCTCTCTGGACCTGCGTGTGGGGTACCGGTATGTAGATTCTAAAAGACCGGGTGTTAACGGCGAAATTATCCAAGAATGGTTTGTTCCTAAGCACCGGGGGTTTTTGAACATGGGGTACCACTTTGAACCCGCTCCTGAACGGGAATGGAAGTTTGATTTCACTCTTCATACATTAGGTACGCAACCCTTGCCATCAGCTTGGTATGGAGATAAAGAAAGTCCTGCCTATATTGTGGCTAATG
>JBLHJD010000081.1:0-10630 GCA_047618705.1 Luteibaculaceae bacterium
TTTGGCTTCGCTCAACCACCGGTTTGGCTTCGCTCAACCACCGGTTTGGCTTCGCTCAACCACCAGTTTGGCTTCGCTCACCCACCGGTTTGGATTCGCTCAACCACCGGTTCGGCTGCGCTCACCCACCGTTTTGGTTTAGGTTTACTCACCTAGAACGCTTGGATTTGCTTTGTTTTCCCGACTGAATGGAATTTTCATTTGGTGCTTAGGTTGCCTCATACCATGAATTCCCGAATCCATTTGGGCAACTGCCAACTGATACTATAGTAGCATATTAATTTGTTCTGGCTAATAATTTGCTACTGGAATAGCATGTGAAGAAAACCCAAATCAATTACTAAGCAGAATTGAAACCCGCCTTTTTTTGCATCAACTCCACTCAGGTAAGTAGTTCCAAAGATTACTAGAGCTTTGCAACGCGCCATTCAACCAAATACACATCGCAGGTAGCTAATCATTTGCACCGCTCTCCATAATTCCATACATTAATGGCAACAAAACAACCCAGCCAAATCTGAATTAGCCTCAGGGTCGTTTATTCTAAAAAAATTGCCTTTATGACGGGACTTTTAACGACCTATTTAAACACCCGAAAATATACCGAAGAATTATGTGAGCCCTTAACTCCCGAGGATTTCACACCCCAATCTGCCGAATTTGCCAGTCCACCCAAATGGCACTTGGCGCACGTGACTTGGTTTTTTGAAGAGATGATCCTAAAAGTTCACCTGCCAGAATACACCCTCTTTGACCCCAGCTTTGCGGTTTTATTTAACAGCTACTACAACTCTTTAGGGCAGCGAATTGAACGAGGTCACCGCGGATTAATCACCCGTCCCTCCAGCGACACCATTTTTGAGTACCGGCAATATGTGGACCAACACGTCGAAGTGCTTCTTAACACTCAAAGTTCCGACACTGTAATCAGGCTTGTCGAACTTGGAATTCAGCACGAACAGCAGCACCAAGAGCTCCTACAGACAGATTTGAAGTACACCTTTTCCAAAAACCCAACCTATCCTGTTTATGGGCCTATGGATGAAGTTCATGCAGCAAGGGACCAAGAAAACCGCTGGATTTCCATGGAAGAAGGCATTTACCAGATCGGCCACGCAGGCACCGGGTTTTGTTTTGACAATGAATTAGGTCGGCACCGCTGTTTTTTGGAGCCTTTTGAAATTGCATCTGAGTTGGTTACCAATCAGGACTTCCTGGCATTTATTGAAGCTGGTGGATATTCCAAACCTGAATATTGGTTAGATGAAGGTTGGGCTTGGGTTCAATCCGAACATGTGGGATGTCCCCTGTATTGGATTAAGGATAAACTAGAGTGGAAACATTACACTTTGAATGGGCTCCAAACACTCCCAATGCAAGCTCCTGCAGCTCATTTGTCTTACTATGAAGCCAATGCCTACGCTCGGTTTAAAAACCAACGACTGCCTACAGAATTGGAATGGGAAATTGCTTCCCACAAATTTAATTGGGGACAGCGGTGGGAATGGACACAGTCTGCCTATTTACCCTACCCTGGGTATACCATACCGCCTGGGGCTGTTGGCGAATACAATGGTAAATTCATGATCAACCAAATGGTCCTGCGCGGAGCATCTGAATTTACATCACCGGGGCATAGCCGCCCTACTTATCGCAACTTTTTTCAGGCCAATACTCAATGGCAATTAACCGGACTTAGACTTGTAAAATAATATGTCAGCATTTTTGAATGACGTCCTGCTTGGACTTAAAAAACTCAATAAAACTCTACCGTCCCGATACTTTTATGATGAAATAGGTGATGCCCTTTTTATCGAAATAATGAACATGCCCGAATATTACTTAACGCGGGCGGAAATGGACATTTTCAAAAACAAAACGGCCCAATTGGTCCAAGCCATGGGTTTTGAAAAAGACCAAGAATTTGAATTGATTGAACTCGGCGCTGGAGACGGAAGTAAAACAGAGCACCTCTTGCGGTATTTAGTGAACCACAACTACCGGTTTACTTACAAACCAGTTGATATATCGAGTCACTCCCTGAATGACCTGCAAACCCGATTAGCACACCAATTACCGGCCTTAAAGATGGAACCCCTCTGCGGCGACTATTTCCGGATGTTACAATCGGTAACCGGTAATTCCACGCCAAAAGTGGTCCTATTTTTGGGATCCAATATTGGGAATATGGCAGACGAAGTTGCGAGCGATTTCCTCCTCAATTTGTCGAATGAACTGATGCCCAAGGATCAATTAATTTTAGGGGTAGATTTAATTAAACCGAAGGAAGTTGTTCTCCCTGCCTACCACGATAAAGGTGGAATTACAGCTGCATTTAACTTGAATTTACTTACCCGGATTAACACGGAACTTGGTGCCAATTTTGAAGGCAATCAATTTATGCACTTTGCGGAATATGAGGAAAGCGAAGGGATTTCCAAGAGCTTTCTAAAAAGTCTAAAGAAACAATCCATTGTTTTTCCTGAAACAGGAGATGTTATAGCATTTGAAGAGGGGGAATTAATTCACACCGAAATTTCCAGAAAATACAGTGATAAAATCTTGATGAATATTTTGGAAAAGACCCCTTGGAGAATTAAAAACAAATTGCAGGATACAGGAAAACTTTTTGCAGATTACGTGTTAATAAAGGAAGGATGAGTATAGCCATACTTGGACTTGGGCACTATGCCACTAGCTGGTATTTTTCGGAATTCAACCGCCGATTTAACCTGAGTCACGGAGGCTTTTCCACGTGTCCTATACTAATATACAACATTGATTTCCAACGCATTAACCCATACTTACCTCATGGATTTGAGCATTTGACTCCAGCGATTAAAACGATAGAGGACGAAGTTCAACATTACCATATAGATCATTGGGTAATTCCCAACATCACCTTTCATGAGGCATTGGAGATGGCTAGCTGTAGCCTTCCATTTTCCAATCCTTTGGATTTAGCGGGAAAAAAACTGCAAAAACAAGGGATAAGCAAGGCCATCATTTTTGGAACCCGATTTTCGATGAAATCCGTGTATTTTAAACGGGTGTTCCAAAAATATGCTGTTGAATTAATTCCTCCACCGCTTCCTGAATTTGAATGGCTCGATGAATTTAGAACCGCGGTATACTTAGGAGAAAACACACAAGAACAGGATGCTTATTTCGAATTTCTGGTTCACGAATCATCCAAACATGATACGGTAATCATTGCTTGCACAGAGTTATCCACCATTCCAGTGGATTCGGAAAAGGTTTTGGACTTGGCCCAATTACAAATTGCGGAGGCTTTGGGTAAATTAAGCTAATACGTCCTTATTTCAAAAATAAGGGACCTTTTATCCCCTCTTCTTCGCCATATATGCTGATATTATTGCCATATATGAAGATTCATTGGAAAACGTCCAATTATTAGAAAACATTCCTTTTGTTATAAAAGGTGGTGAAGTATTTAAAAACCAAACAAAAAAGTAAAGCTCTTGAGAAAACGGATTTACGAATTAATCGACGAAAAAAACAAGGAAGGTGTTATAAACAAAGGTTTTGACAACTTTATTATAGCGCTGATTTTCATAGACTTATCGGCCATTATTCTTGAATCCTTTGAAGGTTACGGCCTAAAATATGAACAAGAATTTTGGATGCTAGAACTCATTTCTGTGGCCATTTTCACTATTGAATACATATTAAGGATAGCTACTGCAAAATACAGACACCCAGAAAAGAAAGGTTGGAAAGCTGCCCGTGCGTTTATGCTATCTCCCATCGGAATAATAGATCTTCTGGCAATTCTCCCTACGCTATTGCCCCTGTTTTTTATTATGGACCTTCGGTTTATTCGGGTACTTCGGGTTTTTCGGATTTTGAGATTGCTCAAAATAAACCGCTACAACAAATCCCTCCACCTCATTGTTCAGGTTTTTAAGGAACGGAAAGCCGATCTTTTAATGACCCTTTTCATCACCTTTATTCTACTCGTTTTTGCCTCCTTTTTGATGTATAACATTGAAAAAGACGTGCAACCCGAAGCCTTCCCTAACATCCTAGCCACCTTTTGGTGGGCCATCGCTACCTTAACCACCGTTGGTTATGGGGACGTTTACCCCATAACAGCTTTGGGAAAATTATTGAGTGGTGTTATCGCCCTTTTAGGTGTCGGATTAGTAGCCTTACCCACCGGTATTTTAAGCTCTGCCTTTATTGATAAATTAAGTATAAAAAAAGCGGGCCAAAAAAAATGCCCTACCTGTGGAAACCCGGTGGAAGATCATTAAATTATTGTCCATTTATTCATTATTGGATGAACCAAATAACCATAATAACAGGTCCGCGGGTTAACCTTGTGTTCGATAACTACCCGGATCAAGTCCGTGCAAAATGGATTTACTTCGGCAGTTAATCCGTGCAACAGTGCCGGAAATAGAGGGCGTAAATTCATTGGAAGAAACCCTAAAATGGGGTGAGCCTAGTTACCTCACAAAATACGGAAGCACACTACGTATGCCCCGGCTGTTTGAAGTCTCCAGACTTGAAATTTTAAATAAATAGGAGTGTCTCTGAACCGGTTTTTTTCCAGATGCTTGTTCGTTTATGCGGACGATTAATCCATCATCCGCAGATTTCAACTGTGGCAAAAGACTTTTACCTGGTGCCATCCTTCCCAGGTCAGAGACCTTCCTTTCTATACAGGTTTCAAGTGTCCTTCGGTACACTTAAAACAGCGTATGTTTTGTAGTTAGGCTTATTTGCCCCGCTGTTTTAGGCCTCCCGACTTTAAATAAATAGCAAGGTCTTTGACCCGGTTTCCAACAAAGTCTATATTTGGTGGCTCAATAAATTAACCTGGATTTATTGAACAATAACCGCCACTAATCTAAAATAAACTCGTCCAAAAAATGTCGGAATTAAAGGCAAGTAAAAAGTGGTGGCTAGTTTTGATTATAGCTGCCATTTCATTCCTGGCATTGGATCTTTGTTTTTCCTTTTATCAATTTTACCTTTTCCCCTTAGATGGCGATTTTGCTGGAGGTATTGTTCCAGCTGGCGATGTAAAGCCTCTCCTTAAAGATCCTTTTGGTTTTGGTTTATTATTTTCCGGTGAGGGCCATGCCAACCCCAATCGGTATTTCTCTCACCTTCTTTTCTATCACTATTTTCGAATTTTACCTGGCTTTTTTCAGCTCTTTTTTGACCCCGTAACCAGTTTGTATTTATCGGTTGCGCTCATGAAGGGTCTGGTTCATATTGGATTTCTAATTTCCATACCATTAATCATAAAGGAGATAAATAAAAAAATCCCCATCTTATTTTCTCTGGTTGGCGTAACCGCTTTTTTACAAACCTGTGGATATGGAAATTACATCCAGCTCGTGGATAAATCAATCAGCTACCTCTTTTTTTATGGCCTGCCCCTCATGGTCTTAGGTTTTTTTGTGTGGTTTTGGATTCGGGTAAATAAAAAAACAGGGTGGACTTTGTTTACCTACACAAAACTTGGAGGTTTCCTTTTATTCCTTGCCTTTTCAGGCCCATTAACAGCTCCTCTAATGGCACTTTTTTTACTTTTCTGGATGGGCTATCAGCATCGGCGTGGGTTCTTAAAGCAAAGGCATTTTATCCTATCTGGAGTTGTTTTCCTTGTCTGTGCTTACTCCTTCTTTCTCGGGAAATTTAATACCGTTTTTTTCCAAGAAAACATCTCTGTTTTAGAACGGTATCAGCGAATCCCCTTGGGATTATGGAATACCCTTACCGGAAAACCCTGGTGGTTGTTTTATGCACTTCCTTTCGTGCTTTTCCGATTAATATTTTCCGAAAAATGGAAAGCCTTTAAGTGGGACATTTTTTGGTTTGTTTTGGCTGCTATTGCACTTTACTTATTACTTCTACCTTTAGGAGGGTATCGTCCCTACAGACCATTAATACTTCGGTTTGACACTTTTGCTCCCGTATATTTCTGCCTGATAATCGGGTTTATTAGCCTCACTGGTTCCATGTTGGTGGAGCTCGAAAATCAGCGAAAACAAATCATTGCTGGATCCATTATGCTTGTGTTTATTCTTGTTTTCACCAATGCGGATCGCTTTCCAAAAAGAGACAACTCTGTTGAAAAGGAACAATTGTATTCCATCATGAATTCTGGGTGTCTCGACTGCAAAGTGGACGCTGAGCAATTTTTTAACTGGCCAGGAATACCAAAAACGGATTTTGAGCTAGATCAAAAATCCCTAATTTTATTGGGCATTTCCAATAAAGAGTTAAAAATTAGTGGAAAAAGATAAGGTAGAAAATTAGCACCTTCCCACCTCTAAAATTCAAAAAAATGGTATGTCATAAAATAACCTTGGTCTGAAAAAGGAACTATTCCAAACCGATCCTAGACCTTAATTACTTAATGCTAAAATATCCATAGTACTAAGCCAAACCTCCTAATCAGAATAAGTTTTGGAATTGCAGTTGTCTCACCTTACTTTAGGGGAAAATAAAGACCTTGACCACTATTAATACTTACCTCACCTTTAAGGGCACTTGTGAAGCTGCATTTAATTTATATAAATCTGTTTTTGGAGGTGAGTTGCAAACATTTTCTCGTTTTGAAGATATGCCTCCTAATCCCGACGCCCCACTTTCAGCAGAAATGAAAAAACACGTAATGCACGTGACCCTTCCTATCGGAGAAAACACACTTATGGGTAGTGATGCCGGTGGAGAATGGTCCCCAAATTTAATTAAAGGAACCAATTACTCCATTTCTTTAGGCTTAGAAAGCCAAGAAAATGCAGATCAAGTTTTTGCCGAATTGAGCGAAGGCGGTCAGGTTACCATGCCCAAGGACAACACTTTTTGGGGCGATTATTTTGGCATGTGTACCGATCAGTTTGGGATTCAATGGATGATTAACGCAGCCAAGAGAAGAGTCTAATTAAATAGCAAAACAGATACTAATAAACATGTCGCAAGCAAACACTTTTGTTGCCCTATTACGCGGAATTAACGTGGGTGAAAACCACAAGGTTCCAATGGCGGACCTCCAACATCTTATGGAAGGAAACGACTACCAAGATGTAACAACCATTCTAAATACTGGGAATGTAGTTTTCAAAAAAAATGAAACCGACATTAAAAAGTTAGAACAAGACCTTCAAACCATACTTGAAGATCGATTCCAATTCCCGATTCCTGTAATTCTGCGCAGCAAGGAACACGTGCAAGGACTTATCCAGGAAACCTGTTTTGGGGATTTAGAAGATGGAAAAAAAATAAAGTTGTATGTGAGTTCGGCAAAGGAGGATCTGGACGATACTATAAGCCTCCCCATTACCTCTTCAGGAGACAGCTTCAGTATTATTAAGGTAACCAAATCTGAAATATTTTCTATTCTCGATTTGAGCAATGGAAAATCGGTAAAAGCGATGGGAATGCTGGAAAAATATTTCGGAAAAAACATCACCACCAGAAACCTGAACACCCTCAAAAAAATTGCTGATTTATTATGAAACCTGGGGAGGTACTAGAGGCTAAGAATCATCGCCTTTGGGACCTTCCCAACAGGAAATGGTCATTTTATCAGGAATGGGAAACGTGTTTTTTCTGCACTGGAAAATTGACCCGATTTTGCTAGTGTCTCTAATACCTTCAGGACTAAATCTGGACCTATACGAAAACCATGCTTGGGTTTCTTTTGATGGTTTTGGATTAAAAAACGGCAGACCTCGTGGATTACCTTCTTTTCCAGTTCTTTCTCATTTTTCGGAGTTAAACCTCCGAACTTATGTAACCCACAACAACAAAGCAGGGGTGCATTTTTTGAGTGTCGAATGTAGTAATGCAGTAGCCTCCGCACTTGTGAAATGCAGTACAGGAGTACCCTATGAATCGAGTAAAATAGAAGAAAATAAAGGATTATTTCAAGCTCAACAAACGGTCAAATCCCACAACTTTCAGTTAAATTATTCTCCTGGGGAAATCATTTCAAACCCTACCGAATTGGATCGTTGGTTACCGGAACGATCTGCGCTTCACCAAGGAATCGCCTCCAAAAACCGACTTATATCTTACGACATTCACCATAAACAATGGTCACTTCAAAAACTGACTATCAATTCACTTCTCGTTAACTACCCAAGCTTTAACCATTTTTTTAAAACTCAACCTACGTTAACGCCTTTTTCAGCGGGGGTAACAAACTTAGCTTGGTCCAAAATCAAACAGCGCTTATGAGAAAAAAGATATTGTGTTTGTGGGTCTCAATGCTTGTAGGAATCTCCTTGTAAACCTCCTGTTCCTCACCACCTTATTCGCTAAAAATTATTCATTTAGGAAATGAGACACCCCCATTCTGGAAAGTAAAAGCCTATTGTGCGGCATTTTATTCCATCGAAAGGGATACGTAAATTGCGCCAAAATCTTATTCAAAACTCCCCCCTCATTTTGGAGCACTAAACGCCAAACTCCTTCTTTCCAACTGACTTCCCCACCACTAATTACATATGCGCAGGATTATCGGGTTTCAACTTCTACAAGTCTGTGGTAACTTCTTAAACTACGTTGGGACTTGGTAAATACCCTAAAGGTATTTTTTGTAATTTGAAGGAAAACCTGAGTGATGCGCTTAACTATTTTTCTCCTTTTCGCGAGTAGTAGTCTTCTTTCCCAGAGTCAAGGACTGGAAATATATGTGCGTGATGCCGGAAACGTTAATCTCCCTCCCTGGCAAATTTTAGTGTTTGATGAAAACGGGAACAATGGAAATCTGGGGACAAATCCTTCCAACGAATAATTGTGCAGTAATATGGATCAATTTAAAAATATTGAATGGCATCAAAAAGGACTTGGGTGTCGAGAAAAAATAATCCAAAAAGGAAATACTTCGTATCGTTTGGCGGAATTTTCTGTTGGATTTAAAGAAGAAGCACCTTGTACTTTGGGGCACCAAGGTATTGTTATGGAAGGCACCCTTACTGTCTCCTTCGGAGGGAAAATGCACCATTTCGAAACCGGTGACATTATTTACATACCAGAAGGAACGGGGCATGAAGTGCTTGTGAACGCCAACCCCGTTGTTGTTTTTTTAATCGAAAAAAAGTAATGTCGAATATCCCTTTAATTCAAGCGTTTTACGCAGCCTTTCAGGATCGAGATAGCGCAAAAATGAAGGCTTGTTATTCCGCCAATGCTCAATTTTCGGACCCTGCATTTGGTCCCTTAAACGGGGGAGACATTGGAGATATGTGGATCTTGGTTTGCCAAAATATTTCCAAAAATGGGCGTATTAAATTATTGGAAATTCAGGAAAAAGGAGGTGTGGTTTCTGGGATTTGGGAAGCCCATTATTTATTTGGTAAAAAGGGAAGAAAGGTCAAGAATGTAATTACATTTCAAATGACTATTCGGGACGGTGAAATTGTAGAACACCACGATCATTTCCCAATGTATGCATGGACCAAACAAGCTTTCGGGTTTAATGGATGGATAATGGGTTGGACGCCTTTTTTCCAAAAGAAAATTCGAGAAAGATGCCTCCAATTGTTACATCGTTACCACCCCAAAAAAATGAGTTAAACCTGATTTCGGAAACATTCATTATACAACTTGAATACACCATGAGGAAAATTGCCGTTATATCCTGTTTCACCTTCCTTTCCTTTATCGGTGTAGGGCAAATTCAGCACGCCGTTTTTAGCGGAACAGTAAACCCAGAAGCAACTTCACCGAACAGAGCTCACTGCGGTTATTTAGCGGAAAATGGTGCCAGCAAAGGAGAACTATTTCTCTTTTTGCCTGGAACGGGTGGTGCCCCCGTAAACTACCGTGAAATTTTAAAGCATGCCGCCAGTTTAGGGTATCATTCCCTGGGTTTAGCCTATTCCAACAATGGTACGGTTTCGGGTTTATGTGCCTTTTCCACAGATACCACCTGCCATGGAAGAGCACGAGAAGAAATATTTACAGGCGAAGATTTACACCCGGAAATTGATGTAGATCGCGCCAATTCTATTGCACAGAGAACCATAGATATACTGACTTATTTTCATGAAAACTACCCATCCGAAGGCTGGAATCAATATTTCGATGGTGAGGATATCCTTTGGTCCAAAATTAGGGTGGCCGGACACTCTCAAGGAGGTGGACACGCCGCTTTTATTGGGAAGAAAGTTCAGGTAAAACGGGCTATCATGTTTTCTTCCTTCGATTGGATCCCATTGCTGAACAGATCGGCAGGGTGGGTAACTGAAAATGGGCAGACCCCTACCAGCAGCATTTTTGCTTTTTTCCACGTAGATGATGAATTATTAGACTACCAGAAAGCCGAAAAAACGTGGGAAAACCTGGGCTTATTCCAATTTGGGATCCCCTTAAATGTAGACGACAATCCATCTCCCTACGCCAATAGTCATACCTTAATTTCAGAAAAACCAAACGCTAACAATCACGGGAGTACGGCTGCAGATAACAATACACCCTATGAAAGCGGAGTCCCCGTATTCTTACCCGTTTGGACCTACCTTATTGAAGGAAATGATGGATTAAAAATAAGTGAAGCCTATAAACCAGAGCTGGTCCTATTTCCAAATCCAGCCACGAACGAAATCCGTATTTCCGGCGCCCAGTATACCAAATTCAAAAT
>JBLHJD010000082.1:0-10584 GCA_047618705.1 Luteibaculaceae bacterium
TTGTATTGGTACTTGTTGGGGTAGACTCCAACGGGGATGATATGTATAATGGGAAAATTATGGAAAGAGCGAATTATTGCCCAGCGTACTGTAGTGCTTTAAATCCATTGAATAGTTAATAAATGGATTGGATTTTTGGAATAGGAACATTTGCCATCTTTTTTGTTTCTTTGGTTGCAATCATCAGGTTTCAGCGGCATCAAGGATTAAAAGTGTTTTCTTGGTTTTTATGGATTAGCTTTTTCTTCGAGATGATTTTGCATTACACGGCAGGTAAAATGATCCATAATTGGTGGATAATTGATGTTTTCTGCATTTTCGAAGTGCTGTTTCTCTTTTTATTCCTATCTCAATTTATCCCTTATTTTAACAACCACATTCGTCTGAAAAGTTGGGGGTTAATTTTGATTGCCTGTTATTTTGTAGGCCTGATTTTTGGCGGAGAAACCAAAATTCATTGGGTGTTTGTAAGTTTGGTTGTTTTTTGTTTGTCTGCTTTTTCCTTGGCTACCTATTGCTTGGAAAATGAAAAAGGATCCTTATTTAAGGATCCTTTTTTTTGGGTGTTATCAGGCATGGTTTTGTATTACGGTGTTACCTCTTTGACGTTTAATCCATTTGTTATTTTAAAAAAGGGGTCCAACCTAGAGCGGTTTTTGCCTTTGGTTAATCAAGTAATGAATATTTTAGCGTATATTTTTTATTCGATAGGCTATCTATGCAAGAAACCAGCAATATTGACTTCTTAATTATGCTTTGTGCCATTGCTGTTGTGGCAATTGCAATATTATTCCTGTTCATTTATATCCTGATGCTTTTTCAGACCAAAATCAGGGAAAAAAACCGGATAATGGCCTCTATGGTGATAGAAACCCAGGAGGAAGAACGCAAAAGAATAGGGGCAGATTTGCACGACGATATGGGGCCCCTGCTGGCCCGCCTAAAAAATGAAGTATACGCCATTCCAGATCTCAAAAATGGAACCAAAAAATTAGTGGAACAGGTAATGAGTGGGGTGCGCACTGCATCCCACAACCTCTATCCGGTTGGGTTTGAATTATTAGGCTTGGTTAATTGTTTGGAAGGTTACTGCGCCACCTATATGGAAGAAGGCGAAATTAAGGTCCATTTCAAGAAAAAAGTGACAAGTCGGAACCAGCCAGTTGCCGTTGGTGATGCCCTCAATATTTATCGTTTGGTTACAGAAGTAATAACCAATGCACTAAAACACAGTACCGGAGATGCCGTTTGGGTGCAGTACGTCCTCACCAAAAAGGAGTTGCGCATTGAAATAGAAGACAACGGAAACACTTTTTTGTTGGAAAATAAGGTAAACGGCCTGGGGATGCAAAATGTAAAAAACCGGGCAGAACTGGTGGGTGGCCATGTACGTTACCACACAACGGCCAGTGGAGGTTGCCGGTTTAAATTTGTTTTGCCGCACACAGCAAAAGTGTTCAACTATGTCAGTAATTAGGCGTCACCTAAAAATTCTAATAGCAGACGACCACGCCATAATGCGCGATGGCTTAAAAAGTTTGCTAGAAGGTTTTGATCAGAAACACACGTTGGTAGAAGTTTCTACAGGCAAGGCTTTGCTCAAAAAACTAGAAAAACACCATTACGACCTCGTTCTCTTAGACCTAAGCATGCCAGAGATAGGTGGTTTGGAAGCCATGATTAGAATTGCCCAAGATTACCCCTACCTCAAAGTGATAATTCTGAGCATGCACAAAAACATGGCCATGCTAAAACACCTCTACACCTTGGGAATTGCGGGGTATGTAACAAAGGATAATACAGGCACGGAGTTGTTAGGAGCTATAGACGTAGTTCTGTCTGGCGAATTGTACTTTAGTCCGGATATCCGCGATGTGTTTTTTAAAACACTGATGGAAGAGGAGGTTTCTGAGGTTTTGAACAAACCACTAACTAAGCGAGAAACCGAAGTGTTGCGGGAAATATGCAAAGAAAAAACCGGTAAAGAAATTGCAGATGATCTGTGTCTTTCTCCAGATACGGTAAACCGCTACCGCAAAATTTTACTCACCAAAACCGGATGTAAAAATATGGCGGGTTTGGTTCTTTTTGCCGTTAAAAACGGGTATCACGAAATGAAGTATTGAGGAGATAATGAACAAAGGGTCGTAGCCTAATCTCACATCACTTTTTCAAGTCAAAAATCTCCCCAGTTAATTCCCGTTTTTTAAGTCCAAAATGTAAATCTATTAATTGGCGTTCGAGTGCATTTATTTCACTGATGAATATTTGGAATGGTACGGCATCTCCGTTCAATCCTATTCCGGTAAGTGCAAAGTTGTACAGGTCTTTTTGAATTTGGCTGTGCGCAATGAATTTTTGGGTAAAATTTTGAATGTTTTCAGTTTGTTGGTACACCTCCGTATAAATGCTGGCCAATCCAGAAATGAATGCACAGTTTATAAATAATGTTTTTAATAAGCCTGGGGCGGATTTCCAACCAACTCCCAAAATGCTTAAAGCCAAAAGCGCGGTTAGTCCGGTGAAGAAAGGAATTAAGGTTAATAAAGCGTAGTTGTTTTTGTAAAGCATTTCTAGTAGGGAGAGGTACCGCTCTCGGTGGCTTTCGTGGATGTTCGCTTTTAATCGGATCACATCTATTATTGTCGAGTCCAGGGTAGAGTGGTGGTGTTGTTCAAACAAAACGTAATTTTCTACTGAACTCAATTTAATGCTGGTGTTCGTAACCGTATTCAGTCGGACAAATTGATCCTGAAAATAGGAATAGGTGCAGATGGTAGTGCACCATATTCCAATGGTCATCAAAATTAATCCAGCCTTGTTGCCGGAAAGGATTTCTTTTTTTCGTTCACAAATAAAAACCCAACATGGGATAGCCACTTTTTTATAAAAGATTTCCCAGGCACTTTTTAGTTTTTCCCAATTCATAATCCCATAGTTTACATCCATGTAATTTAGTGTATTGTTATTTCTAAAAGGTAAAAAAGGCCTCAACCTTTGTGCTAATTTTTGATGAAAAGGGGGTGGTTTTGGTCTGTTTTTGACGCAGTCAATGTATTGGTCCGTTTTCAGAACCAACAACGGATTTTTCCTAAAACAAGATCATGGAAGAAATCTCAACTTTTTCGCCATTGATTTCGTGTTGTATAGACCCTAGCTTTGATTTGTTCACGGATTTATTGAAGGTGTGCCGTACTCCTGAGGGACTATGACATTGTATAGCTTCAAATGGAATTGGGAACATTAATTGAAATCATATCCACGTAAATATGCCCTTAATAAGCCCTTCAAATTGGATGGAATATATCCAGATTATGGATACTAGTAGGTTCATTTTTTTAACTCTTTTTGCATTGCCTATTCTATTGGTAAGCTGGATTGCCATTCTGAAAACAATTGGGACGCCGAAACGGCTTGCGGGGCAAATCACTGTATTCATATTGGTTCTGAGTGTGTTTTCATTGTGTTGGCTTCGTTTTTATGACCTTAAATCCAAGCAATATCCGATCGCTCAAAAAAGAATCATCCATTTTTTAAAAGATCACCAATGGGACCAAGTTGGGTTTTTAAGGATACAGCAAAATGTGGATGAAAAATATAATGCAGTTTTTCTGAGGAAGCTGATTGATCGGTTTCCGGCGGACTTTTCTTTGGTGACTTTGGAAGGGAATGTGGATGCGGTGGGCTTAATGTATTTCAGAGATGAACCAAGTGTAAAATCCCCCATTCCGGAGCCGCTTAAGGTTGAAAAGGTTGAAGAGATTATAGATACCGCTTCCACTCCTGTTGTTTTGGATACGTTGGAACAGCCAATTACAGGCAAGGAGTGGCTTAAATAGAACCGAGAATTATTGCTCCCTCTAGAACGATGTAGAATATTCTACATCGGGACCTAATGATTATTTCGATTCGAATTTTAGTTGGGAATCAATTGTTGGTTCTACTTTCTGGTTGCTCAGGTCTGGTGTCAATGAAAAAGTGCTTCTGAGGATCTTAACCTTGCGTTTTTCTATGGAAAGTTAAGTGATTGTAAAATTGAAAAAGCAGAGTAAATAAAGCTTTTAAAAGCTAATTAAACAACCATGATTATGCGCGTAATATTAATGTCATTTTTTTTGTCGACCAGTATAATTGGGTGGACTCAACTGGAATTTAAGTCCTTTTTATTAGAGGATTTGAAAAGGAATAATTCTCGCTCGGTCAACACAAATTATTTAAGGGTGACCACCGACTTTAATAATTCCGATGCACTCAATACTTTTTTATTGGGAGTTGGAGGCGTTTCAGAATTTCAATTTATGCTGAGTGAAAAGAAATTGGCCGCTTTGCTTAATAGTCCTTTAGCAAATTATTTTTCTCCTTTTGTCCCGGCGGCCAAGATTTTAATGAAAGACATGATTTGGAAAATTGGAGTGGATGGGTTAACCATACCTTCAGAAACGCAGGGGCTAATTGCTAAGCCCCTCCAGTTGGGTTATCTAAATAATGCCAGAAAAACACTTTTTGTAATGCATCAATTGCCTAACGCTGTTGATTTAATTAGGGTGAATGATTTTTTTCAGGTGAGCGGAGGCGGTGGTCGAGAGTTTACGTTAGGCCAAGACCTAACATTGACCTTCAACTTTGGTGCTTCTATGCTAGTAGGTGGTACCAATGTCAATTTGGCCACACCAAAAAGTCAAGTCAACGATTTAGTCAGCTTTGCGAATGAAAAAATAGATAGCATACAGGGAGCAATTGGATTAGATGGAGTTGTAAATATAAACCCTGAAAACACGGAAGTTAGAGATTACCGGAAAATAATAGATCAAATGGGGGTATTTCAAAATCTCGCGGGGAATTATATCAATCCTGTTGTTGAAAATGGAACAGTTAAACTGATCCATAGCCTTTGGAGCTATAATTTTGGATTTGGATTACGCGGAAATAAGGTTTCATTTAAGGCCCATTATTATAGGTACCAAGCTCTTTCTCAGATGGACGAAACCAATTTAGTAAACCCTATTCAAGGGTCTTCCTTGGCAGGGATTTCGGATGAAACCCTGAACGAGGTAAATCAGCTATTAAGCCCTTTGGGGTCTGAAAGTGTCAATGCCAATTTTAATGTGGGGACTGGGCCACTCCAAAGAATACAAATTCAACTTATAACCGGTATGGGAGCACCGGGAGAGGAGCCTATTGTTCAGTTTTTCAGTACGTACGATTTTTCATGGACGTCAGCAACACGGGTTAAGATTTCCTCATCACAGAACGAACAGGGGCTTTTTGAAATTGAGAAAGCCACCCCGGTAAATGTTATGAATGGGAAATTTACCTTGGGGATCTTCTTTAACTTAAATGGGAGTTTAAAAGAAAGGTTGATCAAATAATAAGGGTTACCGCTCTTTCACGGAGAAGAAAATAAGGGATTTCTGAATTTTAATCCAGGTTAAATTAGTGGTCTGAGTTCTGAAATCCTGTTTTTTGGGCGTCCCTTTTATTGCTTTTCCCACCTGCCTATTTCCCTTTTTTTAGGGGATCAAAATGCTTGAACTTACCCCTTGTTGGCGGGATTAGGAATTGGCATGTGTTATGAGTAATTCTGTTTTTTCCACAGAACAGAAATGCCAGATGGAGAACGAATCTATTCACCTGAATTTACAAGGGTTTTGTCGCTATTTATATGGGTGTATGAAGAATAGTTGGAGAAAATAAATTATCGTTTGTCGTAAATAATGTAATTTGGGAGGGATGGAAAACTATAGTTTTGTATTCTAAAAGTCACCTTCTTTTTATAGTGAACACATTCCCAATTGGGGTGTTGTTCTTCGTTTTGCTTTTTTGCACCACAGAGGTGCGAAGCCAAGATCCTTGTTATGTTCATTATTCTGTGGAGGATGGTTTACCTAGTACTGAGATATATTATTCCTTACAAGACTCCAAAGGGTATATGTGGTTTGCCACGGACATGGGGCTTAGTAAATTTAACGGAAGAAAATTCGAAAATTTCTCCATTAAGGACGGAGTAGTTGGCAGTACCATATTGGGCCTCCATGAAGATAAAAAAGGAAGAATTTGGTACTGGAATTTTGCCAACCAAATTGGTTATTACTTTAAGGGAGCATTTTTTGAGATAGAGGGTAATAGAAAACTGAATCAAAGGGCCTTTAGGCTTGGGAGTATTACTTCTGTTTATGTCGATTCCAAGGATAATCTGTGGATTGGAATCCAAAACCGCAATAGTTGGATTAAAATAGGGTCTAAAAATAACTTTGGCCATTTTTTTTCGACTCCAACCTTAAAAGGAAAATATTTATGTAGGATTGAGGATGGATTTGTTTTTGGTGGTGCAAATAAAGGCAATGGGAGAATTGAATTTGAAATATGGGTTAATGGCGAAAAGAAAGGGGCAGCGCTAACAAATATTAATGAAATTAACAATGGAAAGCCAAAGATTAATGAAAATTTCAGGTTGGATAGATTTGGTGATATTTATTATGGGGCCCATAAAGGATGGTGTAAAATTGATGGTAGAACTTTTGCCGTTTTGGAATGTGGAAAAGTGAAACAGGACATTATTGGAATTTGGATTTCAAAAAATGGAGAACTCTTTCTTGGATTAAATAATGGTGGTGTTCAATGCCTAAATTCAACTTCTATTTCTTGGTCGAAAAATCACTTTTTTTTAGAGAAAAGTGTTACAAGGCTTACCGAAGATAATGAGGGGGGTATCTGGATACCTACTTTGGAGGATGGGGTTTATTATGTGTACAATAACAGTTGTATTAAGTATGGTGATGGAGAAGATAGTCAACTAAATAAGGCCTTTTCTGTAAATGCAATCTCAAATAATGAATTATGGTTCGGCCTGGATAATGGAATGATATTAAGTATCCATAAATTTAGGAGACCCAAATTTTTTTCGCCTTACACTTTAAATCAAAAGAAAAACCTGAAAACTCGGGCAATAGTTCGAGCCATAGACTCCAATTTTATGTGGGTAGGAAGTGCTCAAGAATTTCTTAAGGTAAATAAAACTACAACCAAAGGAGAACGCCAAAAAAGAAATGAACGCGGTAATCGGATTGCGGCACAATACATAGCTGTGGCAGATTCACATCAAGTATTTACAAGTAATAACAGGTCTGTTAATAAGCTGGAAAAGGAAGGTGATTTTTGGAAAGGGAAAATAATGGAGGGAGATTTTTCAAGAATATCCGGTATTTCCGTCGGACTTAGTGGAGAATTATGGATTTCCGATTTTAATGGATTGTATTGCCTAAAAGATGGAAAAATTTTAAACTGGAATCAGAAACGGCCCCAGCTCGATATGCGATTGGAAGATGTGAAAGTATCTAGTACAAATCTGCTTTGGATAGCTACTCGAGGGAAAGGACTTTTGGTTTGGGATTTAAACAAGGATACAGTGTTTGACATAGGTTTAAACCAAGGATTAATAAGTGAGTTTTGTAGAAAAATATTTCTTGATGCTGGAGGAACGGCCTACGTGGCCTGTAGTAAAGGGATATCAGAGGTAAGGTATAACGGGACTTTTGAAGTCAAGAATTACGGAATTGACCAAGGGGTTCCTATAAATGAGGTAAATCAGGTTGTTTCCTTGGATGGCCGTATTTGGGTTGCGTCGAACAGTGGTGTTGTTTCCTTTATCCCAGAGAAAATATTGGAGGAAGTACCCGCTCCATCGGTTTATATTACGCGCATAAATGATAAAACAGTTAGTTCCGAGAAATTGCTGGAATTCCCTCATGAAGCAAAGGGTATTCGTTTTGAGTTTGAGGGTATATCCTATAAAAGTAACTCAGCAATAAACTATAGATATAAGTTGAATGGCCGGGATTGGGTGCAAACCAAATTGGGGTTTGTGGAATATTTTTCCATTGATCCAGGTGTTTATGAATTTGCTGTAGAGGCCAGGTTGGGGGAGGGTATTTGGGGCGGAAAAACAGATGTTATTTGCTTTGAAATAGTTCCTTTTTTTTGGGAAACAACTTGGTTTAGGTGGATAGGTACGGGGCTTTTATTTGGTTTTGTAAGTTTTGGAACTTGGTTATACTTCGGAATTAAGGGGAAGAGGGAAAACGAAAAAAATGCCCTGCACTCCAAATCTGTCAAAAGTGAATTAACTGCTTTGCGCGCTCAAATGAATCCTCATTTCATTTTTAATGTGATGAATTCTATTCAGCATTATATATTAAACCATGATGTAGAATCATCCCAGTACTATTTGTCGCGGTTTGGAAAATTAATGCGGTATGTTTTGGATAAATCGAACCTTTCTTTTATCCCGATCCAGGAAGAAGTTAGGGCTTTGAAGTACTATCTTGAGTTGGAGTCCTTGAGATTAAATCACCGGTTTAAATTTGAGATTTTCGTGGGCAAATCTATTGATGCTGACAAACTTTTAATTCCGTCCATGTTAATTCAACCCTTCGTTGAAAATGCAATTTGGCATGGAGTCCAGAAAATGGAGGGGGGAATTGTGAGGATAAGCCTTCGGCAGGAAAAAAAAGGCTACATCGTTTGCGAAGTTATGGACAATGGGGTAGGACGTGAAAAATCGCGCCGTAATGCTCGAAAAAAAAAGCGGGTTTCATACGGGATAAATGCAACTCGGGACCGGCTTAAATTATTAAATGAGGTTTCTGGGAGCAAGACTTTTTTTAAAATTGAGGACCTCAATGGGGGAGACAAGCAATCTGTTGGGACCAAAGTAATTATGCACATTGTTACACAAGTATTGGATGAAAAAAGTAGTAATAATTGATGACGAATTTAATGCCCGAAAAACCTTAATCTTAATGTTGGAAAGGTATTGTGAAGGGGTATTGGTTGTTGGTGAAGGGGAAACAAGGGAGGAAGGCCTAAGGTTAATTGAGGAAGTAAAACCAGATATTGTTTTTTTGGATGTGGAGATGGATGGAATTACTGGATTTGATTTAATGGCGGAAATTGGTGACTGTGATTTTAAGGTTATTTTTTCTACAGCTCATGAGAAATATGCAATAAAAGCAATTAAGTATGGCGCGGTGGATTATTTACTTAAACCCTTGGATCCGGATGAGTTAATGAGCGCAGTTGAAAAGGCTAAGAAGCAAATAGACCAAAAAGGAAAGAGAGCAATAGTGCGGGATGTATCACCAGAAAAAAAGGGAGATATCCTAAACAACAGAATTACCATTCCCACTTTAGATGGCTTGGAGGTCATTGATTTAAGAAAAATCATTTGTTGCAAGGCGGAGGATAATTACACCGTAATTCATGTTGAACAGCAAAAAGAAAAACTCGTTTCAAAAACCTTAAAAGAGTTTGAGGACAAACTTCCCAGTTCTTTGTTTTTCAGGATCCATCAATCGTCATTGGTTAACCTCAATTATGTAGAAAAATATGTGAAAGGAGAAGGGGGATATGTGCTTATGAAGGATGGAACTTCGATGGATGTTTCTCGGAGGAAGAAAATACAATTCTTGGAAAAATTGAAGGGCACCTGGGGTTAAACCGAATTCTTCCCAAAAGGAACCACATTGTTAAATGGGGTTACCGAATTCTATTTTTGACAAGTGATTGTGGATTGGATTGTTAAAATTGAGATCAATATTATTTTGAACTTAATTTTTTTTCCATGATTCAAAAGAAACGTATAACAAAAAAGCTCTTGGCCAATAAGGTCAAAAACGCACTGCGCTTTATGGGTGTAATTGGGTTTTTGATTGTGTCCATGAATTCTGTTGCTTCGAGCACCAGTTGTGGTGTTGTTGTTGCAAACGCGGGTAGTGACCGTTTTGTCTGTTTTAATTCAGAAACCACACTCACGGCAACCGCCTCAGGTGGAGTTGCTCCCTATAGCTACCTATGGAGCTCTGGGGAAACCGCGGCCACCATTGTCGTGAGTCCAGCTCAAACCACCACTTTTCAGGTAACCATTACAGATAATAATGGGAATGTTTGCCAGGATGAGGTTGATGTAACCGTGGGAGCTGATGAAAACCAAGTTTCTAATGCTGGTTTTGAGACCACTAGTTCTGGTGGCCCATTATTAAGAGGAGACATCGAAAAAGCAGATAATTGGAAATCCATTACTGGAAACGCTGATTTATTTGATGAAGATTTCGATCTGTGCTTTGGAAATCTGGTGCAGTGTAGCCAAATAAGCTCACCCAATCATTGTATAGGAATTCCGTGCAACCATTTTGGATATTTAAATGTAAATAACCAAAATGGAAATGACGGCGAAAAATATGCTGGATTATGGGCTTCTGCTGTTGCTACCATGATTGTAGAGGGAACAACAGGAAGTTCTGTTGTCGCGCAGAGGGAAATGGTAGAAGGGATTTCTACAGAAATTGACCTAACCCCTGGGAGCACTTATAATTTGTCCTTATATGTGGCCAAATCGCAGTATGCAGAAATTGGAGGTGGAGACAGAGATGTATTGCAGGCAACAAGTTCCTCATTTAAAATAATTTTGAGTGAACACCCCAGAGATCGTAGCGAATTATTTGAAGAGATTGAGACAAACAATGGGATATATTTGAATGACTACGTTATTTATGATAATGTTAATTCCGAAAATTGGCAATTGAAATC
>JBLHJD010000083.1:0-10520 GCA_047618705.1 Luteibaculaceae bacterium
TCTGGAGTAAAAGCATTCGGAATATGAACAACGAGTAAGTCCGACACTCGTATGGACTTCGTTAAACTATCCGTACATCCGAATACACTAGTTGCCCTTTGTTGAACCTCATATACCCCACGGACGTTTGGAAAGGTAACTGTTGGGTTTTCCTCATCAAATACGCCGACACCAGAAACCTGCCATTGAAAAACCGCACCAAAAACAGTTTGATTTTCTAAAACAACTTCCGTGTTTCCAAAATTGGGTGATGTATTTGAGAAATCAAAATCAACCAAAGGTTTGGGATGGGCAATTTGAGGAACACTTACCGAGTCATTCTCACAGCCTATTTCCGAAACTAATTTTACTTTAATAGGATAGGATCCCGGTTCATTGTAGGTATGAATAAAAGAATCACAACTTTGGACCGGTGGTAATCCATCCCCCATATCCCATTCGCAGATTCCTACAAAGTTTGTTGGTTTGGAATACTGAACAGTGAAGCTAAATGGGATACAACCGGTTGTATCACTCACCGAGAAGAAAATATCAGGAATCGGGTAGACGGTAATATCAATGGATGAGCCAAGATCTATTCCGGCACATCCATTAGCGTCAACCAACTGACTTACGGCGTATTGGCTGTTTCCGAGAGGTTGCTTGACCAGTGCAGTATCAAAGCCAATGAGTGATATGTTAACCGCAGCGGCGGTATAATTCTCTTCCACTGAAAAATTAAACGGTGACTTACCTGTTAATATCACCCGAAGTTTTGCTTCGTCGCCAGCACAAATTTTGGCGTTTCCTTCCAGCAATAAATCGGCGGTAGGAAGTGGGTTAACCAAAAGTGTAATCACCTCATTGAAGTTGCTTGTACAACCTGTACCTGAAACATCCGAAACAGTACCGTCTGTAATTCGATTTATTCCAATAATAACAAGTGAATTTGGACTGAACGTTCTGTCATCGAAAAGTCCTGCAACGCTTTGATTCGTATAAGGTGCGCCATTTTCTGTTCCTTCAATTGTAAATTCTGGTACTGCGCCATCCACTTCAATTTCAAGAATGACTTGGTCGCCTACACAAATTTCATCCTTGGAAAACTCAAACTTAGTTAAGGAGGGTAGTTCGTTGACATTGACAATAGAGGTGTGTTTAATGGATGAACCCGGGCAAACTGTTCCTAAGGGACTTGTAGACTCCACCATCGAAATCTGATATGTTGTTGTGCTATCCGGTGAAACAGGAAACTCATTAGGAAAGGATCCTTGCAAACCAATAAAACCGGGTAAGCCATTTATTTGCGCTGTAACATTTCCTTCTCCGTTTACGGATACCCCCAGATTAAGTGTTTCAAGTTGGCAAATATCAAAATTACCATCACCCAAAAAGGAAACCTCAGGAGTTGGGATAACATGGGTAGACTGGGGTGCCCCTACCCATTTTCCTTTACATCCAATGGGTTGATTTTCATCTACAATTGGTGTGTTTAGGGAGTCGATAGAAAACACATAATCACCCGGGGAAAGACCCGATTCAAAAATCGATGAAGTGCCACTTGGAAAATCCAAATCCATTACCCCTGAAGGTCCACTATATCTAAAGTGCAGTGGCGAGTCGGACACCACATTAAATTGAACTTCCACCTGATTTCCAAAACAAATATCAGCAAGTGTTGTCATGGAAACTTCGGCCGGTCGGACCCATTGTATTGGAACAGCTTCTCCGTAATCTTCACAAGCTACACCAAACTGAACCAATTGTGAAGTTGGGTTCATGTCTCCTGCAACTGGAACAATGTAATACGTTCTGTTGTATTGCATGGTTACAGCGTTGTAGTTAAAATCTGGTGTGGAGTTCATATTCAAAAAAGGAGGAGGTGACAATGCCGTGTCCCCCAAATTTGCTAACAATAAATAGCTAAGCGTATCATTTCCATCCCCATAATAACCATCGGCAATACCGTTATTATCTGCATCCATTATGTTTAAGGAAATTCCCGATTCTACACAAAATGTAAGAGGGATTATTCTTCCCCCTTCTTCGAGTTTCCCCACTTTAGAGTCGCATGGACATAGGTGGCTACCATCAATTAGTACCTGCTTACAATTGTTGGCATCTGAGGCAAAAAACTGATACCCACCTCCACTTTGCACAAAGGCGCTTTCATATTGATTGGCACTTATAAAGTTTCCACCTACATTTCCTGTAACTGCATATGAACTAGGATCTCCTTTACTTAATTGAAACTGAACGGTATACTCGGTGTTTTGTGCATTACATGTTATTTGCACATTACTGGGAACAACAGTATCCAACAGAGTAGGATGCAATTCCAAAGCTGGGGAATACACGTTTAAACATCCAAAAGAATCCTCAATAGTGCTAATATACAAGGCACTATCAACCCCCGTTGAGAAGCCTACTGTATCTTGAAAATCGGTAGCAGTAAACCAGGACATTCCATTTTGGAAACGTACATCCAAGTCCGGAGTACCTTTCAAAACTTGAAAAGTCCAAAGTGCCTCGTCGTTGGGACACACTTGTGTTTTCAGAGGCAAGAAATTCACTTCTGGGAGTGGTCTAAAAATGAGCGCTATACCAGGCGAAACACTTAAACAGCCGTTGGGATTACTAATATCAACCAGCCCTGTCCCGTCAGGCAACCCTGCAATTGCACTTATATAATAGGTTTGCCCAAGCATCATTTTTGTTGAGTCAAAATAAAATAAAGGCACCGAGGAAATGGCGATTACATTTCCCAAAACAGAACCCGAATTATCATGAAGGGCATAAGAAAGCACATCATTTGCTGCCAGGACTTCATCTTCCAAATGAACTCCCGTTACACTTTCGTTGATGCAGTAGTTCAAAGGAAAATTGCTGTCCATACTTCCCGAGTAGGTTGGGCAACCGCATGCCTGTATCCCTGAAACAGAATCAACTGGGGTGCATCCGAATTGATCTTGAATGGAAAAATCGTAGGGAGAACCCGATGCAATTGGATTGGACACATACACGCCCAAGCCCGAAACATCGATATTTCCGTTTAACTCATAAGAACCTACATCTCCCTGCAAAAAGGATAAGTGCACCTTGTAGTTTAACGCTCCTGTTTCGCAAACAATGGAGTCAACAGCTATTTTTGGTGCCGTCTTAAAATTGAATTTAAGCGGAGTATCAAGGATACGGGAACATGGGGGATTACTACTACTTATAATTTCCACAAGCGTATAGGTACTATTTATTTGAGGGCTTAAACTAAACACACCACTCGACCCAAGACCTGTGAATTTCAAATTGGTTCCGTCTTCCCGTATCACCAATTCAAAGGGATTACCACCTCCCGTGATTTGAAATGGAATATCGATGGTTTCTCCCTCACAGAGGTCAGGAATATCACCTAATTTAATATCTGGAATTTCTAAAAACAAAATGGACACCTCCGCAGAATCGGGTTCACAGACCTTTATTCCATCAACAATGTAATGGGCCACCATGTCATCCTCACCAGTACCGGGGGTATAATTGGTTCCTACAAGCGTTCCAGATCCTTGTTGCACTTTCCATTCTCCACCAGGAGAACCACCTGTATGATACCCTTCAAGATCCAAGGGGTCACCCGAGTTACATACAACATCCGATCCACCCAATCCTGCTTCAGGTGGTGTTTCAACTATAATATTAAAAGGAATAGTATCTGAACAACCCAGTGCTGTTGTCCCAATAAAAGAAACAAGTGTGTCGCTCAATGGTGTGAAACTAACTCCTTGGGACGTTTCGTTGGAAGGTAACCATTCAAAAGTTTCTCCTCCGCTTCCCGTTAAACTAACTACATCACCTAAACACACTTCGTTTGGTCCGCTCACCGAAACCACGGGTTTAGGATTAACCGTAGCAACCAGGAAGGAATCCTTTTTGCACAGAGTTATTGAATTTGTTACCGTTACATTATAGGTACTTGTGGTTGTTGGGAAAATTTCTGGGGCCGCAATAGTTGCATCAGAAATGGGCCCACCCGACCATAGAAAGGTCTCTCCTCCCCCGGCAGTAACACCGACGGTATCCCCATCACAAATTTCCACATCGGGAGAAATAGTGAGTGCGGGCAGGGGTTTAACATGGGCAACTTGAATAATGGTATCGGTGGTTCCATTATCAAAATGAACGACCAACCGAACATTATGATCACCTGGTGTAATGAACTCAAAACTCGGATTGGCGATATTGGCTGTTCCTAAAGATGGGTTTAAGGGGTCATAACCAAAATCCCATTCATAACTGAGGATAAGTAAGGGATTGGGAACTATGCTGGTATCGGTAAATTGGGTGATGAAACCCAAACAAATTGAATCCGACTTAAATCCCGCTTCTGGTTTTACGACTCTTAAACATTGATCGGTAACGCCATTTGCTAAATTTTGTGACGTTCCTGAAATATTCAGGAATCCGTTGGTAAACCCAGGTGGGTTGGCACTGCAATCCGGATTAAATTTCCCCGGCATATTGGTGACGCAAACCGTTATGGTTGCCGTATTTCCGGCAATTAAATCTAGATTATTGAGCGTCACAGTCTGGGTTCCCACATTTGCGGTAACAACACCACCCGTTCCGCCAGAAATTGCAGCGCAACTAGGGTTTGCTATCCTTAAACTTATTGGCAAATTATCGACGAAGGATATGTTTTTTTGATTTATGGAACCTGGTATATTATTATCAACGGTAAAAGTATAGGTCGCTACACCTCCATCACCAATAACTGTTGGGTTTAGCGATTTCGACAATACGGCTGCAGCGATATCCACAGAAACACCATAAGTACCAACACCTAAAGCATCAGAGCCGGTTCCTGACTGCACAATTTCTATGGTTATTGGGTTCGGGTTTGGTGTTAATATTCCCGATGCGTCCATAAGGTCGCAATCATAATACATAGCCGAATTTCCAGGGCCACCAAATACATTGTACGGGGTTCTACCTACGTAATTACCGGTTACCATGCCAGTGATTCCGTCGTCTGTTACATTATTAGGTACACTGAATCCAACGGTACTGTTGAGAATATCATTGATATTTCCGGTAACTGGATCACTTAAATTGGTAAGTAAGGTCCCTGTTTCTCCAAAGGCAACCTGATCATTGTACAATGCGCCTGCGTCTCCCCAACTCCCCGTGGTGGCTACTATGGCATTTATGGGGCCAATGGCGGGAACAATAACATTGGGGATTATCAGTGTGGTGGAGGCCGTTAGCCCAAAATTGGTGTTTACGTCTGCAATGGTTACATTTCTTACTGGAGAGTTTGGATTGGTATACGCAACAAATAGAGACCAACCATAACCCCAATTTCCGCCGTCATAAGGCGAAATTTCCGCAACTCCATATCGACCTTCTGGCACTGGATTCCCACCAGCTACTAGAGTTGAAGTATACCCATCTACTGGAACTAGGCTACTGACATCAACAATAAATTGGGAGAACGAGCCATTGTATGGATTACCTAAAAAACCAGGTGACGCAGGAGTAAAGGTAAGTAGACCGCCAGAGCCCGGGTAGGAAAATTGTACTTGATTAATCTTGTTAGCATACCCTTCTACATAAAGGATGGCTTTTACGATCTCTGAACCAGGAGGAAGGACCAGATCACTGGTGCTCGACATCCGTGCGGTTCCTAAGCTATTTACAAAAGTGTTTTGACCAGACCGGTTTAACCCGTTGGTTGCTATCGCCAAACCTCCCCGTAAACTTTGTTGAAAGCGCGTGGTTTGGGCCTCGACTTGAAGAACGGAAATTATCCATCCAAAAAGGAGCACTAATCGGTAAGTGGTTTTCATTTTCATGAAAGGTTGTTTGGTTCCATTAAAACGTTCGGAAAAAAAAAGCGTTGCCTAAAGAGTTGATCAATTCAAGGCATCCAATTGATTATTGGACTACTTTTTTATCGAAAACAAGCTCGGTAGTGTGGTTCATTGTACTTGAGTAGGGAGTAGGAGTAGGGATTAGGGAGTAGGAGTAAATAAACGCTCAATACCCCCCTCACAACACTCAATACTCAATACTCGCCCCTCAATACCCAATTCTCGCCCCTCAATTCTTTGTTCGCGCAACTTCCCGCTTCATTTAATGAAGGAAACAAATATCTGGAACGACATCATAGACCTAAATCAGAAATATTAGCCCCATAAAAAAAGCCCTTATCGAACTAATCCGATAAGGGCTTTTGGTATGCGGAGAGTGAGGGATTCGAACCCCCGGTACCTTACGGTACAATGGTTTTCAAGACCACCGCATTCGACCGCTCTGCCAACTCTCCATTGACGGATGCAAAAGTAAACAATAATTTTACTTTGCCTATGTTCCGCCTTACTTTTTTATGATTTTCCGTGACATTGTTTGTACTTCTTCCCGCTTCCGCATGGACAAGCATCATTCCGTCCCACTTTTGGCTCTGCTTTTACCGGAATTTGCTCCGGTTTTTGAGCTGGAGCAGGTGCACCACTTGCACTAGGGCCAGCTGAGTTACCTTTTGACTCAATGGCTTTTTTGCTGCCAGAATTACCGGTTAAATCGCTTTGTTGAGATCCTTGGGCATTTGGATTAACCGGCAAGCCAGCTTTACACAAGAAACTCACGATTTCGTTGTTTACGCGTTGAATCATTTTCTTGAACAATTCAAAAGACTCAAACTTGTAAATCAACAACGGATCCTTTTGCTCGTAGGTTGCATTTTGCACCGAGGTACGCAATTCATCCATCGCTCTTAAGTGCTCTTTCCACGCATTATCTATGATGGCAAGCGTTACACTTTTTTCTACCGAATTCTGAACGTCCAATCCTTGGGAAGAATAACTCTTCTCTAGGTTAGTTACAATTTGTAGCGATTTTTTCCCATCCGTAAATGGAATTACGATGTTTTTATACTGGGTGTTCTTCTCGTAAATATCCTTGATTACAGGGAACGTCTGCTCTGCAATCGATTTCGATTTTGATTGGTAATGGCTAGCTCCTTTTTCGAACAAAGTGTGCGCCAATTGCGGCGGCTTTCCTTCTAGGAATTCTTGTTGCGTATATGGCGACTGAATTCCGAAAGTTCCAAAAACGGCCAATTTAAACCCATCGAAATCTTTAAAATCATGGTAATCGCGCACCAAATCTTCGGCGCTATCATAGAACATGTTGGCCACATCCAACTTCAAGCGTTCTCCGTACAATGCATGGCGTCTACGTTTGTAAATCACCTCACGCTGCGCGTTCATTACATCATCGTACTCCAACAAACGTTTCCGTATACCGAAGTTGTTTTCCTCCACCTTGCGTTGAGCTCTTTCAATGGATTTAGTAATCATTCGGGCTTGGATAACCTCGCCTTCCTTCAATCCCATTTTATCCATCAAACCCGCCACACGGTCAGAACCAAACATCCGCATTAGGTTATCTTCCAAAGACACATAAAACTGTGAACTCCCTGGATCTCCCTGACGTCCTGCACGACCTCTTAACTGACGGTCTACCCGGCGAGAATCGTGTTTTTCTGAACCAATAATGGCCAAACCACCTGCTGCTTTTACCTCAGCCGTTAGTTTAATATCGGTACCCCTACCTGCCATGTTGGTAGCAATAGTAACGGTTCCACTTTTACCTGCTTCGGCTACAATATCCGCCTCACGCTGGTGTAATTTCGCGTTAAGTACATTGTGCTTCACCTTTTTCATGTTCAGCATCCGACTCAACAACTCAGAAACTTCAACCGATGTAGTACCAACCAATACTGGTCTTCCTGCTTGTTGAAGTCCTTCTATCTCGTCTATAATAGCGTTGTACTTCTCCCGCTTCGTTTTGTAAACAAAATCCTCCTTATCGTCCCGTAAAATTGGACGGTTGGTTGGGATTACCATTACATCCAACTTATAAATATCCCAAAGCTCTCCTGCTTCTGTTTCTGCAGTACCTGTCATCCCGGCCAACTTGTGGTACATCCGGAAATAGTTCTGCAAAGTAATGGTGGCATACGTTTGGGTTACCGCCTCAATAACTACATTTTCCTTGGATTCAATAGCCTGGTGAAGCCCATCAGAGTAACGGCGGCCTTCCATAATCCGGCCCGTTTGCTCATCAACAATTTTCACCTTGTTGTCCATAACCACGTACTCAATATCTTTTTCGAAAAGACAGTACGCTTTTAACAACTGGTTAATCGTATGTATACGCTCCGATTTCTCAGAAAAGTCGGACATCACCCCTTCTTTGGCCTTCAACATTTCTTCTTCCTGAAGATCTGTTTTTTCCAATTCTACCATTGCACTTCCCACATCTGGAAGGACAAATAAATCCGGGTCATCTTTTCCTGAAATTAACTCAACTCCTTTGTCTGTTAATTCAATGGAGTTTGTTTTTTCGTCAATAATAAAGAACAATTCCTGATCTACTTCAGGCATCTTTTTTCCTTGATCCTGCAGGTAGAAGTTCTCTGTTTTTTGCAATACAGACTTCATTCCATCTTCCGACAAAAACTTAATTAAAGCTTTGTTTTTTGGAAGCCCACGGAAACATCTAAACAGCCCAAGAGATGCTGCTTCTTGTTCCTTTTTGTCCAGATTTGGATTGCTTAATGCTTTTTTTGTTTCGGCTAGCAAGTTGGTCACAAGGTTTTTTTGCGCCTGTACCAAACTTCCAACACGTGGACGAAGCTCATCGAACTGATGTTCGTCTCCTTTAGGTGTAGGACCGGAGATAATTAATGGTGTACGAGCATCATCAATTAAAACTGAATCCACCTCATCCACAATACCATAATGGTGTTTTTTCTGCACCACAGCCTCCGGATCGGAGGTCATGTTATCTCTTAGGTAATCAAAACCAAACTCATTGTTGGTTCCGTAAGTAATGTTCGCTTGGTAGGCCTTAATCCGGGCTTCGGAATTGGGCTGGTGATAATCAATACAATCAACAGAAAGTCCGTGGAATTCAAATAAAGGTCCCATCCATTCACAGTCACGACGAGCCAAGTAATCATTCACAGTTACCAAGTGAACACCGCGAAGTGCTAATGCGTTTAGGTACATAGGAAGGGTTGCAACCAAGGTTTTTCCTTCCCCCGTTTGCATTTCAGCAACACGTCCTTTATGCAAAGCATAACCACCAATAAGCTGCACATCATAGTGCACCATGTTCCACTCCACCTCAGTTCCGGCAGCATCCCATTTATTGGCCCAAATTGCTTCATCTCCTTCAATAATAACGGCCGGAGATGCCGCAGCTTTGTCTCTATCGTGCTGCATTGCAGTTACGCGAAGTGATCCGTTTTCGGCCCAACGACGGGCTGTTTCTTTTACCACCGCAAATGCTTCTGGTAAAATAGTATCTAGGATTTCTTCAATTTTGGTATCGATGTCTTTTTCAATGGCATCGATTTCCGCAAAAATGGCTTCTTTCTGATCAATTTCTGTTTCGGGTAATCCTTCCACATCCACTTTCATGGCTGCAACCTTCTCTGTTTCTGTCTGAACAAAATCAGAGATACGGATTCTAAATCCGAAAGATTTATCACGCAATTCTGTGTCGGTTAAAGACTGTAAAGCAGCAAATTGCTCATTTACCTTAATTACGATAGGTAAACTTTCTTTCATCTCTTTTTCGGATTTATCTCCGAAAACCGACTTGATTACCTTGGAAACTACCTTAAGCATAGTGATCTGTTGTGTCAAGTTAATGCAAAAAAAGCTGTTGCCCTTGGCCAACAGCTTCTTTAAAAAAATTCTAAAAACGATTAATACTCATCCTCATTGAAGAAAAAATCTTCCTTAGATGGATAATCCGGCCAAATATCTTCAATATTTTCAAAAACCTCGTCTTCATCTTCCAACTCTTGAAGGTTTTCTACCACTTCTAGAGGTGCTCCCGTACGCATTGCAAAATCGATTAACTCATCTTTTGCCGCCGGCCATGGTGCATCCTCTAAATAGGATGCTAGCTCTAATGTCCAATACATTCCTTAGCTGTTTAATTCAGCGCAAAAATAATTTTTTTGAGCCAACTTCCAAGCATTCCCGCCACTTTATTACAAGCAACTCAAAATCAAGGGGTTAAACATAGGATGGTCTGGTGTGATTTACCTCATCCGATTCCACTATTCCATCACGCAAACGTACTATTCGGTGGGCATGCAGCGCAATTGCCTCCTCGTGCGTCACCAAAATAATGGTATTTCCTTGCGAATGAATATCATCGAACAAAGCCATAATTTCATGGGAAGTTTTGGAATCCAAATTTCCCGTAGGCTCATCTGCCAGAATAATACTTGGGTTATTGACCAACGCTCTTGCCACGGCAACGCGCTGTCTTTGCCCTCCTGAAAGCTCGTTTGGCTTGTGATCCATCCGGTTAGCCAAATCAACTTTAGTTAACACCTCAGCACCTCGCTCATCCCGCTCATCGCGTTTTATTCCGGAATACACCAAAGGAAGACTTACGTTCTCCAAGGCCGTACTTCGTGGAAGCAGGTTAAAGGTTTGAAAAACAAAACCGATTTCCTGGTTCCG
>JBLHJD010000084.1:0-10420 GCA_047618705.1 Luteibaculaceae bacterium
TGGCGTGGAGCCCAGTTATGATAAATTGCTCCAATTATGCCTGTTTAAAGAGCTCATATCAGCCAAGTTTAACCGGGATCTCCGGTTTATTTCTGGTGGAACATCTATTACGCTACCTTTAATACAACAAGGTCATTTACCCAAGGATGTAAATCACTTTCGTATTGGAGAAGCCGTATTTTTTGGAATTAGCCCATTCGATAACAAACCATTTATTGGTTTGGCTACAGATACGTTTGAATTCAGTGCCAACATCATTGAATTGGAGGAGAAAAATACAGTTCCAGACGGATCAATAAGTGAAGGAAACATTGGGCATACCGCCGATTATGATGAAAACAAAACCACCGATGTATCATTTAAGGCAATTTTGGATTTTGGATTATTGGATGTGGACCAAGCAGATATTGAATTTATAGAATCGGGTATGTCTTTTGTTGGAATCACTTCAGACATGATTGTTGTGGATATTGGATTAAACAAAACCGCGGACGGGCAAACCCGCTATAAAGTAGGGGATAAAATTAGATTTAAACCCAGTTACATGGCTGTAGCCAGGCTACTCAACTCAAAGTTTATTGACACCATATTTGAACAGTAATGGAGATACAATATTTCGATGCGGTTAACAAACCCACAGAATTAGCAAAAAGAGCTTATGTCGACTTTTTATTTGAGCATTTAGAGGAATACGGAGATCCTAAGGAGCATATTTTGAAGTGTGTAAACTATGCCTTAAAGGAATTTATGTCCTTTGGTGGATTCTGTTTAAGCATAATGGAGGACGGTAAAATGTTGGGTGCCACCGTTATCAATCAGACCGGAATGGGTGGTTATATTCCCGAAAATATTTTGGTGTATATCGCTGTGGATAAGCAAGCCAGAGGAAAAGGGGTTGGAAAGCAATTGATGACCCGGGCCATTCAACTATGTAAGGGTGATATTGCCTTGCACGTGGAGGCGTCTAATCCGGCGAAGGGATTGTATGAAAAAATGGGCTTTACGAATCCTTATTTGGAAATGCGGTTAAACAGGGGAGAGGATTGAGTAGGGAGATTTGAGAGATGAGTGAGAAAATAGTACGCAAAAAAAATTCCCAGTCCTAATACAAGGACTGGGAAATAATTAAGGGTCGGTGTTTCTACGAAACTATTTTACTGCGTCTACTACAGCTTTGAATGCTTCCGGGTGGTTCATTGCTAAATCCGCAAGAACCTTACGGCTCAATTGGATATCCTTAGCATTTACTTTCCCCATTAAAACACTGTAAGACATTCCGTGAATACGGGCACCCGCATTAATACGGGTGATCCACAAACTTCTAAAAGTTCTCTTCTTTACTTTACGGTCACGGTACGCATAAACTAATCCTTTTTCAAGGGCGTTTTTTGCTACTGTGTGTACGTTTTTACGGGCACCAAAGTAACCTTTGGTTTGTTGTAATATGCGTTTTCTACGCGCCCGTGCAGCTACTTTATTTACTGATCTTGGCATAATTTTACGTTTTTTGGTTTACAGCGGTGGTTTAAGCCACTCTTAGGTGCATATAAACCGGGTGAACAATGAACCGGTGCTTCTTTGTTATTTACAAAGTTGCACTTTCACGCTAGCAACATCCGACTTGTGAACTAACCCAGATTGCGTAAGGTTACGCTTTCTTTTGGTTGATTTCTTAGTAAGAATGTGGCTTTTAAAAGCGTGCTTTCTTTTGATTTTTCCAGATCCAGTCAACTTAAATCGCTTTTTAGCGCTGGACCTCGTTTTCATCTTTGGCATAGCCTAGTTATTTTTGTACCGACCCTATATCGATAATATTATGGTTTATCCTTTTTAGGAGTAATCATCATGATCATCCTTTTTCCTTCCAGTTTCGGCATCTGTTCTACTATACCAACTTCTTCCAATTCCTGAGCAAAGCGCAAAAGTAGTATTTCTCCACGTTCCTTAAAAACAATTGTTCTCCCTTTAAAGAAAACATATGCTTTTACTTTAGAACCTTCTTGCAGAAAACTATGGGCATGCTTCAGCTTGAACTGGAAATCATGATCGTCCGTGTTAGGACCAAAACGAATTTCCTTGATAGTTACCTTAACTTGCTTGGCTTTTAATTCCTTTTGTTTCTTTTTTTGATCGTACAAGAACTTCTTGTAGTCAATAATCTTACAAACAGGAGGAATGGCTTTAGGGGAGATTTCTACAAAATCCAATCCCATAGCTTCGGCTTTTTCTAAACCTTTGCTCACTGAAATGATTTCAGCGCCTTCGCCTTCAATAATTAAACGAACCTCCCCTTCTGGGATCTCTCCGTTTATGCGATGCGGATTTTCTTTCTGGACCCGCATCGGCCTTCTTCGTTTACCTCTAAAATGTGCTATAACGTAATTATTTCTGGTTAGCCTTCACTCAACATTTGGGCGATCTCCTGCAAAACTAATGCTTTAAACGCATCCTGCGACAAAGCACCCAAATCTCCTTTACCTTGTTGTCGAACTGAAACCGTTTTTTCAGTGGCTTCCGTCTCTCCAACGATGAGCATAAAAGGAGTTTTGTCCATTTCAGCATCCCGTATTTTCCGTCCAACTTTTTCGTTTCGGACATCAACTTTGGCGCGAATATCGGAATTATTTAAAAACTGAGACACATCTTCTGCATATGCATTGTATTTTTCGCTGATTGGGAGGATGATAACTTGGTCTGGTGTTAACCAAAGTGGGAATCTTCCAGCACAGTGCTCAATTAATACTGCAACAAACCGTTCCATGGATCCAAAAGGAGCCCGGTGGATCATTACAGGCCGGTGTTTTTGGTTATCACTTCCCGTATATTCTAGCTCAAAACGCTCTGGTAAGTTGTAATCTACTTGTATTGTTCCCAATTGCCATTGACGACCGATGGCATCCCGTACCATAAAATCCAGTTTGGGGCCGTAAAAAGCCGCTTCCCCGTATTCTACAACTGTTGGTAAGCCTTTTTCAGCTGCCGCCTCTATAATCGCGTTCTCCGCCTTTTCCCAATTGGCTTCATCACCAATGTATTTACTCCGGTCTTCCTTGGAACGCAATGAAATCTGAGCTGTGTAGTCGGTAAAATCTAAGGTCTTGAAGATGTACATAATTAAATCGATTACCGATTTAAATTCATCCTTCACCTGATGCGCCATACAGAAAATGTGCGCATCGTCCTGGGTAAAACCTCTAACCCGGGTTAATCCATGCAATTCTCCACTCTGCTCATACCTATATACCGTACCAAATTCAGCCAAACGCAAGGGTAAATCCTTGTACGACCGAGGCTCTGCATTAAATATCTCACAGTGGTGAGGGCAGTTCATCGGTTTTAGGAAAAACTCTTCCCCTTCATTCGGTGTCTTAATGGGCTGGAAACTATCCGCACCATATTTTTCATAATGACCTGAACATACATACAGATCCTTATTTCCAATGTGTGGAGTTATAACTTGTAAATACCCCATTTTCTTTTGGGCAGCCTTTAAAAAGTCGACTAAACGCTCGCGCAATTCAGTTCCTTTTGGTAACCAAAGGGGTAAACCTTGCCCTACTTTATCAGAAAAAGCAAACAAGCTTAACTCTTTACCCAATTTTCTGTGGTCCCGCTTTTTAGCTTCTTCCAAGCGTTCCAAGTATTCTGTAAGTTCCTTTTTCTTTGGAAAAGTAACCCCATAAATACGCGTAAGCTGTTGCTTGGTCTCATCTCCACGCCAATAAGCACCAGCTATGCTCATTAATTTAATGGCCTTAATGTATCCGGTGTGTGGAATGTGCGGCCCACGGCACAAGTCGGTGAAGTTTCCTTGGGTATAAAAGGTAATACTCCCATCTTCCAAGTCCTCCAACAATTCCAGCTTGTACGGATCGTTTTTTTCCTTAAAATAAGCAATGGCCTCATCCTTAGAAATTTCCTGACGGTTAAATGTGTTTTTAGCCTGAGCCAATTCCAACATCTTCTTTTCTATCCGTGGGAAATCTGAATCTGATATTTTGTGCTCACCTAAGTCAACATCGTAATAAAAACCATTTTCTACCGGTGGTCCAATAGCCAACTTAATTCCTGGAAATTCCAATTCCAATGCTTCCGCCATTAAATGGGCAGAACTATGCCACATGGTACTTTTTCCATCGGCATCATTCCAGGTTAATAGACTAAGCTCACAGGTGGAAGGTAAGGCCCGATTGGCATCCCATACTTCCCCGTTTACCTTAGCTGCTAGCACATTTCTGGCTAGTCCTTCGCTGATAGAAAGTGCCACATCCATGGCCGATGTTCCACCATTGAATTCCCGAATACTTCCGTCTGGAAGAGTTACTTGTGTCATGCTATTATTTTTCAAAAACTTGAATTTCCTTTTCTATTGATACAAGGTTGGTGAATTTCCCCTTAAACCTTGTTGCTCTTACCATGTGGTTATCTATCCAGTGGTAATTCCCCCCTCTAGGTTTGTCCATAAGAAGTCCGTGATACAAAAATCCATGCTTGTTTAGCCAGGTTTCCGTTACCGCTCTAGTCTCTTCCGTCCGACTTGTAAAAAAGGTGATAATATGTCCTTCTTTGTGCCAATTGTTCAGCGTTTCTAAGGCATCCGGATACGGCAGACAAGTAACCATACGCTCTGGTTCCTCATTGGGTATATCGTCCGTAATTGTTCCGTCAATGTCAATCAGGTAGTTTTTGACCGCTTCTGGTAAAATTGGGCTGAGGGCATTTCCTTGAGCGTCTTTGGCTTCTTTTAAATCCATGGGGGTTGAAATCAGGTGCAAAAATAACAATCCATATTGCTATTTAAAGAATTTTTTCAAAAATGGAAATACCTAATTTCAAATCTGCCCAACTTATGTTGAGTGGTGGGGCTATACGAAAGCCAAAAGGCCGACTTAAAAACCAAAAAAGGATCAGGCCATTTTCTTTGGCTTTGAGAATAATGGCAGTAGCTTCCTCCTCGGATGTACAATCCACCCCAATAAATAAACCATGTTGGCGTATAGTCCAATCTGGTTTTAGTGTTTCCAGCGATTCGCGGATAAATTGCCCTTTTTTATTGATTTCCTCCAAGGGTGTTTCTTGCAATAATTTTAGCGCAGCTAATCCCGTTGCACAGGGGAGGGGATGACCGCCAAAGGTGGTAATGTGCCCCAACTTAGGATTGTCCTCAAAAGTAGCGAGTTTTGCCCTGGAGGCGATGACAGCTCCAATGGGTAATCCACCGCCTAATCCTTTTCCGAGCACCAGAATGTCTGGAACAATACTAAAATACTCAAAGGCATGTATTTTCCCAGTTCTACCCAAGCCGCACTGAATTTCGTCCAAAACTAAAAGAACCCCATGTTCGGTGCATTTTTCACGCAAGGCGGTCATGTATTGCTGCGTTGGAGCTTGAACTCCTGCATCACCTTGTATGGTTTCCAAAAAAACACCGGCTATGGTAGAATCAATTTGATTTAAGCTGTCCAGATTATTGGGTTCTAAAAAATCAATCCCGGGAAGGAGGGGCTGAAATGGTTCTTTTTTGATCCTATTCCAGGAAATACTCATGGGGCCATGGGTGTTACCATGGTATCCGCCTTGGTGCGAGAGTATACGGCGTCTTCCCGTAACCCGTTTTACCAATTTCATGGCACAGTCAATGGCCTCCGCACCCGAGTTCAAAAAGTAGCAGGTGTCCAGGTTGGTAGGACACATTTGGCTAAGTAGAGTAGCAAAAGCTTCTGGATTTTTTTGGGAATACTCCCCATACACCATCACATGCAAGTGCTTTTCTGCTTGGGCTTTGAGGGCGTCCAATATTGCAGGATGGCTATGCCCAAAGTTACTTACCCCTATTCCAGAAATGAAATCCAAATATCCCTTGCCGTCCACATCGAATATAAAAGAACCTTCTGCTCGTTCAATTTCCAATAAAAAAGGGTGGGGAGACGTGCGGGCTAAATGCTGAAAATGGGCCATAAAAAAATGCAAATAAGATTTGAAATCAATATTCGCATTTTAAATTTAAAATAGAGCTAGTTCTGTTCAAAAATAAAGGTCAAATCCTTTTTCGGGTCTTTGTACTAAGTCCTGTTCGGATTTCCATTGGAATTCACCCAATCCATAAATTCAGGAGTATGGTGTCGTAGCTATTCAATAGGGTAGTTGTTCACTATACTTTTTTTTGTGTTTTCGTTTTTTATTCTATTCGAAACAATTTGTCGGTATCGGACAATTTAACAATAAAGTAATCCTCAACATTCAGTTGTTCTGGCAACTTGTCCTTTAAAATTGAAGCTACGAATTGGATTTTATTCTGATTAACCAATTCGGCAATTTTTACTAGTTGATTATCATGCAGGAGTTCCTTTTTATCATTTAACAAGAAATGCATACATGGAATATTCTCTTCATCTGCAAATAGGGTGTAAGCAATATCAAAACATGAAATTTCACCCTGTTTTTTACCCGAGCTAAAGTTCGTGTTAAATGCACTAAATTTATATAGTCTTTGGCCTTTAGGATTTGTTTCTTTTTCATACTTGAGCGCGAACTGCTCACCATAAAGAAATTCAGAAATTCTTGAGAAATGAATATTGAATTTATTGAGTTGGGTTTTTACCTGATTTTCGAAGTCATCAGAAAACAATTCATTATCAATCTTCCCTAACTCTTGATTAAACTCTTTTAAATTTGATTCGACTTCTTCGAGCTGATTGATAATATTTTCCAGTTCACCTTTGGTGCGGTGTCTATCATTTAGGTCGATTATTAGTTCTTCTAATTCTTCAAAAGAGTCACTTTTTGAGATTACTTCAGTTAATTTGGATTCATCAACTAATAGCGATTTTAGCTGATTTTGTTTGACGGAAATTTGAGCTTCTAATGCAGGAAGTTCCTTGATGATGTATTTTTTCTTTTCCTCAATCATTTGATTATGATATTGGACTAGATCTTCAAAGGTCTTTTGAACTTCTCCAACAATGTCTGTAAATTGAGAATATATTTGATTCAATTGAACAGTATCGATATTCGAAGTGTTAGATTCAATTCCTTCAACAGCTTCATTAATTATATCTCTACGAATATTTAATTTGCTGATTTCCGAGCTACTTCGATTGATGTTGTATTTCAGCTCGTTTAATTTACCTAAATCATTTTCAAAATTTTCATTGATATTTAAAGTTGATTTTTTCGTGTTTAGGCCAGAAATTTCAGAATCTACTATGGCAAGTTTGGCCTCATAGGCAGATTTTGTTTGAACCTTTTGTAGCCTTGTTTGAAAGGTATGTTCTCGCTTTATTTTTTCAAGAATGTCTTGTTTTTCATTTCCCTTAGAAAAGTCACACCCCAGTAAAAACAAGTATAGCGTTTCATATTCGGCATTACTAGTATAATTATCTAGAGTCTTTAAGGTGTTGTTAATACTTAAATCCTTATGTCGAATATTGTGAGAGATTATCTGACGAAAGGTTGGTTTGTCTGATGATTTTTCTGGAAAAAAAATTCCTTCCAACGTTGGTTCGAATTCTTCCTCCGTGTAATGTTGCCCATTGATTTTTCGAATAACTTTCGAAACGTGGCTTAGAAAATTTCTTTCTATATATACTTCTGGAGAATCAGGAATAGTTAAATCTTCTTTTAGACAAAGTGTTATCAGGATTTCTTCATCTACCAAATGTTTCTTTACAATTTGATAAACTTCTTTGGGGTTTTCTGGGTCAATCCAGATGTGCTTTTTATTAGCGCCTAGGCAAAAGTCAATCAATTTTAAGACAGTAGTTTTACCAACACTATTGCCCGTTATTTCAACTGAACTCTCATCAACAATCAGATTTATCCCTTCCCTGAACTTAATTTCCCTGATTACTGCAGCCCCTTTAGATATGGTCAATGACTCTATGAACATAATTCTACCTTCCCGTTATTTAATTTTGCAGCATCAATTAGATACAACCAATCTAAGCATAAGATGTAAGTTTGAAATGAAATATTTCCATTCGATTTTACCTGATTGTAAAGCTCCAAAAATTCGATAGAGCTATCCGTTTGGAGCAAGTTCAATACCATAGCGCCATTAAAGTACACCGTATTTTCAGGATGAATATTGTCAGGTAGTAGCATAATCGTAATTTACAGGGTTCTCGAATATTTTACATCTTATAAATGCGTCTACTACCAAAATTTCGACACATAATTCTAATTCATCTAAAGGCATTGAAGCATAGTTAGCGCTCTCTATTACTTTTTCTGTAATGATATCGACTGTGTTTTGAAAAGACTTGTCAGTATCATTAGAATCAAAAACCTTCAAAAACTCTCTTGTGATTTTCCCTAAAACAGAGTTGCTTTTGTTAGCGCCCAACTTATCAAATTCTTTGTATTTTGAATCAACTTTATTGTTAAATAACGCATATTGTTCTATGATCACCCGTGAATTAGTCAATTTATTATGAATGATTTTACGTTCAATCTCAAAGGTATTGACATCACTGACTTTATTTGCATTACTCCATTCTTCATTCGAGAGAATATTAATGATTGAAGCTAGATTTGAATCTAATTTGACCATGTCAATGTCATTTCCTAATTCTGATTTAATAAAGCCGTAAAGTGGTTTGGTTTCATCGGCACTTTTCGAATTAATATAGTTTAAAATCGAATTGATATCATAAATGTCCGTTGCAGGGGCAAAAGTCAATCCATAAGGGTTTGTAAAAGATTTGTTCCTTAAGTCACTAGCATCTTTGGAGATAGAAACAAATTTGAATGAATAATCTTTATATCCTGCAAGAATATTCTTTTTTAAAGCATCCTCAATTTTCCGTTTAGTCGAAGTCGCTGATACTTGAATAATGATTTTGTTTGTATTGTCAATTAGGTCAATTGCCTCCACATTTTGCAAAAAAGCATTCATGTTTTCAAGTTCAAATCCGTAGAGTTTATTGAATAAATGAAGGTAAAAATTTTCAGAATGAACATGAAGATCCAGTAAGTTCAGTTTCCCTCTAGATTCTATCCTTTTTGAAAGAGTTTGCAACTTTTCTTCGATATATGAAAAATACAAATTTTGGTTCATTTGACAAATATGATAAAAGTTCTGGATAGGCTTCGTTAATAAATGCCCTAAAAAATGGGTACTGAAATGGTGCATCAGTATTAATTTCTGTCTCCCAAGGCTGGTTTTTGGAGGTCGCATAAAAAAAGCCCATCAAAATAAATTGATGGGCTTTCCTAAAGATATTTTTAACGTAACTTATTTACGGCTAATCGCTTTTTTACATGAAATAACGATGTTTTTGGCATCTAGCCCATACTTCACCATTAAATCTGCAGGTGGTCCACTTTCTCCGAAACTGTCGTTAACAGCAACAAATTCTTGTGGTTTTGGGTTGTTTCTGGCCAAAACACCAGCAATACTTTCTCCAAGTCCACCCATGTAGTTGTGTTCTTCAGCAGAAACCATACAACCTGTTTTCTCCACCGACTTTAAAAGTGCAGTTTCGTCCAATGGTTTAATGGTATGTACATTTACTACTTCAGCAGAAATTCCTTCCTCGGCTAATGTTTTTTGAGCTTCCAAAGCAGGCCAAACTAGGTGTCCGGTTGCAGCAATGGTTACATCCGTTCCTTCTTTAAGAACAATGGCTTTACCAATTTCGAAAGGCATGTCTTCTGGAATAAACACCGGAACCTTTGGTCTTCCAAAACGAAGGTAAACAGGACCTTCATAGGCAGCAATAGCAATAGTTGCTGCCTTGGTTTGATTATAGTCGCATGGATTAATCACTACCATGTGGGGTAGCATTTTCATTAATCCAAGATCTTCTAATATTTGGTGGGTAGCTCCATCTTCTCCAAGCGTTAATCCGGCGTGAGAAGCGCAAATTTTTACGTTTTTTCCGGAGTAGGCAATGCTCTGACGGATTTGGTCATACACACGGCCAGTAGAGAAGTTGGCGAACGTTCCGGTAAAAGGAATTTTTCCACCAAGGGTTAATCCAGCTGCAACACCCATCATGTTTGCTTCAGCTATTCCCATTTGGAAAAAACGCTCTGGATGGTCTTTTGCAAAAGCATCCATTTTTAGCGATCCGGTAAGGTCGGCACAAAGGGCAACCACGTTTGGGTTTGTTTTACCTAACTCAGAAAGTCCAGCTCCAAAACCAGATCTTGTATCTTTTTTATCTAAAACTTTAAATTCCATAATTCTAGTAATCACCAAGTGTTTCTTCCAATTGACCTAAGGCATCTTTTAATTGCTCATCATTGGGAGCAACTCCGTGCCATTTGTGGGAACCTACCATAAAATCAACACCTTGACCCATCTCTGTTTTCATGATGATCATAATGGGTTTCCCCTGACCGGTTAATGAACGAGCTTTATCTAAGCAAGGTAAAAGAGAATCGAAGTCGTTTCCGTCGCAGGATAAAACAGTCC
>JBLHJD010000085.1:0-10394 GCA_047618705.1 Luteibaculaceae bacterium
TTCCAAGGACAGGATCCATTGATCGCAAAAACCGTTGTGCAACTCGAAGAGTATTTTTCAGGTAATCAGAAAATATTTGAACTTTCTGTGCAATTCATTGGCTCGTTCTTTCAAATTTCCGTTTGGGAAAAATTGGTCCAAATCCCCTTCGGAAAACAGCAATTTACCTCGGCTTATCCAAACAGGTAGCCGACCCAAAAGCCACCAGAGCAGTAGCATCCGCCAACGGAGCCAAGGCAATCCACATTGTTCCTTACCATCGGATTATTGGGTCTGATGGCTCCCTAACAGGACATGCCAACGGGCTTCCTAACAAGGAAAAACTGCTAGAACTGGAGGGCGCGTATGGACAACGATCCTTTTCTTTTTAAACCTTTTTCTTTAGAAATTGGGTATCCAAGAAAACCCCTACGGAATAACTGGGTGCTGCAGCAATGATCTTGCCTTGAAATGCACTTGCAAATCCGGCTGAAACTCCCCATCCATTTTTTATTCGGTAATTAAATTCAAAACCATAGGAGAGGTATTCGGTGTTATTGGCAAAAATTCCCGTTGTTTCATTTTCCAGGACAGAAGATCCATTATAGAGAGACTCTACACCTGACATTCTGTAAATTAACCACAATCGGTTTTTGGCCAAACATAGGCCTGTTTCAATACCATAGCGAAACTCATCTGAAAATCCTTGAGTTCGGTTATTTATGGCTAGGAACACATTCGCAAAACTACTTACACCACTAAACAAAGAAAAACCTGTACCAAGATCCAATTGCAACCACTGATTAAACTCACCATCCCCTGTTTGCAGGTTTCCTTGAGTCCCGCCATTGGTTGCACCCGTTGGTAGGCCCAAACCAACGGAAACAGCTGTTTGCACCTTTTTAGAAAGCGGAATTGCCCATTTTCCCACCAAATCAATATCCCCAACAGCAAGTACCGATTCAGCCTGAATCAATAATTCATTGGTCGTTTTAGAAAAAACATTGGCGGTGGAGTTACGCCCCATTAAATTGGCATTAACAACGGCTGTAAATCGGTCTGTTACCCCATATTCTCCGTACAAAAAGGTATTAAAAACACCCGTTCTGATATTGGGATCAAATTGCCCTTGGTCTGTAAAATGCTTGTCGTACACTAACCACCACTCACTCAGCTTATAAAATCCTTCCCCTTTTTTCTGTGTCCAACCACCTCCGGCATTCACCTGAATAGCGGTCATCAGAAAAAAACCAAGGAATAATCCGACTACTAATTTATAACATCTGCCCATGACCTACGCGTGCATTAAAGGGTTTACAATAAAATAAAACATAACTAAAATCCCGAAGTTGCGGTCCCGAAAAGGTATAGGAATGCGCACCAGCAAACTGAGTCACCCTTCCAATTTCAAATGCCTGATCAATGGAGTTAGGATTGTTGGACAAATACACAAATAAGCCAGGGATAGCATCTGAGGTATAAAAGGTCTCCAACAAATCTAAGCGCAAATCATTGCCTACTTGAACCAACATAAAATCGCCCCGAAGTGCATAAGAACTGGAGCTTGCTAAAACCCCTCGCCGATCAGAGCTCGCTAATATGGTGGTGTCTGCGATGGTGACCAACAAGCTATCCTTCAAAAAAGGCGCTTCTTCCATCTCCACATACACCCTTGCTTCCCCATAATTTATCGCGGAAACCAACCCTGTATTACTCACTTCTAAAATGGTATCATGGTTGGTTCTCCAACTCCATTGTTTAATAGCCGGCCTACCAACTTCATCCAGAAATCGGGCTTCAAACTGAAAATAATCTGTCCGTTTTAAAGAGCTTGCATAGGACACAATTTCCAATTTGGGCTCAACCCGATCGTCCAAAAAGGTGTCTTTTAAACACCCGTGTACCAAAAAAACGGATAAAATAAGTCCGCAAAATTTCAAGAATCGCATGACCATAATTACGTTATTAAATTGTTTTTGGTTTTAAAATGCGGCCCGGAGAACCAAACTACCAGCCCCTAACCACCGTTCGCGCACTCTTCTTAGACCACCGTCAATTCTGACTTCAAAATAATCGTTCAGACGGAAAGCTCCAGAGGATTGAAACTGGAAGTTATTCCCGGTATCGAATCCTTCCCGCAAATCATTACTCAAAAACAAGTTAGTAATTTCAGGACTCTCCACCCGCACGTATTCGAAGAGGAAGGTTAATGCATCCAAGGTTTGTTTTTCCTGGGGTAGAAAACTAAGGCTCAACCCACCTGTACTAATTTGGGTAGTACCGCTAAGCACGTGTCGTTTTAGTTTCCGCCCGATCTTCGGGGTTATGGACCACCCTTTTCCTCCTGTGTATTGGTAGGAAATTTGCGCCCATTGAAGGGGGTAGGCATAATTTCTTTCTAGACTATATTGACTGGAAACATACCGTTCCTTGACCTGAATTTCTCCCCAGATTTTGGATTGACTCCAACTCCACCCCACATTGAGTTCGGGTCCAAATTGAACTTGCTGATCAAAACCATTGGAGTTAGTGCTTCTGGTTTTTTGGTGATTGTAGCCGAGGTCACCAAAGGGTCCAAGGGCTTCGGCTAGTCCAACTGACATTCCTTCCCGGCGTATTTCAGTGACACTACCAAATTGATTTAACTCCCATTTCAACGTGCTGAATACGGAACGGTCTAGCTCCAAATATCCACTTACAAAAACATCTGAAAGGATGTTTTCTTGATTAACAAAAGGCCTAATCTTCACAAATTCCTTCATGGAAACCCGCCAAATAGGTCGGTAATTGATGGAAGGGGAAACCAGCCGGATAAAGTTCCTTTCATCGGGATACCGTGCCAAGTAAAATTCTTCAATTTCCCGGACACCGTTGCCATTAAAGTCGGCATAGGCATAATCTCCTTGACCATTGGGCACCTCAACAAATCGGAATGCCGGGCTTTGAAATAGTTCTCGCCCCAATTCCCAATTCTGGGTAAATTGTATCCAACCAGACCGAGCTGTTCCTTGAAGTTGATATGTCCCTTTCCCTACATTATCCTTTGCCATCCGATAAAACCCCAACACCTTGTGCTTCAAAATTTCTCCCCGCCATGAAAAATGGGGTTCCAGATGCACCAATTCCAAAGATTGATCGGAATAATCCTGTTGATAATAGGAGGTGAGACCCCAACTTCCCTTGTTTTCTGGAATGGATTTGGAAAATTTCCCACCAAAACGCAGGAAATCACCTCCCGGGTTTAAACTGGCTTCTGCATTGTATTTCTTCCAAACCCCAAACCCTCCCCAAGTTATTTTTTCCTGGGTCCAATTGGAGGAAAACTCTTGTTTCCCAGAAAACCCATTACTTAATTCAGAGGCATAAAATCGACCCTGAAGCACTGTAGTATTATTCCCAACTTCCCGGCTAAAGACATTGCCAACCGCCTTAACAACTTCCCCATTCAAACGCAAAAATTGCGGAGATACTTCAGCAAACCTTCCTTCTTTTTTGAATTTCCCTGTCCAGCCTAATTCCAAATATTCGTGATCGCGCAAGGAAGAATCGGATACGCCCCAATCCAAGGCCTTTTGATAATATATTAATGGATCTGGCGCCTCGTACCAAGCACTTTTATAAGACGTATTTTGATCCACAGAGGCAAATTCTGACAACTGCCAACCCAAATTGGCTTCCCCATAAATCCCTTCTCGAAAAGTGTTTTGAAATAGGTTATCCTCTTTTAAGGATCCATAGAGTTTTCCTTCAGTGCTTAGTCCCCAGCTATTGGTATCTGAAGTGATTTCGGCATAGGCCCACTGGTCTCGTTTGGGCGACACCAGCCGTTTTCCCGCTTTAAAATCACCCGTAGCCGGATTATTTTGGAAAGCATAAATTGGTCCTAAACCAGAGCTTGAGCTGAGGCTATAATCTCCTAAACCGGGTCCTACATAAAAAAAAGGAACGGCATATCGTTGTTGCGTAGTGTCGGTGGAATAGGCATAAACTTCGTCGCCATTTATCGTGTCCTTTCGGTATAAGTTAATTTGATCATTCGACCCAATAAAAGAATCGAAATCGGTGTTTACATAGGGGGTACTCCCCTTTTTTAGGATTTGCAAATCGGTGCTATCCGGGGTAAACAGAAGGCTTCTGTTGCGTAAATCGCCTTCCCTAAAAAATCCAGTTTTAACTCGACCCCACTCAAAGTCTTTCTGAAATTCTGCAAACGCACCTATCCGCACATAGTTACGGGAGGTATATTGAAACTCTACGATAAATTGATCTTCGGCGACTGGATTGTAGCCTTCTCTAAAATAGATTTCCCCCGACTGGTAATTAATATTGTAGTCCTCACCCACAGCCAACCTTTTCCCGTTGATGTACACCTTTTCTGATCCGGCAATAATAATAACCGAACTCTCATTTTGTGCACCGATTAAACGGTAAGGGCCTGAAACTCCGGTAAAAAGGGGAATCAACTGACGCTGAAATTGCCCCCGACCTTGTCCTACTCCAGCCTCCAATTCCCCATTGGCCAAAGATGTTTGGATTTGGGCTCCCCGGTAATTCCTTTGAAAACCCCCGTGACTTCCCACACTGTCGCGCCGTTGAAGCACCAGATCTCCAATGCGCAATTTTGCCTCAGGGGTACTCAACTGAAAATACACCCGATCAAATTCTTGAATTTGCGCAGTACCCCCATCTGGTTGAAAAGGCAGGGAGTTGTCCGAAAGCACACCTTCAATTTTCACTCCTTTAATTTCCCCAGAAAGCACCAGGTTGAGCTCACTTGTATTGCTCGTTGATAATTGCCCGGAGGAAACACCCCTTTGGATATACCCATCCAACTCTAGGCCGGGAATTAGGACCGGATCTTCCTTTCTTTTTGCAACTCTAAATCGATCTATCCCTTGCCTAGCATATTGGTAATGCACCCTGTTTTTTAAGGACATTTTCCGCCTTACATGGGCCGGAATAACCTGATAAACTACCCTCAAAGGAGGGGCGTAATCCAATGAATCCCACGTAATGGATCCGTAGATATAGTCAATTTGGAAAAGCGGTAGCGGAAGAAAAGTATTGCCTGAATAAATGCGGAGGGAGCCCGGCAAAATACCGTTGGGACTAAGGGTTTCTCCGGAAAAGGAAATGGATTTCTCTAGGAATGGTGTTTTTTGGGCAAAAATAGCCTTGGCTCCAGTAAGCAAAAAAGCCAACACAATAAATCTCCACCAAAGCTGCATGCCCATAAACGCAGGAGTTTAACTTTCCGTATGAATACTAAACTTATCCGCATCCAAGTGGGCTGGGAACTTCTTCCTGAAATCAGTTAACTCCGTTTGATTTAAGGTACATACCTGAACACCCTCGTTTTCCCATACCGCGTACAAAGGGTCTCCCTTATAATCATAACAGGCAGAATGTCCGTTGTACAAAACTCCATTGCCATCCTCTCCAACTCTGTTAACTCCAATGGAATAACATCCATTCTCAATTGCACGCGCTGTCAGAAGGGCGTCCCAAGCATGTATCCGAACTGCAGGCCAATTGGCTACATAAACCATTAAATCTACCATTTCCGTGTTTCTAGACCACACAGGAAAACGCAAATCGTAACAGACATAAAGGGCAATTTTGAAGCCGCGAAAATGAACAACTTCTGGCTTTGATCCTGCCGTGTACTTTTCATCCTCCCCAGCCATGCGGAACAAATGGCGTTTGTTATAAAATCCGTGTTCGCCGGAAGGTTTAACCCAAATGAGCTTATTAACATACTTTTTCCCTTCCTGAATGGCGCAGGACCCAAGAACCAATGCATCCTTTTCTTTGGCCCAAACCACCATAATCTCCACCATCCTTTGCTCAGAAAGCAATGGAATTAATTCAGGCTTCATTGTAAAGCCAGTAGTAAACATTTCTGGTAAAATGATGCAATCCGTATCCTGGGGGACATCTGCCAACAGGGCATTCACCTTTTCGAAATTGGCATCGGGGTTTTCCCAAGCTATATTAAACTGGATTTGGGCCGTTTTCATGCACGAATGTTTTGGAGCATCTCCACAGCCTTGTCGATTGTCTCCTCTTTTTTAGCAAAACAAACCCGCAACAAATACTGGTTTTCTGGTGGTCGGTGGTAAAAACCAGAAATTGGAATAGTGGCAATTTTCTCCTCTTTGACCAGGTGATTTGCAAAATCCACATCTGATAGGTTTGATATTTTGGAGAAATCGAGGAGTTGAAAATAGGTGGATGGTGTGGGGATAAAGCCCCAGGCACTCCCTTTTAAGCCGGCTAAAAAACGATCTCTTTTAGCCTGATAAAAACCACTCAAATCTTCGGCCAATCCAAACTCAAGTATGTAGTTAGCCAATGCTTCTTGGGTGGGCGTATTTACCGCAAAAACCACAAACTGGTGAATTTTGCGTAGCTCTTCAGTAATAGCACTGTTGGCCAAAACAAATCCACATTTCCAACCTGTTGTGTGGTAGGTTTTTCCAAAGGAGTAAAAACTAATGCATCTATTCTTCAGTTGGGGGTCGGCAGCTAAACAGAGGTGTTTATTTCCATCAAAAACCATCCGATCATACACCTCATCACTAAAAATCAAAATTTCTGTTCCTTTCACTACCTTTTTAAGGGCATCCAAGTCAGATTGAGAGAACAAAGATCCTGTTGGATTGTGGGGGGAATTAATTACTATGGCCCGCGTTTTCCGGCTTACCACTCTCTTTACTTCTTGCCAGTCTATTTTAAAATGGGGCTCTTGTAACTGAACAAAAACTGGCTTTCCGCCGGCCAATTCAATGGCTGGGGCATACGAATCGTAGGCTGGTGTAAACAAAACCACCTCATCTTCCTCCTTAATAAAGGCCTGAAACGCCGAAAACAACCCTTCTGTTGCACCGGCAACCACCGTAATTTCCTTGTCAGGATCAAAGTCTGCCGAATAAATCGTGTGCATAGATTTGGATATTGCAGACCTCAACTTGGGCAAACCAGGCATGGGGGAATACTGGTTAAAGCCCCCTTTTGTTGCATTTGTTAATGCATCCATCAACCGGGAATCGATCGGGAAATCGGGGAAACCCTGAGAAAGATTAAGTGCGTTATGGGTATTAGCTAAAGCTCCCATGCTGGCAAAAATGCTAGTACCAACGCGGGGTAATTTTGTGTGTATATCGGGAATGGAGTCCATTGCAATGTGTTTGGCGTAAAGGTAGAAAAAGGAAGCCTTAAAAGGGCAGAGAGAGGAGCTTATAACTAGCCTAATCCCGTATAAAGTCGTTTGGGGAATTCAAAGGGGTGAATGTCCACTATTATGAGCTTTTGTGCAACTGGGTGATTGGGGTTAATGACCACGTTGGTATCGCCAGGAACTACGGCAGAAGGAACCACCAAGCCAGCGTGGGTTTTGTTGTGCACAAAGGTATCGCCGATCAATTGGGTGAATCGAGTTGGAGTATGAAAATCCCAACCTGCCTCCAATTGATCGGGAGTAACAAATTGCAGGTTGTTTTTGGTACCGGTCCATTTCATCTGGACCATGACATAATCCCTCAAAAACATGGGTAGGGATAAATGGGCCCATACCTCGGCCATGGCTAAGGCTCTACTGCTGGCTGTGTAAAAGACTTCAACACCTTCAGAGTTCCATCGGTTTCCAAATTTCGCAGCACCAAAACCACTTAAATCCGCCACATATTTTGAGCGCGTTAGACGAAAAAGCTCCATTATATGAAAATACCGTGATCAATGTTGTTGATTTCTGCAAGGACAATATCCTTTCCATAACTCACCTGCATGAGCTCCTCGGGTGTTGCGCCTCCCAAAGCAATGGAAACGGTTTTTAGCCAACTCTTGAAAATGGATTGGCTCTCAAAAACGGCATAACCCTGAAGAAACACTTCCGAGAGTTGCAGGATTTTTTCTGAATGGATAGGTTTAAAGCGGAAACCGGGGGAAGCACTAGACCTTTGCAACGTTTTTGGCGAAAGCTGAAGAAAAACAGCCCATTCTTCTTCGGAATAAGGCGACCACGTCTGAATACTTTTGAAAAGAGCATAGGAAACACCAGAACGAATACAGGCCACCAAAAGTCCTGGATCTTGAAAAATTTGATGAAATTTAGGCAAAGGGGTTTTTCCAAAATAAGCTTGGCTATTCGCGGAGCTTTGATATGCACACCAGGCCTCATTTACCGTGAGTATATTCTCGAAATTGGTATATTCTTTCATACCATAATTTAGTCATTTGTCTATAGCTTTCAAAACATTTGTCTAATTTTAGATAAAAAAAAGGCCCCGATGATAATCGGGGCCTTTTCCAATAGTGCTTTTAGTTATTTATCTGAAGTCAGTTCCGCCATTAAAAAATCGCGATTCATCCGTGCAATATTCTCCAAAGAAATTCCTTTTGGACACTCCACCTCACATGCACCGGTGTTTGTACAGTTCCCAAATCCTTCTTCATCCATAGCTGCAACCATGTTTTGCACCCTGTCATTAGCCTCAACTTTACCCTGAGGTAAAAGTGAAAGCTGAGAAACCTTGGCTCCAACAAAAAGCATAGCCGATGAGTTCTTACATGTAGCAACACATGCACCACAACCAATACAGGTAGCCGCATCAAATGCTTTATCTGCATCCGCCTTTGGAATTGGAATGGAATTAGCGTCGATGGTATTTCCTGAAGTGTTCACAGAAACAAAACCACCAGAGTTAATGATCCGATCAAAAGAGGATCTATCTACAACCAAATCCTTTATTACAGGGAAAGCTTTTGCTCTAAATGGTTCAATGTAGATGGTTTCGCCCTCCTTAAAAGAACGCATGTGTAATTGACAAGTAGTAATCTCTTTTACCGGACCATGTGCCTCACCATTGATGTATAAGGAGCACATCCCACAAATTCCTTCGCGGCAATCGTGATCAAAGGCTATTGCCTCTTCTCCTTTTTCTACCAATTGGTAATTCAAAACATCCAACATCTCTAGGAATGACATATCTGGCGAAATATCGCTCATTTCATATGTCACCATTCCTCCTTTGTCTTCCGGTCCGTTTTGGCGCCAAACTTTTAACGTAAGATTCATTGTTATTCGTTTTTTGGGGTTCAAATGAACCGGATTATTTATAACTTCTTTGTTTTAACTCAATGTTTTCGTACTTCAACATTTCCTTGTGAAGTTCGGCCAAACCAGGATCTCCTTTGAATTCCCAGGCGGCTACATAAGCAAACTCATCATCATTTCTTTTTGCCTCTCCTTCGTCAGTTTTAGACTCTTCTCGGAAGTGACCTCCACAAGATTCAGCACGATTCAAAGCATCTTTACACATCAACTCACCCAACTCAAGGAAATCGGCAACACGTGCTGCTTTTTCCAATTCTTGGTTAAATCCATCTGCGGAGCCAGGAACACGAACATCTTTCCAGAACTCTTCGCGCAGGGCTTTAATTTCAACCATGGCTTCATTAAGACCTTCTGCATTCCGAGCCATACCACATTTCTCCCACATGATTTTCCCCAATTTCTTGTGGAAATAATCAACTGGTTTGGTACCCTTGTTGCTCACGAAAAAGTTCATCTGATCCCGAACCGATTTTTCCGCTTCTTCAAATTCTGGTGAATCTGTTGGGATAGCTCCTGTTCTAATATCATCGGATAAATAAGCTCCGATGGTATACGGTAAAACAAAATAACCATCTGCTAATCCTTGCATCAAGGCAGAAGCTCCAAGCCGGTTTGCACCGTGATCCGAGAAGTTGGCTTCCCCAGCAGCAAATAAACCAGGAACAGTAGTCATCAGGTTGTAATCAACCCAAATACCTCCCATGGTGTAATGCACAGCAGGGTATATTTTCATGGCTGTTTCGTACGGATTTTCATCTGCAATTTTTTCATACATCTGAAACAAGTTTCCATACTTGGCCTCCACAACTTCAACTCCCAATTTCCGAACTAATTCGGTGTCACCCGAATCCAATCCGCGAACAGTAGCTGTTTCTTTTCCGTAACGCATAATTGCGGAGGAAAAATCCAAGAATACTGCCTCACCTGTTTTGTTTACACCAAAACCGGCATCACATCTTTCCTTGGCTGCACGAGAAGCTACATCTCTAGGAACCAAGTTCCCAAAAGCAGGATAACGACGTTCCAAGTAGTAATCTCTATCCTCTTCGTTAATATCTTTTCCGATTTTCCGTCCTTCTTGGATGGCAGCGGCATCTTCTATTTTCTTTGGCACCCAAATCCGTCCATCGTTCCGCAAGGATTCCGACATCAAGGTTAATTTAGATTGATGATCTCCTGAAACGGGGATACATGTTGGGTGAATTTGTGTGTAACACGGGTTGGCAAAATATGCACCTTTTTTGTGCGACTTCCATGCTGCAGTAGCGTTGGAACCCATTGCATTGGTTGACAGGAAAAA
>JBLHJD010000086.1:0-10368 GCA_047618705.1 Luteibaculaceae bacterium
GCAACCAATGACTCAGGTCGTGGAGGGTGCTCGTTAAAAAAGAATAGTCCAAAATAATATTGAAAAGCAAAACGGACATTACCACCGAAGAAGCTGCCAGGTATATGAAGGTTAATTTACTATCCAGGATATACAGAAAAATGAATTGAGAAAGGAAGGGTAAAGCAGCAAAAAGGAGCTTTAGGAATAGCGGAAGGGAAAAGGTTTGGTTCAAAAAAAGCCAAAGTATATAAAGGATACTTTGTAAAACAATGAATTTGACACCTTGTTTGCTAAATTTAGTCATGTTTTTTGCTTGGTTTTACTAAGGTACAGGAATGGGCGCGGATTCTATGGTGTTTTTTCCAGAAATGTAAGGGGCAAAAAAAAGGTTTTATACATTTGTTACTTTCCGAATTTTCGGATTTAATACTTTACGAAATGGATCCTATTTTTGAATATATCAAGGAAGAGCGTGATCGTCAGGTGCGCGGACTTGAGCTAATTGCTTCTGAAAACTTTGTTAGCGACAACGTCATGGCTGCCATGGGAAGTGTGCTTACCAATAAATATGCAGAAGGCCTTCCGGGCAAACGATATTATGGAGGGTGTGAAATTGTGGATAAAGTCGAAACCTTGGCCATTGATCGGCTTAAGGAATTGTTTGGAGCATGTTGGGCCAATGTTCAACCCCACAGTGGTGCTCAGGCCAATGCAGCGGTTATGCTCGCTTGCTTGGAGCCAGGGGACACTATCCTTGGTTTCGATTTGAGCCATGGTGGTCACCTAACGCACGGTTCTCCGGTGAATTTTTCTGGGAAATTATACCGTCCGGTTTTTTACGGGGTGGAAGAAAGTACAGGGCAAATCGATTTTAACAAAGTAATTGATGTTGCCAAAAAGGAAAAGCCAAAAATGATTATTTGCGGAGCATCCGCCTATAGCCGCGATTGGAATTATGCCGCTTTGCGTAAAGTAGCCGATGAAGTAGGAGCGCTTTTGTTAGCTGATATTTCTCACCCAGCCGGATTAATTGCCGCTGGATTGTTAAACAATCCAATGGAATATTGCCACATTGTTACTTCCACTACCCACAAAACCTTGCGTGGACCAAGGGGAGGAGTAATTATGATGGGACAAGACTTCGACAATCCGTGGGGTAAAAAAACACCCAAAGGAGTTGTTCGGAAAATGAGCGCTTTGTTGGATTCTGGTGTTTTTCCAGGAACCCAAGGTGGGCCGTTGGAGCATGTAATTGCCGCTAAAGCTGTCGCTTTTGGGGAAGCTTTAAAACCGAACTACAAGGATTACGGAATTCAGGTAATCAAGAATGCCAAGGTAATGGCAGACGAGTTTGTGAAACGCGGATACAAGGTGATTTCTGGAGGAACAGAAAACCACAGTATGTTAATTGATTTGCGTTCCAAAGATATTACGGGGAAAGAAGCGGAAAACAGGTTGACTGAAGCCGATATCACCGTGAACAAAAACATGGTTCCTTTCGACGATAAAAGTCCGTTTGTTACCAGTGGAATTAGAGTAGGAACCGCGGCTATTACAACCCGTGGGCTACTGGAAGCAGACATTGTAAAAGTGGTTGCTTTTGTAGACGAAGTAATTACGGGAAGCAGAGACACCAAAAGTATAGGAGCTGACGTGGAATCCTTTATGGGCCACCGACCACTTTTTGCGTGGTAATTGATGCAGTTTAATTTTGAAAACCGCCCTTCTAGCAGAGCTGGAAGGGCGGTTTTTTTATTACCCATAAATATAAGATACTAAGCTGTTTTGGTTGGATGCCAGAATAAAATCTAAATTTGAAGGCATATGCCAATCATTCCAATTTCAGCCGGTTTTCAAAAATGGAACAACCTTCTTTTTAGGCTTAAGTCTAAGCTGATTAAGAAAAGGGTGAAGCGTTGGCAAGATGTCCCGATTATCATCAATAACTTCAACCGACTCATGTATCTCCAGCAACAAATCGAATGGCTAGAAGGAGTTGGCCTACATAATATCCATATCCTCGATAATAACTCCAACTATCCACCCCTTTTGGAGTGGTACCAGCAGTGCAAGTTTCCCATTTATTCCCTCAACAAAAACATTGGTCACGAAGCATTTTGGACCACCCATGTATACCAGCGGTTTATGCACGATTATTATGTGCTAACAGACCCCGATGTATTACCCACAGCAAAAACACCCACTGATTTTATGCCCTATTTTCTGGATGCTTTAGAACGCCATCCAGCATATTCAAAAATCGGTTTTGGCCTCAAAATTAATGACTTACCCGATCACTTTCCTAAAAAGGAGGAGGTACTAAATTGGGAGTCTACCCTGAATGAAAAAGAGGTAGAATCCGGTTTGTGGAAGTCTAAAATTGACACCACCTTTGCTTTGTACCGTCCGGGGATTATGTTCCAACAATGGGAAACCACTTTGCGTACCCAAGGAGCAATGGAGCTCCGGCATATGCCATGGTATGAGGATGTGAACAATTTAAGCGAGGAGGATGCCTTTTATTACGCCAATTGCAACGCTTCTAGTTCTTGGGTGAATACGGTGAAGGGAGAGGATAAAAGGTATATTAGATTCGTTAGATAAATCATTTTTTATTGTTGTAAAAGGTTTTTGGTATTGTTGATTGAAGCAGGTGACAAATTGTGTGTATTATTTGAACTGCTTTATAGGTTGATGGTCTAGTCCTAGGACCTGACCAGGGTATGTTCAATTCTGGTTTATATATATTATGAAATTCCAATTATTTGGCTTCGAGACAATGGTGATTTTAAGAAATGAGGCCATTGTTTTTTCCAAATTATAACTTGGAAAACAATAAATTTCACCTGGGTGATCGCTGCTTAAAAAAAGCGCCCTTAAATACACCAATCATTAATTGATGGACTCCTCGTTTGAGTAAATATTGATTTGGCCATCTTCAGAATAAGGAATCGATTCTGAAATTTTCATTGGCAGTTGTATTGGTGTCTTATTATCCTTTTTTGTGATAATAAAGTCCAACTCATAATGATGCATGAAATTGGAAAGTGAAAATTCACCATCATTTTTTTCTCCAAATTGAAAAACTGGAGCGCAATAATAATTCACTCCAATTTGTTGGGATTTTTCGGGGTAGTTACCAACCGTTTCCCAAGTTCGTTTAAACAGACTTATCGGGTTCCCCGGTCTCCAGAAGTTTGTTGCGTGAAAATGGTTGTCGAACTCATAAATAGGCTCAAGGAATACACCCTTAAGGTGATTTTTTTCGGGAAGTAGACGACTGATTTTATCCAATTCATTTTTTAAAATTAAATCGCCTTTATATCTTTTATCCATATTGTTTCCAGGAATTGATATAAGTATAAAAAGGGCAGGGCCTACAGCCCATATCCACTGTTTATTTTGAATGATGGAGCCCAGTGTAAAACAGTAAATACAACTTAAGCTTACCAGTAAAGAAACACTGCTAAAGTGCCAGCTTTCTGGCAGGAAATAAAGGAGAGAGCCTAATAGACTCCCCATAAAACAAAAATAGATTAAGCCCGATAATGGAATCCAATCCAGTTTTTTTTTGTCCAAAAAATGGAGTTTTAGCCAGTAAGCTGCAATGGGAATTAGAAAAAAAACGCTTTTTGTGATTAGTATTTGTAATCGATTTATTGCTTTTCCCCAATTGAAGTTTTGAATCAGATTTGAGATTGAAACCGTTGGAATGTAAGAGTTTTCAAGAAGTAAAAGTGAGCCTGAGAATCTGTTGGTCCAAACGAAAAAAACCACACAATACGAAATGAGGAAACAAAAGGTGATTAGCCAGGGGTTCCTAAATTCCGTTTTCCAGTTTAAAAGAAGGCCAACAAGAATTATTGGAAAAACAAAAGGGATAAAAACAATATTTGAAATAGTTAGAAAAATTAAGGCAAAACCACTCTTCCAATACGCCCGTTGTTTTAGCCAGATTATAATTGGGCCTATTAGCGCAAATGCGGCCCACCCTTTTTGTAGAATAAAGATGTTTTCTGAAAAAGGAGGGCTTGTGATCCCCGGAAAGGATAAGGTGAAAAAGGGTAGTATTCCAGCAATAACTAGAATAAGGGATGCGTTTTTTTTGGCGGGTACGAAATGCTTTAAAATAAAGTGGACCGAAAAAGCTTGAAGCGCGAATAAAAATGGAATTAATCCGAAAATATAGGTCAAATAGCTGGAGGAGTTATTAAAGAATTTCAACCAAAATCCAGCGGTCCAAAGCTCAAAAAAATGGTAGGGTATATGTTTTGGTAGTGGTAGGTCTAAACTTTTTTGAATTGTAAAAAAAGTTTCTGTTTTCAGCGAGACCAATTCCCCAGAAAGCATAGCGTATAAAGGGAAGTCTACAAAAAGAAATTGGAATCCTTCTCCGTTCCCAAAAACACATGCAAATTGAAAGGTGTAGCCAATAATAAACCAGAAAAACATTTTTTTCCAAGCAGAAAAAATAAACAAGAATTTTATTTTAGCTTTAAAGTGGGGTCGATTGAAATATAGAAATATGCCGGGGAAAATGACAAGGAATGTAAGGCTCGTTTTCCCTAATGTAATTAGGGCTGTTGCAATGGTTATTAAAGCAATGAATCCAAAAATAAAGGCCTCGAATTCTGAAGATTGAACTTGGTTTTTATTCAGAAAAAAGGAATGGAATATGATGCCGAGTAAGGCAACTACAAAAATGAAAACAGCACCTTGTAGAATGAATATTAAAGAGGCAAAAATGATGTCAGACATCTTATTCCTTTTTCGTAATTAACATTAATGAAACACCAATTGGAAATCGAAGGTTTGCATTAATAAATATTGATTCAAATTTGAAAATCCAAAATAACAAGCCATTCAACTTTCCTATCCTTTCAACTTTATGGAAGTCGGACTTCTTTTTACTAAAGTCGGATTTCTTTTTACCAAATAAGTAGCGAAAAAGGGCTATTGGAGGGAATAAAAAAAAGTTGAAAAAAGTTAAATACTCTCTTTTTACATTTAGACTTTTAATGAGCTCTAAAAGGCCTCCTTTGGAATATCGTCTAAAATGGTGATTAACATCGTCATGAGAACTCCAAAGGGATTGGAATGCTGGGACTGTGACAAAAACCACTCCATTCTGTTTTGTAACACGGGTTAATTCCTGCATGGCCAGTTTATCATCCTGTACGTGTTCTAATACATCAAAACCGCAAACTAAATCAAATTGACTGTCGTTAAATGGCAATTCGGTAATACTTCCATGGATTACATCTGAACTCAAAATTCCTTTTAAAAAGGTAAAGCAGTCGCGGTCATATTCCACACTTGTAACTGCACCAAATTGTTCTAGCATCTGGCTTGTTCCTCCTGTAGCAGCACCAACATTGAGAATTTTCAAACCATCCTTTTTAGGAAGGAATTGTTCGATTTTTTTTTGAAGTATAATGGACCTTGCAAGGAACCACCAATGCTTTCTCTCTAAGTGATAATAGGCCTTATAGTATTCCTTTTCCATCTATTTCTTCTCCATTTTCAATAATGGTTTTAACAATAAAAAGCGGCCTTTTTTTTACCTGAAAAAAAATACGTAAAACATATTCCCCAATTAAACCAATTGCCAATAGTTGAATTCCCCCAAACAGAATAATAACAAATAACAATCCGGTGAAACCTTCAGGAACGGTGCCGTAAACAAAACGGTTAATTAAGGTAAGGGCAAAGTAAACGCCGCAAATTGCGACAATACCGAATCCCAAACGAGTAAAAAATTTCACGGGAACTTCGCTGAAATTAAAGAACCCTGTTTTTGCTAAATGCCAAAGTTCTTTAAATCCATATTTGGACACTCCTTGCGATCGCTCGTCTCGTTCGTATTCAATCCCAACCTGATTAAATCCAACCCAGCTCCGCATTCCTCGGACAAAACGGTTTTCTTCGGGCATGTTATTTAGAATATTCGCCACTCTTGCACTAATAAGCCCAAAATCTCCAGAGTCTAAGGGAATGTTGATTTTTGATGATCCTTTTAATAAACGATAAAATAGGCTGTAGGCCATTTTTTTTAACAGCGTTTCTTTTCGTTTTTTTCGAATGGCATAAACAACGTCAAACCCTTCTTTGTGTTTTTGATAAAAATCGAAAATTAACTCTGGCGGATCCTGAAGATCGCCATCCATAATAAATACAGCATCGGTTGCCCTAACATAGTTTAAACCAGCCGTTAGCGCCATTTGGTGACCAAAGTTTCGGGAAAGGAAAACCGCCCGAAAACGGATGTCATTAGTTGCTAGCTCCTTGATTAAGCCAGCGGTTAAATCTGAACTTCCATCATCGACCATAACCACTTCAATGTCTAAAGTAGTTTGCTCCAGTATCAGAAGTAACCTTTTAGTTAATTCCGGAAATACTTCTTGTTCATTATAAAGTGGAATAACAATACTTAGGCAAGGGTTTGACATCCTTAGGGAGTAAAAGAGTTTATGCAAACCCCGAATGTATCGAAAATGTTACAAAAGGACTAATTTTGAAGTGAAAAAGGAAATTGGAATATTGCAGCGGATTAGACCTCTTTCTAGGTGGGGATTTTAAATGAAAAGGAGTAGTTTTATTGCCCCATGAATAATTTGGAGCATTTTAAGTTTAGTGAAGTCGAAAACAACCAGGGTCAATTATATTCTGATTTTAGAAAAAAATTGACTCCCCATTATTTCAGGGCTTGGGGGGATATAGGATTTGGATATCTATTATGTATTGGTACACTCATATTGAGTTGGTTTCTAGAACGGCTGCATTTGGAGTGGGGTTTTTTATTCGTGCAAATAACAATTGGTTCTGCCGTTTTTGGTTTTTGGGTTTCATTTTTGCAATTATTTGTACATGAAGCAGCACACTATAACCTCCATCCCGAAAAAAAAAGGAATGATTTTCTTGCCAATTTTTTTCTCAGCTATTTTGTCGGATTGGATGTGAAAAACTACCGATTAACCCATTGGAAACATCATGCCTCCTTGGGGAAGCAGGTGGATTCGGAAAACTCGTATTTTAATGATTTACGATTATCCTTTATACTGAAACTATTAACAGGTATTCATGCTGTTGAAACAATGCTTAAACGGAATGACAATCCTTCAGATGAAGGATTTAGGCGTAGGGCAAAAAGGGCGCTTTTATGTGGCTTGATTATTAACGTTTGGGTAGTTTCTGGCTTTGTCTTTTTTCAAAGCTATGGCACTGCAATGGTTTGGATAATAGGCGTAGGGATTTTTTATCCTTTTTGGACAGCCCTAAGGCAGTTGTTAGAGCACCGGAATGACAAATATAAGGGGCAACAAATCGATTTTCATAATATTGAACATGGGAAAACAACTCGGATTTTTTCACTGAATCTATTTTCGTATTTCTTAGGAGGAGCAGGTTTTGTAAATCATATGATTCACCATTGGGATCCGAAAATCTCGTATAGCCAATTAAATCAAGCTAAAAAGTTCCTTCAATCTTCCCCAGAATGCAAGGAAATAATTGTTAAATCAGAAACGACTTATTTAAATGTCTTTTCCAAGCTTTTTGTATGGAGGAAATAGAAACACCGATTTGCCCAGTTTGTTCAACGAATAAAACCCAATTTTGGGCAAGGTCAACAGATGTGGAGTATTGGACATGCCAAGGAGAGGAATTTAATTACTTTGAATGCTTAAAATGTATCAGCCTTTTTATTGATCCATTCCCGAAGAATCGACTCCAAGAAATTTACCCAGCCAATTATTATTCCTATGGGGAACAAAAACGAGGAGCAGTAGCCACGGTAAAAGAATGGTTGGATAGAAAATACTTCAACAAAATTTTAAAGCCTTTCCAAGGACGAGAGATTAATGTTTTAGATTACGGAGGCGGTTCAGGCTGGTTGTTGGATGTTGTTAAACAAAGCTACCCGAATGTAAAGATAACGCAGGTAGTTGATATTGATAAAGGAGCCCAGAAAATTGCGGAAGGTCATGGACACAGGTATTTTTGTGGTGAAATTGAAGATTTTGATTCCGAAGTCAAATTTGATTTGGTTTTAATGCTAAATATTATTGAGCACATTGCATCTCCGTTTACAGCACTTAAAAAGGTGGAATCTTTTCTGAGCCCGGAAGGATTAGTGTTGATTAAAACACCTAACATGGATAGCTTAGATGCTCGGGTTTTTAAGAAAACCTATTGGGGAGGTCTCCATTGTCCGAGACACTGGATTCTGTTTTCCAAGAAAAGTTTTGTCACCTTGGTTCAAAAAACAAACTTAAGCGTGGCGCGTCTAAAGTACACACAAGGAGCTCCTTTTTGGGCTTGGAGTGTATTGAATACATTGCGTAAATTTGGATTAGTAGAAATAAATGGAAAACGCCCTATTATGTTCCATCCCCTCATTCCGTTTTTACACGTAGTTTTTGCGGGTGTAGATTTTATTCGCATTTTCTTTGGGGGTAAAGGATCACAAATGTTTTTGGTTTTACGGCATTCCAAAAATAAAATAAATCAAAATTGAATCTGGTAAGCTTACTTATCATAGTGGCTTAAGAAAAATTAAATAAAGTGCGTACAAATCTCAAACTCAACGAACCCGACGATTTACAATACCTACTTCGGTTGTTTATTAAACACCTTCCAATTATGTTGGTTGGGGCGTTTACGTTTGGTGTTTGGGGGTATTTTCAGGCCGTTAAATTACCAGACACATACTCTTTAGGGGCAGAGGTGTTAGTGAAAAACAGGCAGGCTAATGTTAGAACGGATAAACAACTTGGAGGACAGGGTATTTATGAGTTTTATGCAGATTTAGCCAACCAAGAACGTTTAATTAGGAGTTATGACTTCTTGTCCAAGGTTATCCGGAAATTGGAAATGGAAGCTCAATATTTCCATGAAACTTCGTTCGGTAAAACGGAGTTGTTTGAATTGCCATTTAAAATGGAAGTTAAACCAATGGTTGGCCTGCAAGAAATTGAGCTATACCAGGAAGGGGATGATTGGTTTTTACAAAGGTCAGGAGATGAAGAAAATAGAGTGTTGGTTTCTTGGGGGACTTCAATGGACCTTTATAATCATAGCTACTTATTAGAAAAAGAGGAAGTGCAACTCCCTGAAGGAAAATTCAGGATAATTCCAAGAGATAATAATCATTGGATAATAAAATATCTCAATGCCTTGAGTGTACGGAACCTTGAGTACACCAGTATTTTTGCTCTCGATGTTCGGGATGAGGTTATTGATCGAGGCAGAATTTTTTTGGATTCACTGTGTGAAGAATTGATTACGTATAACCTAGATCAGGAACTTTTAGTAAACAAAAGGACCATTGAATTTATTGATGCTCAATTGGATCAGGTTACTGATATAATAAATTCTATAGAGGTTGAAATTCAACAGATTAATCAAAAAAGCCCTATAGTGCGTCTGAAAAGCTATGAGTCAAGGAGCCTTGAAAAACTTTTCCTGCTCGATATGGAATTGGAGGAAATCAGGATTGACCAAGATAAAATTGACGGATTGCTGAAATATGTTGAGCTCCTTCAAACCGAACGGGATGGGGTAGTCCCTCCAGCTGGTAACCTTATGGGTGATGACCTTTTTGTTGCCCAATCTGTAGATGGGCTATTTGATAATTTTAAAGAAAGACGGTCATGGGTGGCGACTAGAGGAAGGAACCACAGTGGATATAAAAATTTACTGGCCCAATACGAATTGTTGAAATTGGACTTTGAACACTATTTGTTTGAGGTAAAGGAGTCATTAGTTAAAATTGAAGAAAGAATTTTGGGGACAATCAGACAACAAGAGGATGTTTTAAAATCGTTGCCTGAAAGTCAAAAACAGCTTGTTAACGTGGAGCGGAGGTTAAAAATAAACGAAAATTTATACGACTTTCTCTTACAGAATCGAGCTAATTTTGTGATTGCTAAGGCTGCAATCGTGCCAAATACCCAAGTTATTGAACAAGCACGGTACAAAGGGCGGTTGGGACCTAATAGAGTCACTATTGTCCGGAACAAAATTCTTACTGGATTAGCCATTGCCGTGTTGATTGCTGCCATTAATGTATTTTTCTTTGAGAAAATTGAGTCAGTTAGAGAGTTGAAAATAAGAAGTTCACTTCCAGTTATTGGGGGAATCCCATTTGCTAAGGAAGGGGAACGTAGCCCTGCAACGTATCCTGAATTTGAGAAATCGGTTTTAGCAGATGCATACAGAACCATTCGGACAAACTTGCAGTATGTTAACACGGATTTGACGAAAAAAATCATGTTGGTTACATCTTTGCATCCATCAGAGGGTAAAACGTTAACCTCCACCAATTTAGGTTACATGCTTGCTAAAGGTGGTAAGAAAATATTGTTGCTCGATTTGGATTTACATAAA
>JBLHJD010000087.1:0-10318 GCA_047618705.1 Luteibaculaceae bacterium
TGGGGTAATTGGTCCGAATGGAAGTGGGAAAACCACCTTACTAAAGGCCATTATGGGACTCCTTCCGTTGGACAGTGGGTATGTGCGCTTTTTTGATGAGCCACTTGCCAAGGTTCGTAAAAAAATTGCCTACGTCCCCCAGCGCGAAACCGTAGATTGGGATTTCCCAGCCAACGTGCGGGACGTGGTAAAAATGGGGCGGATTCCTGCCGCAGGTTTATTCAAACGCATTTCGGATTCCGATGCCATTGTCCAGAAAGCCATTGAAGATGTTGGATTGGAAAACCATGCCCATCATCAGATTAGTCAGCTTAGTGGTGGACAACAGCAACGGGTATTTATTGCACGTAGCTTGGCCCAAGAGGCCGATTTATACATTCTCGACGAACCGTTTGCCGGGGTGGATATGGCTTCAGAAAAAGCCATCCTCGATCTGCTCCATACCATGAAGTCGAACGGAAAAACAGTGGTGGTTGTACACCATGACCTCCATACCGCCCAGCGCTTTTTCGATTGGGCCGTATTGTTGAATACGCGCATGGTAGCAGCTGGACCCATATTGGATGTGCTCAGCGAAGAAAACCTGACGGCCGCTTACGGTGGTAAGCTAAACGTCTTAAGTCAGGTTGGAGAACTCCTGAAAGAAACAGCTTTCCCGGTTCGGGAAAAGAACAAAGAAGACAGAGATGTTTGATTTTATAACTGACTCCTATTTTTGGCTCATTGCCTCTGGAACCGGACTTCTTGGAGTTCTTTCTGGCAGCATCGGGACTTTTTCTTTCCTCAAAAAGGAGAGTTTATTGGGAGACGTTATAGCCCACAGTGTTTTGCCAGGAATTGCCTTGGCGTACATTTTATTTAACTCCAAAGCCATTATCCCTTTACTTATTGGTGGAATCATTTTTGGCTGGTTAAGCACCATTCTCACGGCCCAAATAAGCCGCCTCACTAAACTAAAACCCGACACTACTTTTGCCCTTATTTTAAGTTCCTTTTTTGGATTGGGGATGATGTTCTTATCCTACATCCAAAATCACCCGGGTCCAAACCCGTCCGGACTTAATCATTTTTTGTTTGGAAATGCTGCGGCTATCACTCCATCAGAAATTACGACCATTCTTTTAATTACAATTCTCTGCATTACCTTAATCGTCCTCTTTTTTAAACCCTTTAGTCTGGTTTGTTTTAATCCGGAATTTGCGGGAGCCATTGGTATTTCCGTGCCTTTTTACCGCGGATTTATGCGCTTTTTGGTGATTTTAAGTATCGCCATTTCCATTCAGGCCGTTGGAGTTGTAATGGCAGCTGCCTTGCTAATATCACCTGCCGCAGCCGGACGTATGTGGTCCAATAAACTGTCGGTGATTGTGTGGATAGGCGCTTCACTCGGTTTTGTATCTGGAATTTTTGGAACGCTAGTATCCTATCAGTTTTCCAATGCGCCTACAGGGCCTTGGGTGGTTATAATACTCAGCTTTGGTGCCTTAATTTCCATCTTTTTTGCCCCTAAAAAAGGGATAGTAGCCCTGCAATACCAGAAAAAGCGCAACCAGAAAAAAATGGATGAAGAAAACATCCTAAAAACCTTGTACAAACTTGCTTCGCAAACCAACAACGAGTTTACTCCCATTGGCATTGACCGGCTCAAGCAACAAATGTATTTGAGTGATGGAAAGTTAAAAGGCTATCTGTCTCATTTAAAAAAATCGGGCTTATTGGTGCAAAAACAATGGTCCTTTGGTCTGAGCAAAACGGGCCGAGCTAAAGCCCTTAAAACCATCCGGTTACACCGTTTGTGGGAATTATATCTCACCAAACGACTGTCGCTTCCGAAGGATCATGTCCACAATGATGCGGAGGCCATTGAACACATAATTACTCCTGAAATTGAGCACTATTTGGTGAAAGATTTGGGGAACCCAACCCGGGATCCGCACAACAGTAAAATCCCTGAAGCATAATGGACAGTAGTTTTTGGATTGTATTAACCGGAATATTGGTCAGCTGGATAGGTTCTTTGCTGGGAAGTTTTTTGGTGCTCCGGAAAATGGCCATGATAAGTGATGCCATATCCCATGCCTTGTTACCAGGTCTTTTTATTGGGTTTATGATTGCAGGTAGTCGGGATAGCCTTCCTTTGATTATTGGAGCAGCCAGTTTTGGTTTGTTTGCCAGTATAGCCATTCAGTACCTCAATCAGACCATCCGCTTGCAAACCGATGCCTCTATTGGCTTGGTATACACCTTGTTATTCTCCATTGGTATTGTCTTGGTTTCGGCGTATGCAGGGAACAATGATTTCGACACTGATTGTGTATTGTTTGGAGAGATTGCTTTTATTCCTTTGGACACCACTACCCTATTTGGCATGGAAATCCCGAAGGGGACACTTCAGTTGTTTTTTGGTTTAATTGTGGTAGCTGCTTTTGTGCTTATTGGGTACCGGGGTTTAGCCGTCACCTCATTTGATCCTAATTTTGCCGGGGCCATTGGAATTTCTTTGGCTTTTTGGCAATATTCTTTAATGGGCATGGTTTCCTTGGGTACGGTACTCAGTTTTGAGGCAGTTGGGGTTATTTTGGTTGTCGCGTTTTTAACCATCCCAGCGGCTACGGCTTACATCCTCACAGAACGATTAAAATACATGCTGAGTTTATCCTTGGTTTTTGGGGTTACTGCCAGTGTACTCGGATATTTTGGAGCCATGTTGTTCGATACGTCTATTTCGGCTACAATGGCAGTTGCAGCTGGTGTTCAGTTTGCCGTGGTTATGATGTTGAAGGTAGTTTTGCGGGGACGAAAAAGGAAGGTGATTTTATTTCAGGGTAAAAAATCCTAAAAAATTTTAGGGAGAGTCAATTAAAAACAGGCAGAATCCGACCAAAACGAGCATCAAATTTTTTATTTATATATTCCAAAAAGTTTGTGTCATAAATCTAGAAATCTCTCCAATTATGGTGCGAAAATATTGCTTTCTATTATTTGCCTTAATGGCTTTTGTGTCCTGCAAAAAGGATCCCGAACAGGTCATGCAAATCATTTGATTAATACGTTTGAATATTCAATAATTGTCAATGGTCAGGTTATTGATTACGGTGTGAGAACAGTCGATGAAAATGGATTGGGATTGATTTGGGATGGTACAGGGGCTTCCGTGAATGGTAGTTATCCCGTTCAATTTAGGTTTAGAAATAATTGCGGTGAATTGGGGGAGGCCGATCTTCCAGTTTATGTAGAAATTCCCGCTTAAATTGGTCTAATGTGAAGAATATACATCAGGATGTTTTATGTCCCTTTTCACTAAATTTAAATTGGAAAAACCAATGTTGTTGCCACACAATCATGGGTTTATTCATTTGGTAAAAACACCTACATTTTTAATGATTTTTTTTGCGTAATAAAAAACAAATAAAATGAAAACCATTATTCCTTTTTTGTTTTTGGTTTTGACGCTATCCTCCAAAGCTCAATTGAACCTAGATTTTGAAGTTTGGGAAAACGATTTCCAACCCATAGGCTGGTATTGTCCTTATAATTTTGTTCCTTTTTCCAATGGCGAAATAGCAGATACAAACGTTGTAAGGGGAGCGGGATTTGTTGGTGATGGAGCGAGATTAAGACCCACTGCTGAAGTGGTGAATTCTGATTTGGCCTACCTTGCTTTAGGCGACGGAAGCGGATTTCCTGTGGAATTTAGTTCCATGATTGATGAGGTTAGGATCATGCACAATTTCCGAGACTCTACTCAGAAGGCTAGGGTATTGTACCGTATCAAATTGTTTAAAAGTATGGGAGGTTCGTTAGTGCCAATTGCAGTTAGTTATGATTTTTGGGTTACAAATCGAACGGTCGGATTCGAAGAGTTATCCATTCCTTTGTTGCAAACATCTGAATTTGAACCAAATGATGTTCCTACTAATCTCAGTTTTGAAATCTATCTTTATTCATATGACACCCTTTTTTCTGATTATATAAATTATACGATTGATAATATTCAATTCAGGAATGAGGGAGCGCTAGGCGTAAAAGAAACCTTCCGAAGAAAGTGTTCAGTTTTCCCTACTGTTTCAAAAGACTATTATTATTTTGACAGTGGTGGAAAGAACGGTAGCCTTTTGATAACTGACAACATGGGCAGGGAAGTCCTAAGAAGTAAAAATGTTAAAAAGCGATTTTCACTTAAAGGTATGAATTCGGGGATGTATAATTTTCATTTTATTTCTACGGAACAGGGTTGCTTTTCGCGGATTCTTTTAATCGATTAAAGTTTGAAAAATAGGGTGTTTAAAAAAGTATTTGGATCCTGGTTTTTGCTCGCGGGAAAAAGTTGTTTTGGACTAATATTCTTTTTTTCTATTTCATGTAAAAAGGATCCTGTAGAACAAACCGAATTGTGGTTTTGGTCGGAATCTAATGATCGACTAACAATTGATTTATTTCCTACTTCAAAGTACGGAGAAGGAAAGTATTATCCATCTAGTTATTTAGGTGGCTCTTCTTCAGACAGGCGGGTTGTATTGGATTCAAATTCCAAATCACAAAAGATTTTCGAATCATTGGGACAAGATAAAAGTCCATCAATATTATTAGGATCAGTTTTTGATAGTATAGTAATACGTTTTCATAGTGGACAGTCATCAATCAAGTTTTCTCGAGACACCGTAATAGGCTATCCTTTTAACCCGTTTCATTCCGACTCAGCTTGGAACAAAAGAACAATTGAATATACTAGGCTCTCTAGTTCAGGCAAGGAGGAAATAGAATCTGAGGAGTTCACAATCTTTATTAATGAAGAATAACGCGGTAAAAACACGCCTTAATAAGGATTTAATTCAGGGTAAAAAATCCTAATAAATTTTAGGGTGAGTCAATTGAAAATTGGGCAGAATCCGACCAAAACGAGCATTGAATTTTTTATTTATATATTGCAAAAAGTTTGTGTCATAAATCTAGAAATCGCTCAAATTATGGTGCGAAAATATTGTTTTCTATTATTTGCCTTAATGGCTTTTGTGTCCTGCAAAAAGGATCCCGAACAGGTCATGCAAATCATTTTGGAAAACCAAATGGCAGGCAAAATCCGTGTTCAATTATTTCCTAAACAGCAGTATATCTCCAATGGATTGTATGAAAAATCGGAAACAATGGGTGGGTATGTTTCTACTGAGTTTGAGTTAATGTTGCAGGGCCGGGATCAGATTATTTATGAGTCAAAAAACATAGATCTTTCCGCTACTCAATTAGCCAAGCAGGTTTTTGATAGCATAATGGTTCTCAATGAATTGGAGGAAGTTGTAATCACCTATTATCCCGACTCTGTCCAAGGACAAGAAGAAAATCTATTTACAGCGGATAGTGCTTGGAGTTTTGAATTTCGCGAGTATAAATTTCATACAAACTTCAAGACTAAAATAAAGGAGTCCAGGGATTTCCGTTTTATGCTTTCTTCACTGCCGGAATAGGGCTTATAGGAAGTTTATCCGGCACCACATTGATGTGTTTTACCATTTGGAAATGGACAAGGAAAAAAGTGGGTAATTAGAAATTACCTCTCATTTCGTGTAGGTTGAAAGGCCTGTATCCCCAATAAAAAATGGATAGGTTGTGCATTTTTAGTGACTGTGACCCGGTCTAGCCCCCATTAATCATAAAAAAAGCCTAGCCCAGAAAATCAATTCCAAGCTAGGCTCATTCTATTCTAGATAAAAAACTATTTAAGCCAGTACATTTGCTGGGTTTAATTCCCGCAAATCTTCTTCTTCCTTAAATTTCATAATCACATTTAAAGCAGCTGGTACAACATCACTGCACACCACAATCAGAGAGCCATCCACAGCCGTTGTAATAGCGTGGGTAATGGCTTCACTTTCCTTGGTTATGCACGTTACCTTTTTATTTGGATCTATATTAAGAATTCCTTCGCGAAGTAAATTCATAATAGCTTCTTCGGTCTGACCTCTTAGGTGTTTATCCTGGCGGATTATCACTTCGTCAAACATCCCAGCAGCTAACTCCCCTAACTCAATGGTATCGCTGTCGCGTCTATCTCCCACTCCAGCAATAATCCCCACTTTTTTAGTGGCTTCAGTTTTCTCCAAATACGCAGCCATCCCTCTAAACCCAGCTGGGTTGTGGGCATAGTCGACCAATACATTGAATTTTTTGAATCGGAACAAGTTCATTCTTCCTGGGGTTTGCACAGGAGAAGGAATAAAGGTTTCCAAGGCCACTTTAATGTCCTCAATTTTCACCTTCTGTACAAATGCAGCCAATACCGCGGCAAGCACATTTTTGGTCATAAACGCCGCCTTTCCAGAAAAGGTAAGGGGAATGTTTACCACTTTATCAACTCTAATTTTCCATTCGCCTTTACAAATGGTGACAAATCCATTTTCTACAATGGCAGCAAGTCCACCTTTGGCACAATGGGCTTTTATGCGTGGATTGTTGTCTTCCATACTAAACAGGGCCACATTACTGGACACTGTTTTGCGCATGTTGTACACCAAATCGTCATCCGCATTTAATACGGCATATCCATCTGGAGATACTGACTCGGCAACAATACCTTTTACCCGGGCCATGTCGTCCAGGTTGTTAATGTCACGCAAGCCGAGGTGATCGCCAGCTACATTGGTTACAACACCTACGTCGCAACTAGTAAATCCAAGTCCTGCACGCAACATTCCTCCACGGGCACATTCCAGTACCGCAAAATTAACGGTTGGATCGCGCAACACAAACTCAGCACTTGCAGGTCCAGTACAATCCCCTTCTTGCAACAATCTATTTTGAATGTAAATCCCATCGGTGGTTGTAAATCCAACCTTGTATCCTTGGGTTTTCATGATGTGGGCAATTAAACGGGAGGTTGTTGTTTTCCCGTTGGTCCCGGTTATGGCTACAATCGGAATGCGAGACGTGCTTCCAGGAGGGAATAACATGTCAACCACAGGTTCTGCAATGTTCCTCGGCAAACCTTCGGTTGGTGAAATGTGCATCCGAAAACCAGGTCCAGCATTCACTTCAATAACCACACCACCAGTATCCACTAATGATTCACTGATATTGGTGGTCATTACATCGATACCACAGATATCCAAATCAACAATGCGTGAAATACGCTCAGCCATGAAAACATTGTATGGATGCACCATGTCGGTTACATCTGTAGCAGTTCCACCCGTACTTAAATTCGCTGTCCTTTTTAAATACAATTCTGTGCCTGAGTCCAGAACACTTTCTAAGGTTAAATCCTGTTTTTTAAGAATGTCCAAGGTTTCATCATCCACCTTGATGGTGGTCAATTCTTTTTCATGGCCATATCCCCTTCTTGGATCAGCATTAACAAGGGCTACTAATTCCTCAATATTGGATTTACCATCCCCAACAACCATGGCTGGGGTTCTTTTTGCTGCAGCAACAAATTTGTGATTAATCACTAACAAACGGTGGTCTAATCCTTCCACAAAACGCTCTACAATTACGTAACGGGAACGCTCTTTTGCCACATGCAATGCAACAACTGCTTCTTCTCTTGAATTGATGTTTATACTTACGCGTTTTCCGTGGTTCCCATTTAAAGGTTTGATTACCAGTGGGTAACCTATCCGATTTATAACCCGGTCCAGGTCTTCTTCATCATAAATTACATCCCCTGAAGCCACAGGAACTCCCATGTTTTCTAAGAGGTGTTTTGTTTCTTCCTTATCGCAAGCTACTTCCACACCAATATTGCTGGTGGTTCCAGCAACGGTGGCTTGAATCCGGCGCTGGTTTAAACCATAACCCAATTGCACCAATGAATGTTTGTTTAAACGGATGTAGGGAATGCCTCTAGAAACAGCTTCATCTACAATAGAACCCGTACTTGGCCCCAATCGTTCGTCATCCCGGATTTCCCGCATTTCCTGAATATCCGCTTCCAGGTCGTATTCAGCGTTGGCTATTAAAGCCTCTACAATACGTACAGCCGATTTTGCAGCGTAGACTCCGGCCTTATCTTCCATGTAGGAAAAAACCACATGATACACCCCGTACTCCCCTGTTCCGCGAGTTCTTCCAAACCCACAATCCATACCGGCTAAAGTCTGAATTTCTAATGCAACATGCTCAATAACATGTCCCATCCATGTTCCTTCGTCCAAACGTTCAAAAAAACCACCTTCATATTTTTTGGAGCATCGGTGCGTTTGCATGGTTGGGAACATGGCTTTTATCCGGTCATTAAATCCATCAACCTTATTGGTTGGAAGTTCTTCCATTTCCTCTAAATCTAGACGCATAACAATGAGTTTATGCCTTCTGACTGACCAATAATTTGGTCCTCGCATTACTCTTAGGTCTAATATTTTCATAGGATTTAATTTTAGGTTCTTTTTGAAAGAATACTACTCTTGTAAACAAGGTCTTGTAATTATAATGAATTATTTGATGAAAAATCTAATGTATACGGTACATTTACGCTTTAAATAAAAAAATGACACCAAAAGGGAAATTAATCTCCATCGGAGGAAGTGAAGACAAAGGTACTGACGTAGAAAATGAATTCGCACACCTGCGGAATCTGAACTTTTTTGAACTTCAAATCCTGGGACGCATCAAATCCGAAATTGGTAAAAAGGACCCTGTCATTGAAATTATCACCACCGCATCTTCTATCCCAGAAGAAATGGGTGAAAATTACATTGCCGCTTTTGGGAAATTGGGTTGTACCAAAATTGGGGTGATGAATATCAAAAATCGGGAGGATGTGCAATTACCAGAATACATTGAGCGCATTAAATCCTGTGACGGTGTTATGTTTACTGGTGGTAACCAGGCCCGATTAACCATGATTTTTGGCGGAACAGAAATCCTTAGTATTCTTTCTGAAAGGTATATGAATGAGGATTTTGTTATTGCTGGGACAAGTGCCGGTGCAATGGCCATGAGTAATACCATGATTTACCAAGGTTCTAGCTCAGAATCACTACTAAAAGGAGCTGTAAAAATAACTACTGGATTGGCCTTTATTGGCGACGTAATTATTGACTCCCACTTTGTAAAACGAGGCCGTTTTGGTCGGTTGGCACAAGCGGTAGCGAGTAATCCTGCCTGCATAGGTATTGGCTTAGGAGAAGATACAGGTGTATTGGTTACTGAGGGGCATAAACTGGAAGCCATTGGCTCTGGATTGGTGATTATTTTTGATGGGTTTAACATCAAACACACCAACATTGCCGACATCCGGGAAGGAAGCCCAATTTCCATTGAAAACCTGATTATGCACGTGATGTCTAAGGGTAATCATTACAACGTAGTTGACCGGAAATTTTATGCTTCTTCCTCCGAAGTCGAACAAAAAGTGGAGGCTTAATCCTTATAAATACCCGTTACCAATTCTTCCCCCTTTTTACGGTAGGCTCTATACATTCCTTCCGAGTTAAAGCTGAGCTCTATATTCCCATGTTTGTCGATGGCTATTAACCCGCCTTCGCCATTCATTTTTACCAATTTTTGTTTCACCACAATATCGCACGCTTCGGTCAGGGAAAACTTGCCGTATTCCATTAATGCAGCTACGTCAAAAGCAACAACGGCCCGGATAAAATACTCGCCATGGCCTGTGCATGAAATAGCACAGTTGTTATTGTTGGCATAGGTTCCAGAACCTATAATTGGACTATCCCCTGCCCTTCCAAACTGTTTGTTGGTCATACCACCAGTTGAGGTAGCAGCAGCTAGGTTTCCGTTGGAGTCAATGGCAACTGCCCCAACTGTTCCAAACTTTTTTTCTGTGGTATGGTCTAAAATCACCTTCCCTTCCCGCAAAGCTTGTTGCAGTTGGGCATACCGATGTTCTGTATGAAAGTACTCCGGGTTTTCGAAGGCCATATTTTGCGTTTTAGCAAATTCGGCAGCTCCGGTTCCGCACAACATTACGTGATCTGAGTTGTCCATAATCATCCGGGCCAATTCCACCGGATTTTTAATCCCCGTTACGCCAACCACGGCACCGGCTTTCAGCTCCGCTCCTTCCATTATTGCGGCATCCATTTCGTGGGTTCCGTCGTGCGTAAAAACAGATCCTTTTCCAGCATTGTACATCGGATTGTTTTCCAACTCCACCACAGCAGCCTGAACGGCATCCAAAGAACTACCTCCGTTTTCCAAAATGGCGTATCCTGCATTAATAGCCTCCTCTAGTCCTGTTCTGTAGGCCAACTCCTTTTCTTCGGTCATTTGGGATTTAAGGATGGTTCCCGCTCCACCATGAATTGCTATTGAAAACATCTAGTATAATTTGTGATTAAAAGTAGGGTTTATCTGCATAGAA
>JBLHJD010000088.1:0-10262 GCA_047618705.1 Luteibaculaceae bacterium
ATTTTGTTTTTCTCAACGGGCAGGATAAGTTAAGTCAGGCCACCACCGGTGAGCACCTTATTCATTATGCCACCAATGCAAAAACATTGGATTATGCCTTTTTCAGGATAGACCCAATTTCCAACCCAGATTCCATTTTTTTCCGAGTGGATCACCACTGGGTTGCACCAGATGCGTTAGATGGCTTGCCTGATGGAATAGAGATAGGGCAAGATCGGTTTTGGAGTGTTCGGATGCTGGCGAACCATGAGATTGAATGCGAAGCTCGGATGTACTTTAATGGGCAGAATGTAAGTACTGGAAGACTGGATACCACCTTATTAAATTTCCCGAATTTTGACGAGAATCAACTTGTTGTACTATACAGACCGGGAGCTGGAACCCCTTGGACGGTTGACTACAATGTGGAGTTAAGGACTTTTAGTAGTACCACAGATGCCTACGGTTTCTTCGATTTATTTGATCTTAAATCGGGGCAATATACGTTTGGGTTTAATACGGGGAGTTCTGTTAATGAATGGGCTCAAAAGGCAGAAAAGTTGTCCATTTTCCCGAATCCATCATCAGACTATATCCACTTTTCAGATCTTGGAAATAGACCAAGCGAAATTGAAATTTTTACCTTGGATGGAAAACTGGTGAGCTCTTTTGAGACTACTGGAAATCCTAAACACGATGTATCTGACCTCACACCGGGAGCTTATTTTGTAATTGTAAAAAATGGAAGTACCCGTCACTCGGGCACCTTTATTAAAGAATAAAAAAAGGGTCACTTGGTATACCAAGTGACCCTTTTTGCTTTAATCCAATTGGAATCGGATTGGTAGTGTATACTGGACAGCTACATTGGCACCATCCTTTACACCGGGAACCCAATCTTCCATTTTCTCAATAACTTCAACAGCCACAATATCGGCATCGGGGTGGAAACTTTTAGCTATTTCCACGTTTTCAACTTTACCCGTTTCAGAAATTACGAACTTGATAAATGAAGTTCCTGATTTTCCTTCGCTTTTTAAACTTTCAGGAAAAACAATGGATTTACCTAAGTAGGAGAACAAAGCCTCCTGCCCGCCTGGATACTCTGGCTTTTTCTCCAATTCCTTAAAATCAACAACTGATTTTGGTGCTGGAGTTGCTACTATCTCTTTCACTTCATCTTGCACTTGCTTATCGTTATTACATGCTGTGTTTACAACAACAAATGCGAACAATACAGCGGTGGTAACTATGGCTCCAGCAGACCATGCTTTGGTTAATTCTTTTACTTTTTTCATCATCTTAAGTCTTAGTTTTAATTGATTTGTTTTCGAAAACGTTGGCGCAACGGAAAGCATCCACTGCTCCAGAGCTTGTTTCTTAATTTCTTGCGAATAATCTTCTTTATAAATCGCACTTAATGCGTGGTCCACTTCGTGTTCGTGATTTTCCATTAACCAATCCAAAGCTTTTGAGCTTAATGGATTCCACCACAACAACAGTTGAATAAACTTGGTGTACAAAACATCCCAAGTATGCCCCAGTTCCACGTGCATATACTCGTGGTCCACCACCATTTTTGAAACGTCCCTTTTCGGGAGATAAACCCCATTCAAAAAACTAAAAGGCCCTGAAAGGCCTGGTACAACAAATACGTCCTTTCCATACACCGTTGTGTTGGTTGCCGATTTTTTATAGGCCAAAATCTGACGAATTTCCTGGAAAAAACGGAACAGAAATACCAGAAAACCGAGGGCATAAGCCCCAAGTAGAATGCCTTCCCAATTGATGGCTCCGGACAAAGGTTTCGCCATCTGCTCAGACAAACTTACTTCTGGTAATACCACACTTGCCATTCCTCCTACTTCGATCTGGTTAGACCACGGCACCAAACTTAACCCGATGGCCACAGAGGGAATAAGTAAGATCATGGCCCTTTTTATTTCTGGCGCTTTGATTTTCCGGAAGAATAATCCAAAAAGAACCATGGCTACCGTGTAATATAAAATTGCTTCAATGATCATCTTTCCTTTTTTTTAGTTCTTCCATCAGCGCATTTATTTCCGCCAAACTAAGGTCGTCCTCCTTGATAAGGTGCGACACCAAACTAGTCTTGGATGCGCCAAAAAAACGATTCAAAACCGATTTAATTTCGCCTTTACGGTAATCCGATTTTGGGAAAGCCGCAAAATACCGGTGGCTTTTCCCAAATTTCTCATGGTTCACGGCTCCCTTTCTCTCCAAAATTCGAATTATAGTTGATACCGTTGTGTAAGCCGGCTTGGGGTCATCGAACCCTTCCACCAACTCCTTAACAAAGGAGGGTCCCTTTTCCCAAAGGATATTCATTACTTCTTCTTCTGCTCTGGTAAGCTCCATGATCCAAACATATAACTAATTATTTAGTTATACAACTAACCCCTTAGTTTAAGAGCTATAATCAACTGAAAAACAAAAGTTTATGGCATAAAAAAGGCCGCTAGCGCGGCCTTTTTCTTGGAGGTGAATCTCCTATTCTTTAATAACAGTTTGAGTTTTCACAATTCCATTTTCCCCGATAATGTGCAAAATGTAGGATGATCCAGCGAGATTATCCAAGGAGAAACTAAATCTATTTAAGCCTGGCTTCACTTTCGACTTTAGCAACACATCAACCAATCTCCCTTCCATATCGTACAACTCCATGCGGTAAATAGTGCTTTTCTCTACGGTAAAATCAACATGTAGTTGGGACACCATTGGATTAGGGAAAACATGAACTGCAACGTCTTCTATTCCCGAATTCTCTAGAACGCTTGATTTACTGGGGTGTCCAACGTTCGAAATCCAAGGATGGGGATCGTTTCCTGCACCACCATAGCTTCCGCTTAACCAAACCGATCCTGGTTTTCCCAGTTCTTGATGAATCCCAAAGTAATCACCCCAACGGTCTACTCCAGTTAGATAATCAATGGGCCTAGATCCTTCCTTAATGACTACAAAATCTGAATACCCTCCTAATCCATCAGAATAGATTACTCCATAACCCGGGTGGATGGAATCCGAGGAGTAGTTAACTCCAATAACCACCTCTTTACTTCCCGGTTCCATTCCAATGTATTCGATTCCAGGATAACCAAAATCAAATTCATCCATCGTAATGTAATCTCCAGAAATAGCCGGTGTTCCGTAAATATCATTCAGATAACCGTGATAGATACCCGGATTATTATTGCTGGGCACTAGGGTGTTTCCAACAAATTGAATTTGATCCCCGATTTGAATAGCATCTAACCAACGGGAATCATTGGTTGCTAAATCTTCATTATCCAGCTGAAAGGCATTGGGCGGAAAACCATACGGCCTTTCCAAAACAATTGCTTCACTGGTTAATGTTGGAATGGGGTCTAGCATATCCCCAGAAATATGAAACATCCACAGGGTGTCGTTTTGCTCGTCAAAATTTCTGTTAGACAAAAACCATAAATCATCCCCTGATCCGTGATCTGCATTTTTTACGGCGCATAGGTTTCTTATGCCTAAACCATTGTGCGTTACTGTTTTCCAATACCTTGTTTCCAAATCTGTTCCAGCGGTTCCAGAGGCCAAATCGATTTCCCAAATAATGCTTCCTTCAAAACCTGTTTCCCAAGGTTCTCCTTGCCGAATTAGATTTAAGGTTACCACTAATTCATTCTCCTTAAGACTAACGATAGGATAATCGGACCACACATTTAGGCTATCCACATCACCGCTAAGGGCATAGTGGTTCCAACCTTCGGTAGGGTCATTACTTTGCGAAAATGCCAGCATTAAAAAAGTCTCTGCTGAAGTGCTTCCCGCTAAATAAATTAAAACAAAACGGTCCTGCTTGGGTAAATACACGGCTCTCGGGTCAAACTTCCGAGCTTGGATCCCCAATTCATCGGCAAAACTTTGGAGGGATCGAAACTTTAATCTATCCCCATTTTTATCGAAAGTGGTTACGCTGGAATTGATAACAGAAACCACAAAACCATCAGGAGAAATAGCAACACCGTTATCGTTAGGCACCCCAGTTACTCCTGGGTTTCCCTCAAACGAATGCCAAATCACTGGATTGTCGGCAGTCCCTAAGGCTACGTTTTTTTGTCCACCTCCTTGGCTTTTCTTGCGTTTCTCACGCAATTTATCCTTGAGGGCATCCCGGTAATCAGAAAAACCTCCCCCATCGGGCTTTGGTGCCTCAATCCGGGTCAGAATTGGGAAAAAGTCCACTTCTCCATTGGAGAAATTGCTCGTAGCACCTAGCGGGTAATTTTGGTCCACAAAGGCTTTTTTCTGAGCCTGGGTTCCGCACCCAATGCCCAAAAAACAAATTAAAAGAAGGCCGTTTCTTAAAGTCATATTACTCAATAATTATGCGTTGAGTTAATCCTGTACCTGGCAAGTTAATAAAGTAAACTCCGGGTGCCTGTCCTTGCAAATCAAGCGAAAACACATCAAAAGAATTTACCTCTTGAACCGAGTGAACAACCTGTCCCAACGGGTTTAGGACTTCAATTCTGTCATTTGGATTAACATCCAACAACCGAACTTGTACCAATCCATTGGAAGGATTCGGATATACCTGCAAATTGGCTTCAATATTATTCTCTTGAACATTCAGAGAAGCACCTGCTTGCCATGCGTAATTTAATTTGTACCCAAACTCTGGTTCAAATCCTTTAATCACGCCATTGGCCATGTTCTTAATTCGGAAACTTCCATTTCCTTGTGCTGCATATGCCCAGTAATAAAGACCATCTTGACCTTCATCTGTCAATTCAATATTATAACATCCTTCTGCCAAATCTAATGTGTCCTTGTAGGTAGTATTGGCTGCAAAATTCCCTCTACTTAAAATTACTGTTCCACTTGCGTCCTTAACAACATAGCTATTGTCGCCAGGAATGTTGTTCGTTTTTATTTCAATAATAATCTGTTTTGGAAGCACATCTGGCCTAACAAAATGGGTAGACATAGCATTGTTATCGGCATATTCATCCGCCAATCCATTGGGTTGATCTACCGTTACAGTAAACACATTGTCACCACTCCCTTTCCAGAAATCAGAAGAGGCAATGGGTAAATCTATTTCTTCTGTTTGCCAAGCGGAAATACTACCTGTCCAATTGTACGTTTCTAGTACACCGTCCTTTACTCCGTATTGAATACGGGCAGAAGTCAGTGGACTCGGCGAGTTGTTTCGGATCGTTACTTTAGGATTACTGCAAGAGTTAGCTCTTCGCGATAGGTATTCCCAATCATTCGGGTTTATTACATCATAAAGCTCCACATCGTTTTGAAATTTAGCCGGCCCATATTGAAACAAATGAAAAGCCGCCTGGTAATTTCCACCACCCATACCTTGGTTGTTAGCTGGAACAGGAGTAATGTCATAATCCAAATCCACTGTATTCCCAGAAATATAATCGGCTAATTCGTAATCGTAGTTCCAAACCACATCACCAGGACACCATCCCTCACGGGCACCTGGCCATGTTCCTCCTTGAGGAAAAACGGGGTTAACAGCACATTCTGTGTATCTAAAAACCTTAAAATCCGCGATTTTAGTTCCATTGGCATACAGATAATGGGAGTTGTCTTTCCACTCGCAGCAGTGTGGGAAGCTTCCGTCATTGGAGTTATGTCCATGTCCTGTTAAACGAGCCCTAAATGTCCAACTCTCGGCCTGAGGCGCCAAGTTTACCGTTGTATTTTTTATTTGATCATCATTATCCAAAGATGCATAAGAGTAGCTTCTTCTACTTCCCCAAACTTGGTCCATTTGAACTAAGTCACGAGGGGCGGTTCCCTGCACGAAGGCAAATTTCAAATCAATTAATTCCTGTTGATTTCCTGTACTAATCTCAACCGAATCTTTTAAATATGGAAGGTATTCCGTAACATCAAATACCCAAGTAAAACCTTGAGGTCCAAGATCCAAATTAATCCCATATGGGGTAATAAAGCGCCCTATTTCTATGGTGTTAGTCACTTCAAAAGGAGCTGAATAATACGTCAAATCTTCATTCTCAAACATGGATGGATTTAAATCCGTTTCCGAAATCAACACCCCATCTAGGTCAAAAGTTTTGGATGTAGACCTGAGGTACACATTCTGTGTACTCGCAACGCTTACTCCTCTGTTATCTGCATCCACTGCATAAAAATCCACGTGTGCAATTGGAAAAGCTACTGAGTCTTTCCACAGTTGAGTGCTTGTGCTTGTAACAAAATCACCCGTTAAAAACTCCAACTGGGGCCGAGAAGAAGTGCTAATCTGATTCAAAATCCTTTGGGTTCCTTTTAGGTCAACCCAGTTTTCTGTCCCAGACAAAATTCCATCCTTATCCCCTTTTTGATCGATCAACACGGATCCACTTCCTTCTTCAAAATTGTAGTAGTGCAACAAAGCGTCATACTGAGGGTGACTTGCCGAAATCGGGACGAACATATTATCCTGAATTTCAGATCTTTCTAATTCTTTATTAAAAATGGCAAACTCATCCATTAGTCCATCATACCCAGGTCCGTTCCCATACGTTACTGCAGATCCTATGTACAACTCCACAATATCCTTCATGGTTTTGTTTTTCCCATTTCCAGAAATTCTAGGATTACCATTGATATACACTTTCATAGAACCTGAACTTGCATTTTTGGTGAAGGCATAATGATTCCATTGCCCCATATACTTATCATCCGTCTGCGACTTTTCAATCCGATCAGTACCACCATCGTTACCTGCATCCCAGTACACGTTACCATTATCCCAAGGTGTGTGTGAATTTAAAGTACGCGCACCGGCGGCATTTAAAGCCTCAAAAGTGGATCCCCGTTGTGGTTGATTTTCCGATCCGTACATCCAAAACTGAACCGTAATTTCCTCATTGATATCGAATCCATTTGAGTTTAAGACACGGAAGTAGTCATTTTCGCTAAAATCAAAAGCGCTATTGGAACCATCCACGTATCTTCCAGCCAAGGCAAAGGCGTCATCACCAGCAAGAGTCAAGGCCGTTCCATCTCCACCTTCATAAGCAAATTCAACCAAAATGTTCGAATTTCCATTCCATGCAAAAGGAGTAGTCAATGTCAACTCATTCCACCCATTTAGCATATTACTTAGAGGGAAATCGTAATAAACATCCATTCCTTCCTCCATTTCTTCAATCTCGTCAGCAGAAGTGGTTTTCATCCGTACGGTAAGGCGTCCAATATTGGAACCTCCACCTGTTTTATTAAATCGGATTACATCAATGTCGCCTGCAAGTAATCCTGCTGCTGTTAATTCTTCTTTGAGATACACAAATTGAGAACGACCATTTCCTCCTTCATTCTTAAAAATAAAATCAAGGTCATCCGCTCCTGCACCAACAATTCCACTGACTACATTGGAGGAGGAACTAACGGTTGTTTGGGACAAATCTCCTTGGTAGTAGTCATATCCTTGACTACTTACATACCACAAAGTATCTGGTGCGTAGTTTCCACTTTTGATCTTAGGGTGGTTAATGGCTGTTGAATCCAATTCCCCGGTTGGAATAAATAAGTTGGTGTAGGTCAGGTAATCCCATTCCCCACAGGCAAAATTATCCTGGGTAGTTTGCGCATCACATTTCAGGTTGTAATACATCAATACCTTCCGGTATTCTTGGGACCCATCGGGCATTTCGTAAACCCCTCTTCGCTTAGTAATATCGTTATAGGTAAATGTTTGGTGCCAGGTTGTGTCCTGGGCAAAGCTGAGATTTAGCCCTAACATAAATACTCCTAATACAGCGATTAGACCTTTCCAATTCAATTTCATCCGATGTTTGATTTAAGATTCGGGACTGAATTTAGGCAATGGCTGTATATGGTAAAAAAAAACCGCGGTTAAAATACCGCGGTTCTTAAATTTCTATTTTTTTATTCCAACATTCGATTCAGACCAAAAATGGCCAAATCAAAATTGGGATCAATGGCTAAGGCCTTTTTATAATACCCCAAAGCCACGTCCTTTTCTCCTTTCAATTCGCGGCAGAGCCCCATATTAAAAAAGGCTTCCTTGTATTTTGGTTCTACATATGCCGCTTTTGCAAAGTAAACAAATGCCGAATCGGGGTTATCCTTAAACTCCAACCAGAGGAATCCTTGATTATACCAAGAGAAAACATGGGAAGGGTTCTTCTGAACACATTTTTTATACCTATCCATTGCTAGCTCTACCTTCTCCGTTCTTTGATAGAAAAAAGCCTGGTGATACAATGGTTCCACATTATTGGTATCCAATTCGAAAGCTGACTGAAAATACTCCAAGGAAATATCCTTCCCAGCATCGCTATACAGCTTCCCTAACATCATATAACCATCGTAATATTCCGGATTCACCTCAATAGCAGTCCGGAATGACCCAACAGCTTTTATGGTGTCACCCGTTTCTAAGAACACCCAGGCCTTCACGTAGTAGGGTATATGCTCATAGGTATTCACCTTTAAGGCTTCGTTGGCCAATTCCATGGCCTTGTCGTAATTCCGGAGATATAATTGAACCTGGGAAAGTCGGATAATTGCATCCACATTTTCAGGGTCAATGTCCCGCGCTTTTTCGAAACTAACTATGGCCCTTTCGTATTTTTGCATGGCAAAGAGAACTTCCCCTTTGCCAACATGAAAATTAGCGTTCATGGAATCCAAAGCCACGCTCCTATTCACATCTGCTAAAGCTTCATTCATCATCCCCAGCTCCAGTTCCAATTCGGCCCTTTCCTTATACAAATTTGCATTGTTCGGCGAGTTCCGAATTATTTGATTAATAGCGACTAATGGATCTTGCTTTTCGCCTGCAGGTTTTGATTCAGGTGGGTTTCCACAACCTGCCAAAAGGCATATTCCAAAAATAATGAACGCTCTTATAGCCATATTATGAAAGCAATTTTTCTTTGATTTTAACTTCTATTTCCTCCTGTAACTCAGGATTATCGAACAACAATTGTTTAACACTATCGCGTCCTTGACCTAATTTGGTTTCACCGTAGCTAAACCAAGAACCACTCTTTTTAATAAAGTTATGTTCTACGGCAATATCTAAAACTTCACCCGACTTAGAAATTCCACCACCGTACATGATGTCAAATTCCGCTTTTTTGAAAGGTGGAGCAACTTTGTTTTTTACCACTTTAACCCGAGTTCGGTTCCCAATTACGTTCTCCCCATCCTTAATCTGGGTAGACCTCCGGATATCCAAGCGGATACTACTGTAAAATTTCAAGGCATTACCACCCGTAGTCGTTTCGGGGTTTCCGAACATTACTCCAATTTTCTCCCGCAACTGGTTAATAAAGATGCAACAACAATTGGTTTTTGAAATGGTTCCTGTCATTTTCCGCAGTGCCTTCGACATCAAACGTGCTTGAAGTCCAACAGAAGTATCTCCCATTTCTCCTTCAATCTCCGCTTTTGGAGTAAGCGCCGCAACAGAATCAATAATAAGTAAATCTATGGCACCTGAGCGGATTAAACTTTCGGCAATCTCTAAACCTTGCTCTCCGTTATCTGGCTGGGAAATAAGTAAATTTTCTGTGTCCACTCCCAAAGCTTCTGCATAATAGCGATCAAATGAATGCTCTGCATCCACAATAGCTGCAATTCCCCCTTGTTTTTGCACCTCTGCGATGGCATGAATAGCCAAGGTGGTTTTTCCAGAGGATTCAGGGCCATATATCTCAACAATTCTTCCCCTGGGATATCCCTGAACTCCCAATGCTAAATCCAGGGTTAAGGAACCCGATGGAATAACTTGCACATCGGCCTTTTTTTGATCTCCAAGTTTCATGACCGCACCTTGGCCATAACTCTTTTCCAACTTATCCATTGTAAGTTGAAGTGCCTTTAGTTTTTCTGTATTGATATCTCCCATGATCTTAGTTTATTGCAGCCAAAACTTGGGCTGTGTGTTCTTTTGTTTTTACCTTCTTATTTGTACCCCAGATTTCCTGGATAATTCCTTGTTCATCAATTAAAAATGAAATACGGTGGATCCCATCAAAAGTTTTCCCCATGAATTTTTTTTCTCCCCAAACGCCATACAAATTAATCAATTCGCGTTCCTCGTCCGCAACCAAGGGGAAATTCAAATCGTACTTCTCCCGGAACTTTTCATGCCGTTTTATTGGATCCATGCTCACTCCAATTACGTGCACATTGGCCCCATCCAGTTCCGACTTATGTGCTGTAAGATCACAAGCCTGGGCTGTACACCCTGGAGTCATGTCCTTTGGATAAAAATAGAGCAGCAC
>JBLHJD010000089.1:0-10067 GCA_047618705.1 Luteibaculaceae bacterium
GTAAGCTGGAACTAAATCCATTGACATAGACCTCGACCGTGTCCCATCCTTCGGGCTCCGCAAATATTTGATGCCTATCTCGCTCTGCGAATCGCGTTATTTTATCTTCAATGGAAGGGCAGTATCGTGGTCCTTTGCTTTTTATTCTCCCCGTGAACATGGGGCTTTTTTCAAATCCTTCTTCTAGAATTTGATGAACTTGCGGGTTGGTGTAGGTTATAAAACAGTCTTTTTGCTCCTTTAATGTCGGTCCGTTGAGATAGGAAAACTTACCTGGATTTACGTCCCCGGGTTGGACCTCCATTTTGGAGTAGTCTAAAGTTCTTCCGTCGACCCGTGGCGGTGTACCTGTTTTCATCCGTCCGGTTTCAAAGCCGTGCTGGTTGAGTACGGCGGTTATTCCTGTGCTTGCTGGGTCCCCTGCCCTACCTCCGCCGAATTGTTTTTCTCCCAAATGAATCAATCCATTTAGGAATGTTCCGTTTGTAAGAATCACTTTTTTGGCTTCAATTTTAATACCCATGGATGTTATGACACCTTTTATGGTGTTGTTTTCTATCCATAAATCCTGCACCATGTCTTGCCAAAAATCAAGATTGTGGGTTTGCTCAAGGTGTAATCTCCATTCGTATGCAAACTTAAATCTGTCGTTTTGGGTACGCGGACTCCACATTGCTGGACCCTTGGATCTGTTAAGCATTTTAAATTGAATGGCGCTTTTGTCGGCAATGATTCCGGATAGCCCACCTAGTGCGTCTATTTCGCGAACAATCTGACCTTTGGCAATTCCGCCCATAGCGGGGTTGCAGCTCATGTGGCCAATAGTGTTCATGTTCATGGTAATGAGTAATGTTTTCTTACCAAGATTTGCTGCGGCGGCGGCAGCTTCGTTTCCGGCGTGACCAGCACCTACTACAATGACGTCATATTTCTGGAGCATAGAATACGTTTCACGTGGAACAATGGACGGATTAAGGGTGCAAATTTAGATAAAAATCCTCCTTGGATGTCATCACTTCTTTGGTTTCAGGGCTTTTATCTCCGAAGCCAATGAGGTGTAAAACTCCGTGGATGATCACTCTTTTTAGTTCGTTTTCGAAACTAGTTTTGTGGGTTTTTGCATTTTCTGTGATGCGATCAATCGATATAAAAACGTCACCAGATACTACAGGATGTTCTGAATAATCGAATGTGATTACATCTGTGAGGGTGTCGTGATTTAAGTACGTGACATTCATCTTGTGCAGGTAGTCGTCAGAACAAAAAATAATAGCCAACTCACCTAGTTCTTTTCTTTCTTTTTGGATGCAAAGTTGTATCCAACCAGAAGTGGTTTGTGTGTGGTCTAGATTAAAGGAAATGTCCTCGGAATGAAAGCTGATTAAATCCATTATGGTTGAATTATACTTTGATACTTTTTGACTACAGGGATGTGGTTTTTGCGTAAGGAGTTATATCCTTTGTTCTTGGTTTTATCTAATTCAAACACATTAGAGTCCATTGTTTTTAATGCAGATTTGCTTTCCCTTTTTGTGTCTTTATCTCGTTCTCTTTCTGCTTTTTCGCTTTCCAAAAGCCGGCTTTCAATCCGCTGTTGCCTTTGGACCATTTCGTTGCTTAGGTTTTTCTGAAGTAGCTCCCACTCTAATTCTTCCATATCCTTAATTAATGGACTTAGTTTGTTTCCGTTTCCGGAACCATCCTCATTCATTTCTTGCTGGATCTCTTGAATCATTTTGCGGATTTGCTCTTGTTCCTTTACCATTTGCATGAACTCTTTCCCACCTGGTCCACCGCCCTTGTTTTCACCTTTTCCTTTTTTCTCGCCTTTTCCTTTCTGTTCGGACATTTTACGGTTTAACTCTTGTTGCTTTTTTAGGGCATCACCCATGCTTGGTTTCGAGCCCTTGGAAGAGCCTGGCTTTTTACATGAACCCTGGCTTTTGCTTTTGCTCTGGCTCTGTTTTTGCTTCATGTTTTGCAAACTCTCATCAAGAATTAAGGCTAAGTTGTTGGTGTGAGTAATAACATATTGCTCCTTTTCTAAGATGCTTCTTTTGTCCAATTCAACAATGTGGTGAATTGTTTTGGTTAGGTTGCGGTCAATAGCACCTAATTCCGAATGTATAGTGTTAGTTAATTCTGGAACACGTTGCGCTAAAGCCATTAAGCTGTCGGAAATTATTTTAGAATTGTCAAGTAGTTTGCGCTGTTCTTGCCCGTTTTTAACGTAATCTGGCTTACCTGGATCTGATGTTCTAAATCCTTCCAGAATTAACTCTTGGCTTTTGGACATCGTAATTAGGTTATCTAAGATTTGACGAATGGTTTCAATGTCTTCTTCCGCCTGGTCTTCGGATCCTGATTCCATAGCTGATTCCATTGCGTCTGCCATCTCCTCCATTTTTTCTCCAGCTTCTTTTTGTTCCTTGTTTTTACTGTCGCCTGGTTTTTGGTCCTTTTTAATGGAGTCTAATTTTTCTTGAACCTTTTCTTCATCGTTGGAGGTGTCATTTAAATCCATTGGATCTTTCAAATCTTGATTCTCCTTTTTTATATCATCAAGCTTTTTTCGAAGGGATTCAAATTCCTTCTTAATGTTTTCCTGCTTGTTTTTTTCCTCTGGAGATTCTTGCTTTGCGAGCTCCTTTTCTTGTTTGGCTAATTCGCGAAGTTTATTAATCTGGTTTTCTAAATCTTGCTCAACCTTCATCCTTTTAAGCAGTTCAAGTGTGCGCTCTAAATCAGCTTGTTTTAGGTCTATTTTTTCCTGCAATTTCTCCAGGTTTTCTGGGTCCAATTTCTGGTTCTTCTCCAGTTCTTCCTGCAACTTTTTTATTTCATCCAAAAGTGGGTTTTGCTTTAATTCTTCTACCCTGGATTTTAACTCGTCCATTTTCGGGTTGTCCGATTTTTTCTCCATCTGCTGGAGGAGCTTTTCCATTTTTTGAATCTCTGCATTTAGAAATTTTGAGGCTTTTTCAAGTTGTTTCATGCTCTTGTTTTGGTTCCATTTCTGGTTCCCTTTTTGCATGGCTAACTTTTTTAACTCTTCTAATTCCTTCTTAAGAATATCTAATTCCTCTTTAGTCTCTTTCTCGTTTTTGGTTAATTCTTCCGCCAGTTTATCCATTAATTTGGCTTCTTCTAAGGCGTCAATTTTGGATATGGAGATTAACTCACTGCTTTTCTTTTTTGGCCCAACTACCCCATCGTTGTCAAAAACTGATATCTGAATAGTGTAATCAGCAGTGTCGTTTTTAGTGAATGCTAAATAAAATTGACCATCAGGGTCAACTATTAAAGGTTTTGTTTTACCGGCTATGGTGTACTGTACTTTGGAAATTCCGTAGTCATCTGAATACAACCCATAGACATGGACCAAGTCTAAGTTCAAAGTATCCTGGTGCCAGTTTACCTGAATTTGTGGGTATTGATCTTCTACCAAATCTATGGCAAATGCATTGGTCGTAAAACTGGAGTGGCTATTTGTTCCACGCAGCTTAAAGCTGTAGTTCCTAGAGGTAAATGAGCTGAGGTTTGGCGCAAGGATTACCGAGTCCTTATGGAGATAGATTATTTCTTTTTCGGAACAGTTAACACAATTGAACGCAGAACTTAGTTTTGAACCTAGAGGTACGGAAAAATCACGTAGTTCTTTAACTATAAATGGTTGTAAACCAGTATACTTGGGTGGATTTACTTGCCAATTAAATTCTCCCAAAAACACCTTTTGAAAAACCTCAACATCACGTTTTTCGCTGTAAAAGTTTCCCATGGATAGGAAAAAGGAGAGATCCTCAGTGGCGTTTTTTATGGTAAATGAATAGACACTGTTGTTCTCTTCAACCAAGCGATATTTGTCGCCATTTATGTGAATGTAGGCTTCTTTTTTTACGCCTAAATTACTGTTTATCAGCGCTTTAAGAGGTAAATCCTCATTTTTGGCTACACGTAAAGAGTCATTCAATAAGTTGAACTGAATAGGTTGATTGTTCGCGCTTATTTCACCAAAATTGATGAGTTGTTCCGAACCAATTTTTAATAAAGTGGGATTGAGGAGATAAAAGATGGCTATAAGAAGTGTTGGGGTAAGGAGCCAAAGCAAGGATTTCTTGAGACCATTTGTGTTGATGGCCAGATTAAAATTGAAGTTTTCTAGGTAAGCTAATTTCTGATCCAATGCAGCCTGGGCTAAAGACGTTTCCGATTTATTTAAGGCGGATAACTCCATTGCGTTAACAACTTTGTCATTCACCTCTGAAAAGAAGGAACCAATGATACGGGCAATTTTCTGGTCTGTAAGGGGCCGGTAAAAACCGATTAGACGAAACAAAGGTTTTCCTATTCTAACTATAAAAAGGAAAATAAGAAGGGAGTAAAAAATGGCAGAAATACCCCACTTGTGGTTCGGGTTGAGATCAACAAAAATGTAAACCAAAACAAAAGGAACGAGTACAATCAGCCCTTGAGTAATAAAATCGATGAGCCCTTGTAAAAGGAGGTGTGAAAAGTATTTTCCTCTGAATTTTTTGAATCGTTGATTTAACTTATTAGCCATGGATTTTATCAATTATGGTGGTTTTACCCAAAACAAGGTTTTCGTCTTTTGCCCGACAATGAATTCCCAAATTGTTAACGGTACTTGTAATGTTTTTTGGGTTCCCAATGGCAGAATAAATAAACGCGTCGTCCACACTTTTGGAGTAGGTGTTCAGAATTATTTTCCCTCCGGGTTCTAATAGCCGGATAACATTTTGGACGATTTCTTTGAAGAGTTCCTCAATTTTCCAGCGCTCACCCTTTGGTCCTCTTCCAAAACTTGGCGGATCTAATATAATGAGCGAATAGGTATTTCCTCTTTTTAGCTCCTTTCCAATAAATTTAAACGCATCATCGAGGATCCATCGTATGTTTTCCAAATTATTAAGTTCAGCATTTTTCTTTGCTGAAGTCATAATTTGTTTAAATGCTTCAACATGGGTCAACTGCTGGGCGTGTTGAGCCAAAATTGAGCTGGCAATTCCGGTGTAGGCAAAAAGATTCAGAACATTTTTGTTTCCCTCAAATTCAGTGAGAAAGTTTTTGGCTAGTTCCCAGTTCACCTTTTGTTCAGGAAAAATTCCGAGGTGCTTAAATTTCGATAAAAACAACTCGACTTTTGTGGTATTATTGGCCGTGATGTTCCACGTAGTAACACCTTTGGTGTTTTCCCAGGTACCTTCACTGTTGGTTCCACTAATGAATTTAAGATTCCGGCGTTTTTCCCAATCTTGACCCGAGTATTTGGGCTTTGTTATGGCATATGGTTCGGGCCTGTCAATGATCATGGACCCAAATCGCTCCAATTTACGTCCCTTCCCAAAATCAATGAGTTCGTAATCCTTCCAGAACTGGGTAAGCAGCAAATTTTCCATGCAATATCAATTGAGTTACAAAGGTCTATAAACTTTTCCACAATATCATTCCTTATTCCGACCATGGAAATTAATATCTTTGCGCCCAATTTTTGAGGATTATGTCGGATCGAAAAGTACGGGTGCGTTTTGCCCCAAGTCCAACGGGACCATTGCATATTGGAGGAGTAAGAACTGCTTTATATAATTACCTTTTTGCCAAAAAACATGGCGGGGACTTCCTTTTAAGGATAGAGGATACAGACCAAAATAGGTTGGTTCCTGGTGCCGAAGAATATATTATTGAGAGCCTTAAGTGGTGTGGAATTAACCCAGACGAAGGGCAAGGAATTGGTGGTGATTTTGGACCTTACAAGCAAAGTGAGCGGAAACCAATGTACCGTCAGTTTGCCGACAAAATGATTGAAAACGGGACGGCTTATTATGCATTTGATACTTCTGAGGAGTTAGATGCCATGCGCGAAAGGCTAAAACAAGCACGTGTTGCGGCCCCGCAGTACAATAACACCACAAGAATGACCATGAAAAATAGTTTAACCCTGAGCCCGGAAGATGTTGCTCAGAGGTTGGCTTCTGGTGAGGAATATGTGGTGCGGGTAAAAATGCCTCGGAATGAGGAAGTGCGCTTTGAAGATGCTATACGTGGTTGGGTTGTGGTTAACACAGACAATATGGATGACAAAGTTCTTTTGAAGAACGATGGTATGCCTACGTATCACTTGGCCAACATTGTGGATGATTACCACATGAATATTTCACATGTTATTCGGGGAGAAGAATGGTTGCCATCTGCTCCTTTGCATATTTTGCTTTACCGCTATTTAGGGTGGGAAGAAAACACCCCGACTTTTGCTCACCTTCCGTTAATATTAAAACCTGACGGGAATGGTAAACTGAGTAAACGAGATGGTGACCGCCTTGGTTTCCCTGTTTTTCCGTTGGAGTGGAAAGATCCAGAAACACAAGAAGTTTCTTCAGGATATCGGGAGAACGGATACATTCCAGAAGGATTTATAAATATGTTGGCCTTTTTGGGTTGGAATCCAGGAACAGAACAAGAGCTTTTTTCTTTGGAAGAATTGATTGCAGCCTTTACTCTTCCTCGTGTAGGAAAAAGTGGTGCTAAATTCGATCCAGAAAAAACCAATTGGTTTAACCAACAATTCCTTCGCCGCAAGTCGGATGCGGAATTGGCGTTTGTTTTAAACGAGTTACTTCAAGAAAAGGGAATAGACGCAGACTTAGAGAAATGCGAAAAAGCCATACCAATGTTGAAGGAACGGGCCGTTTTTTATTCGGATTTACTAGAAGGAATGTATCTTTTTGTTTCCCCTAGCGAGTACGATGAAAAAACCGTTAAGAAAAAGTGGAAAGAGAATACCCCAGAATTATTGAGGGGTTGGAAAGAGTCCTTGTCCGGTTTGGAAAATTATACTGCAGAAGAAATAGAAACAGCTTTTAAAGGCTACTTGGAAACCAAAGAAATTGGTATGGGTCAGCTTTTACCCGCTTTTAGATTGGCACTAACTGGTTTGGGAATGGGACCAAGCATGTTTATGATAGCTGATGTCTTAGGTAAAGACGAGTCTGTTGCCAGAATGGAAATAGCGTTAACTAAGTTGGGATAGTATGGGGCACTGGATTCGAACAAAAAACATTACTTGCTATGCGTACCACGGTTGTTTACCAGAGGAAACAGCTATTGGAGCATGGTATGAAGTGGATGTAAACTTGGAAACGGATTTTACTGATGCGGCGAGTTCAGATGACCTTAGAAAAACCATTGACTATGTTGATGTTAACCGTTTAGTGGTGGCTGAAATGGCTCAGGCGTCAAAATTGGTAGAACATGTGCTTGCACGTATTAAGAAGAATATCTTTTCCCAAGGCTGGACGCTCCTTTCGGGATCAATTGTTATCCGAAAATTGAATCCGCCTATTGGTGGAAACGTGGACTGTGTGGAGTTGGAGATGGATTGGTAATGGAAAAGCGATGTTCTAAGTGTGGCGCGAATTTTGAGTGCACCAACGATGGCGAAAAGTGTTGGTGTGCAGGGATAGAAGTGGAAACAGAAGTACTGAAAAACATATATCTTTTGCATGCAAATTGCCTGTGTTCTAGCTGCTTAAAGCAATCGGCGGAAGAAAAGGAAAAAGTATTTTTTTAGAACTCGGTAATTTGTTTATTTTTGCCCCAATAAGGGTCGCGTGGCCGAGCGGCTAGGCAGAGGTCTGCAAAACCTCGTACGGCGGTTCGAGTCCGCCCGCGACCTCCCTAATTGAATGAACCGTCTCGGATTTCCGAGGCGGTTTTTTTATGCCATGAAATATTTTCTTTTCCTTCTTTTTTCTTGGCCAATAGCCTTGTGTGCTCAGGATAGCCGCTATGTGCCGTTTGCGCACTACGATAGTTTGCCGGGATTCCTTTTTAATTATAACGATAGCCTGGGATGGTCCACTTGGGTTGGCTATGAGTTAACACCTGGAGAATTGGTAAAAAATGCCCAACGCAAAAACTACTTTAAACCGTGGTGTAAAAACGAGGATGTTTGCAGCCCTATGTCCAAGTTATACAAGGGTTCTGGATACGACCGAGGACATATGTTTCCAGCGGGTGACGCCGTTTTGAATCAAACCCGAATGGATGGGAGCTTTTTTACGGTTAACATTTCCCCCCAACATCCAGGACTAAATAGGGTTTGCTGGAGAATATTGGAGGAACAAATTCGAGAACGGGTTCGACGTAGTAATTCGAGGTGTTACATCATTACGGGACCCATTCCAGGCGACTCCTTGATGGCAGGACGCGTAAATATCCCTCTAGCGTATTTTAAAGCCATTTTTTGGATAGATGAATTGGAAATGGACGGATATCTCATTTCAAATAACAAAACAAGCTTAAGGCCGCCGGTTTTTCGCTTGAGTATGGATAGTTTGGAAGTTCTTTTGGGTTGGGATTTGTTTCACCAACTTCCGGACTCCTTGGAAGTGGAAATTGAAAAAAAGTAGGCACAAAAAAAGGGATGAGCCAAAGCTCACCCCTTCCCTATTGAATTCTTTTGGGCTTATTCGATTATTATTCGCTTAGCCATCTTCCCTTTTTCTGTATTAACTTGAATTAAATAAACACCATTGGCCAAGTCTGTTACCTGTAGGCTTAATTCATTCGATCCAGGAATAAGATTCGTGTCAAAACTTTTCACAACTCTACCTGATAAGTCAGTTAATGAAACCTGAGCTTTACTAGATATTGTCGCATCTATACTAACGTGAACCTTATCCTTCGCTGGGTTTGGGAAAACCGTAAAGTTTTTAAAATCAACAAGCTGTTGGATAGAGCTTGGGTTGTTTGATTTGAAATTGATATCGTCCAAATACACGTTGTTACCAGAACCACTTTCCCACTCAAACATTACTTGAACTCCTTGAGCTTGGTAATTTGCATTTACAGAAATACTACCACTTTCTTTCCACTCATCGTTTCCGTTAGGAACAAAACTAGCATTGGATTGGCTTGCGGTAGCTAAGGCAGACCCTTTTATTCTTTTTCTCAAAGACCAATTTTGCCCACAGTCATTCGACACATACACATTTAGCTCATCCTCACTTTGGGAACTACGTGGAACATAGGCATACTTAAATTCAATCTGTAAATCGGAAAGATCTGTCATGTCGAAATTTCCAATGATCAATCGATCGAACTCCCCTTTTGCGATGGAACGGTTTTTTAGGTAAACAGATTTAGAGTCGTTGTAACCCGCATTATCAGTTATCCTCCAGGTTAAGTTCCCATCCGGATTTTCAATAATGAAGCGGGAATCAGTTTCCAGGGTATTAACTGCGGCAAAATTTTCAGAAATACCACCAATTAAAGCGCCATTGGCAAGGACATTAATTCCGCCATTAACAGAACCAGATATAGATCCAGTGGAGTTCGAAACCTCCAAATTAGCTTCGTATTCTCCAGGAGTTGAATAAACAACAGTTACTGTTTTTTCAGTTGACGTAGCTGGTGTTCCACCGGGGAAAGTCCAAACTCTACTTTCAACGGTGTGGAAGGAGTTGTCCGTGTAAGTGATGGACTGACCTTCACAAATTGTTTGTTCTCCATCTACTTTTATTTGCACTTCACAAAGGCCAATAACAGCATCGTTTGCAGTTCCTGTAAAGGCAAGATTTTCTTCGGTCCACAAATTGGAGCGTTCTGCAACGTCACTATTCATGGCAGCCCGCATTCTGTCAGATTGGCCTTCCGTAAACATTAGAGAGCAATAGCTGTAATCCATGAAGTTCTGAACATTGTCCAAGGAACCACAGCTTTCACCATATTTATCGCAGTTATCCCAACCAACGGTGTTTGGCGTATCCGTTACTCCGTCATCGTCGGTGCAATTGGTGCTGAGGGTTGGGTTGTTTGTCCCCCCCCAAGGGTGAGGTAAATTTGCCCAGTGCCCAACTTCATGTGTTAAGGCACGGCTTAGGCGTGGACGCCCAGTTCCAATGCTCCCAACATAGTTTTGCAAAATCATTATCCCATCTCTATCTCCAATAAATTGGGCAGATTGAGGAAGGTATGCATACCCTGCAGCACCACCAATATTGATCGCGGAATAGATGTTCAAATACCGTTCCGTTGGCCAAGCTCTACCC
>JBLHJD010000090.1:0-9984 GCA_047618705.1 Luteibaculaceae bacterium
GTGAGAAAAACGGAACTTTGGTAATGCCCGCGTTTAACGTAAACGATTCGGTGACCAAATCTAAGTTTGATAACAAATACGGTTGTAAGGAATCGTTGGTAGATGCTATTCGTAGAGCTACCGATGTAATGATGGCAGGTAAAATTGCTGTTGTTGCCGGATATGGTGATGTAGGTAAAGGTTCTGCCGCTTCATTGGTTGGAGCTGGAGCTCGTGTTATTGTTACTGAAATTGATCCAATTTGTGCGCTTCAAGCTGCAATGGACGGTTTTGAAGTAAAGAAAATGGACGACGCTGTATTGGAGGCTGACATTGTTGTTACTACAACAGGAAACAAGGATATCATTGTTGGACGTCACTTCGAGAACATGAAGGACAAAGCTATTGTTTGTAACATTGGGCACTTCGATAATGAGATTGATGTTACTTGGTTAAATACAAACCACGGGAAGTCTAAGGTTGAGATTAAGCCACAGGTAGATAAGTATACCATTAATGGGAAGGATATCTTGTTGTTGGCTGAAGGTCGTTTAGTGAACCTAGGTTGTGCTACAGGTCACCCGTCATTTGTAATGTCGAACTCATTTACAAACCAGACTTTGGCGCAATTAGAGTTGTGGACTAACTCAGGTGCGTATGAAAATAAGGTATATGTATTGCCGAAGCATTTGGACGAAAAAGTAGCCCGTTTGCATTTGGCGAAAATTGGTGTAGTTTTGGATGTCCTTTCAAAGGATCAAGCTCAATACATCGGTGTAGGGGTTGATGGACCATTCAAACCAGAAGCTTACCGGTATTGATATCGGTTTATATAAAGGATAAACGAAAAACCCGCTTGATAGGCGGGTTTTTTTGTTTATAAGCGGTTTCAGATCCTGGTTGTTGATCCGTAGGAATGCAATAATGAGTTGTTTTGTTACTTAGTTGAAAACCCGAATGGTACGCCCGTTAAAACTCGTACCATATTCCAATAGAAACCGGGTGGTGTTGTCGTTCTGGGGAGTCCCGTCTGTTATAAGCCACACGGCGTTACTGCATTCATCCTCAATGAATAAGGCGTCTTCACTCACTGCGCAGGCGCAGCCTTTAGTGGCATCTACAGGACTGTGTCTGTCGTAGGCAACAAAGTCGTCATTGTTTTTTCGGTACAGAATTATGCCTTTGGAGCCCCCATCCAAGTAAATAAACCCACCGGGGATTTTTACATCTCGGTAGGCTGGATTGTCGATGTCTAACGATAGATTTACGGGAATAAAAGGGATGTCACCTTGGTCCTTATCCTTTTTACAGCCGAGGATAAAGGTGCAGATTATGAAAAGTATTGTTACCTTTTGAGCCATTAAACAAATTTAGGATGAATAAATGGATATTGCTGATTTTCGGTTTCCTTTTGGTTCAGTTTCAGCCCCAAGTTGTTCAGGCTCAAACTAAAACAAGCACCAAGGCACCGAAGTCGAAGCCGTTTAAATCGAAACGTGCCAAGAAAAAGGAGTCACGAAAAGCCAAAAAGGGCTACAAAAAGGCCAAGAAACAGCATTGGAAAAATCAAGGGAAACGATCAAATAAGGGGCAGAAAAAACTGCGCCGAAAACACCGGGCCGATTTTCGCAATCGTAGGCCTGGCTTAAGACCCAAATAGTTTATAAACTTAGTTGAAAAAAGAAATAGGGTATTACTAGGTAGTTCGCGCTGCTCTTTTGGAATTTTCAGAATTATATTCCTTAAACCAATAAAATTCGGATGTTTTTATTCTGGAAAATCTGGTTTTCTACTTTTTGATTTTTGTCAGTAAGAAGTAAAGGTTAATAAAAAGCCGTCTTTTTGTTAAATAGGAATTTAATATTTGGTTTTTGTTGCGTTAAGAAAAATCAAGCCTTGGAAAATAGAGAGATTAAAAAATGTTAATTTTGGAGGAGTCGCAAAACTATAGTGTAAGAAACCATAACGGATAAGATAACGTTTTATGCTTCGAAAACTTTTATTAACGCTTGTCGTTCTAATCGCTGCCACCTGGCAGACCCAAGCCCAAAGTGGTGCTGGGACCCTTAAAGGGAAAGTCCTTGATAGAGAATCGGGAGAACCTATGCCTTTTGTAAACCTAGTCTTGGAGTCCAATGGGCAACAAGTCGGAGGTGGATCAACCAATTTTGATGGAGAATTTACCATTAAGCCTATTCCGGCGGGTAAATATTCCTTATTGGTTTCCTTCGTTGGTTATACAACGCAAAAAAATGAAGGTATTGTTATCAACGGTAACAAAATCACTTTCATGGATGTGAATCTTTCATCTGGAATCGACCTCCAAGAATTTGAGGTGGTGAAGTATGTGGTGCCATTGATTGATAAAGATGGTGGTGCATCCGGAGGAACGGTAACAGCAGACGACATTGCTCGTATGCCTGCTCGTTCTGCTGCAGCTGTTGCTACCACTGTTGGTGGAGTTAGTAGCGCTGGTACAGGAGGAGGATTAAGTATCCGGGGTTCTCGTTCAGATGCTACCTATTACTACATTGATGGTATTAAAGTAAGGGGGTCTAACTCTTTGCCGAAGTCAGCCATCCAGGAGGTGTCTGTAATTACAGGAGGTGTTCCTGCTAACTACGGAGATGCAACTGGAGGGATTATCTCCATTACTACAAAGGGTGCTTCTAGTACTTTCTTTGGAGGTGGGGAATTTGTGACTTCCGGGTTTAAAGTTGGAGACAAGGTTGTTGGTTTAGACAATTTTGGTTACAACCTTGCTGAGGGATTCCTTTCAGGACCAATTGCCTTTAGAAATAAAGGACAAGAGGATAAAGAAGCCGTTCTTGGTTTTTTCCTTTCTGGAAACTTCAACCACAGAGAGGACCGTTCACCGTCTCCTTTTGGATATGCTAAAATTACGGACTCCAGAAAAGAGGACTTAATTAATAATCCTTTGCAGCGGAATGCTGGTGAAAACGGAACTACCAACAATGCTTTGTTATTACGTTCAGACGATTTCGAAACCGTAAACACTTCTTTGAATACAGCGGGTTACAACGTATCCATAAGTTCTAAGGTGGATTTTACGCCAACCAAAAACTTGAACTTCACTGTTGGGGGATCTTTGGATTACAGTACAGGGAATGAATATAACTTTACTAATTCCCTAATGAACTGGGATAACAACGCAAAAAGAACGGATTTTGACTGGAGAGCATTTGCTCGTTTTACCCAGCGATTTAATGGTGGGCAAGAAGGAGAAGAATCTTCATCTACGATTAAAAATGCCTTCTACTCCATTAGTGTGGATTATTCGAAAGAAACATTCCGGAGAGAGAACGCTGTCCACAAGGATAATTACTTTGCTTACGGACATGTTGGGAAATTTCAGTCTTTCCAAGACACTGTTTTTGAAGATAGCGGAAATGGATATTTTGTCATGTCTGATGTTCCTCGGGATACATTGGTGACATTTCAGCCAAACACGGTAAACCGTGAAATGGCAGCAACTACCACACAGTATTTTAATGCATTTGACGAAACTACAGGGAACTACGAAAATATGTTGCAAGTGCAAGATGGTGGTGCCCTTAGAAACGGAGATGCTCCAGCACCAGTTTATAACAGAGCTGGCGGAACAATGTGGAATAACGTTGGAACGCCTTACTCCAACTTCCAAATTTTGGATAACTCTCAGTTCCGTGTTTCTGCCCAAGGTTCTGCTGATGTTGGTGACCACGCTTTCTCCTTAGGATTTGAATACGAGCAACGTGTTGACCGCGGATTTTTCTTGAACAGTTTGGCTGTACCAGCAGGGACTTCCGGAAACGTAAACAACATTTGGAACGTGATGCGTTTGTTAGCAAACCGTCATATTTCAGAATTGGACAACCAGTTATGTACTGATCCAAATGATCCGGAATGTTACGATGAAAACGGAAACTTCGATATTTATGCACAACGGGAGCGCGATTCCATTGTTTCTTATAGAAGAGGTACCGCTCCTTATGTTTTGTATGAACGTAATGTTGGGGATGACCAAAGTACATTTGATAGAAACGTACGTGCCCGTTTAGGATTGGGGGAACGTGATGTTATTAATGTGGATGAGTTGGACCCAAGTTTCTTTAGCTTGGAAGACTTTTCTGCCGACGAATTAATTAACCAGGGTAATGCTTTGGTAGATTACTACGGATATGACTACGCAGGTAACAAACAAACTGGACGTCCAGCTTTCGGTGATTTCTTCACAGAAAAGAATGCAGCGGGTGACTTTACTCGTCCAGTAGCCCCATTTGAGCCAATTTACTCTGCGGGTTACATCATGGATAAGTTTGCTTTTGACGACATCATCTTTAACGTTGGTGTGCGGGTTGACCGTTTTGATGCAAACCAAAAAGTGTTAAAAGATCCTTACTTGTTTAGAGAGGCAAGAACAGTTGGTGAAGTTGGTGATATTGAAGGGAACTCAATTAACCATCCATCTAACATGGGTGATGATTTTGTGGTTTATGTAAATGATATTGCTAACCCATCAGGAGTACTTGGTTACCGCGACGGAGATAAGTTTTATAACGCACAAGGAGCTTTGGTAAACAATCCAAAATCCATTCGTACGACATCTGGAGAAGTTGCTCCTTACTTGGTAGATTTGGATAAAGATGAATTAGCGCCAGGAGCGTTTAAAGATTACACACCTCAGGTAAATGTTATGCCACGTGTATCTTTCTCTTTCCCTATTTCGGATGAAGCATTATTCTTTGCTCACTACGATGTACTTACTCAGCGTCCAAGCCAGAGTAACCGTTTGCAGTTGATTAACTACTTGCACATCAGAAACATTAACAATACTGCTACTAACCCATTAAATAACCCAGATTTGCGTCCAGAACGTACTGTTGATTATGAACTTGGATTCCAGCAGGTGCTATCTAAAAGTTCCTCTTTGAAGTTGTCTGCTTTCTACCGTGATTTACAAGACATGATTCAGGTAACTCAGCGTGTTGGTGCTTACCCACGTGATTACTACACGTTGGATAACTTGGATTTTGGAACGGTAAAAGGATTAACAGTAGCTTACGATTTGCGTAGAACAAGCAACGTTTGGATGCGTGTTAACTATACTTTGCAGTTTGCTGAAGGAACAGGATCTGCTGTAGGTGGGGTTGTAAACCTTCAGAATACACAACTACCAAGTTTACGTACGATTAATCCGTTTAACTACGACCGTCGCCACAACATCAACGCTACAATTGATTATCGTTTTGGAACAGGAAACGAGTACCATGGACCACGTATTGGTGACTTCGAAGTATTCGGAAACACAGGAGCTAACTTTGTTGTAAACGTTGGGTCAGGGACTCCTTATTCTGCTTCTAATGACCCAGGTCGTTCTCAGTTGAAAGGATCTATTAACGGATCTCGTTTGCCATGGGCATACTCAACAAACCTTCAAATCGACCGTGATTTCACGTTGAATTTCGGGAAGGATAAAAAGAAGAGCATGAACTTGAACGCCTACGTTTGGATTGTGAATTTATTCGACACAAGAAACATCACAGGTGCTTATAGAGCAACTGGTAACCCAGATGATGATGGGTACTTAACGGATGCTCGTTACCAAAATCAAATTGCGAACCAGATTGATGAGCAGTCTTACCGTGATTTGTACAGTATTGCCAATTTGAACCCAGGTCGCTACAGTGGTCCTCGGACAATCCGTCTTGGTGTAAAATTTGATTTTTAAAAGGTATTAAGAACAAGAAATATCGCGTCTTATGAAATTACTTAACCGCATAGCTACGGTAGGTTTAATTCTTGGGGTAGGTACAGGGCTGTCGGCTCGGGAGTACAAACCAGGAACCTACAAAAGCAAAACACAAGTAAACCGCAATCTAAAAATTGCCGGTTGTGCACCAGCTTCGGCTGTGGCGCAGATGAACTTTAATAATGTTCGTGCTCGTTTAGAAAATGGAGGTGCTCTTTGGCAGGATCGTGGAAATAGCACTCCGGCTTATTTCGTTCCGGCTTCCGGAAATGTTGCATCCATATATTCGGGAGCACTTTGGATGGGTGGGAAATCTCCGAACGGCCAGTTAAAACTCGCAGGAGTTACTTTCCGTCGAGGAAATGACTATTGGCCAGGGCCGCTTACTGAGGGAGGGGCGGAAATTGATGGAGAAATGTGTGATCAATGGGATAAAATCTTTGAGATTTCCAAGGTAGAAGCAGCTGCGCACAAGGACTATTATGATGCTGTTTATGATGATGCACAAAACCAAACTGAAACTGTTCAAGAATTGTTCCCCAATGGTTATACGCCTAGTAGAAATATCATTGATTGGCCAGCTCATGGAGATGTAGCTGCTGGACAAAACTTCATTTTGGCTCCTTTTGAGGATCACCCAAGTGGGGTTGGTCAAGAAGGTCTGTACGAGCCAGAATTGGGGGATTACCCAGGGTATGACCTATTTGGATCGCGGGATTGTCGTGAAAATGAACGATCAGTTCCATTATTTGGGGATAAGACTAACTATTGGATTTTCAATGACAAAGGGAATATTCATACTGAAACTAGCTCTGAACCTATCGGAATGGAAATTAGAGCACAGGCCTTTTCCTTTTCAGATAACACGGAGATTAACAACATGACTTTTTATAATTACGTCTTGATTAACCAAGGGTCTCAATTATTAACCGAGACCTATTTTGGACAATGGGTGGATTCCGATTTAGGAAATCCAGCTGATGATTTCGTAGGATGTGATGTTGCTCGTGGGTTAGGATATTCTTACAATGGAGATGAAAATGATGAGGTAAACGGGGGACAATCTCCAGGATATGGAACAACACCTCCAGCTATTGGAATTGATTTCTTTGAAGGCCCTTTTCAAGATGATGATGGAAAGGATAATGTTGGACCTTATAAACCAGGTGTAGCTGAACAAGGTATACCTGCTTCTGAAATGAATTATAATATTGCTAAAACAGGTGATGGTATTCCATACATCGGTTTGGGAATTGGATATGGAGATAGCATTATTGATAATGAGCGTTTTGGAATGAGAAAATTCTTGTTTCACAATATTGGGTCTGGTGTAACAGCTGATCCAATTATTGGGCAAGATTACTATAACTATATGAATGGGATTTGGAAAGATGGAAAACCATTTATTTATGGCGGAAACGCTCATGATCCAAACACAGGAGCTGATCCTTCCCAACTTTGTGATTTCATGTTTCCAGGCTCAAGTGATCCAATTGGATGGGGAACTCAGGGAAATCTTCGGGAAAAATGGACAGAGAATACAGCCAACAATGCGACTGGTGACAGACGTTTTATGCAGTCTGCTGGACCTTTTACCCTGAAGCCGGGTGCAGTAAATAACATTACTGTAGGTGTAGTTTGGGCAAGAGCTACTGCTGGTGGAGCGCAAGCTTCTATAAGTTCTTTACTTACAGCCGATGATAAAGCACAAGCTTTGTTCGACGGGTGTTTTCAGATTTTGGAAGGACCGGATGCTCCTAAGGTTGCAATTCGGGAATTGAAAAATGAGTTGATTTTAACATTAACCAATCCAAAAAGTTCAAACAACTATTTGGAATTATACTCTATGGTTGATCCTCAGATTCCAGAATTGGATAGTCTTGAAAACGCAATAGACAATACTTATGATTTTGAAGGGTATCTTATTTATCAAGTAAAAGATGGAACAGTTTCTGTTGCAGATTTAGAAAACATTAATCTTTCTCGTTTAATATTTCAATGTGATATTGAGAATTTTCGCATGGATTCTACAGGGACAATTGATTTAAATCAACCTATTGATAAGATAGTAAATTACACGTATGATCCTGACTTAGGTCTACCTGTACCTGAATTGACGGCTCAAGGGGGGAACGATGGAATTCGCCACACGTTTAAGATAAATGAGGATTTATTTGCTACTGGTGCTAACAGGAAATTGGTAAATAATAAACCGTATTATTTTATGGCCATTGCATATGGTTACAATAATTATGAGAATTATGATCCAATCAATTTTACAGGTCAAGCGATTCAATATTTGGCTTCCCGAAAGGCCGCAGGTGGCGGAGCTATTCGTCCTGTAAGCGGAATACCACATCAAATTGAAAATCAGGACGGAGGAACCATTTCCAACTCTGTTTTTGGAGGTGAATTTGAGGTGACTTGTTTGGAAGGTGCTGGAAACGGTAGCCGCCATGTTGAATTAAAGCAAGAAACTAAGGACAAAATTATGGCTGGTCCTCCTTGGAGAACCCAGGAATTAAAATATGAAAGAGGGTTTGGACCTATTGACGTAAAGATTGTTGACCCTTTGTCTGTTAAACGAGCTGATTTTTCATTAAAAATCTTACCGCCGGAGAATCCTGGGCCTTTCGAGGAGATTAGATTGTCAAAGACAATTGCAAAATCGGGATGGGAATTAACGGATAAAATTACAGGTACGGTAATTACAAGTTCTACAAGCATTGGTCTTGGGAATGAAGAGTTCCTTGTTGATTATGGAATTTCATTGAAAATTGATCAAGTTGAATTAACCAATTACTCAGTTTCAAAGGATCAGAACGAATATGGGAAACCACTGTTTTCATCCGTTGAATTTGATAATCCAGGAAACGTTTGGATGATGGGGGTTGCAGATGAAGAGGGAGAAAGTAGATTGAACTGGATACGTTCAGGTCAGGCAATTGACGTGGAATTATCTTTTCCGGATGAGCCAGACGCTGATCCAGATGAAGAGTTTGAACGAATTATTGGTGGAACCTGGACCGCTGCTCGGGTTGCTGGAAAACACAACGAAGGGCCATTACCTGATACCAATTGGTATAAACCTAGGGATACTAGAAGTTCCTACAACAGTTCTGTGGATATTGTACTTACTGCTGATAGATCTAAATGGTCTCGTGTTCCTGTCATTGAATTGGGGCCTGACACAAATATCACTGTAGGGAAAGCTGTTAAAGGGAAATTAAGGACTGGTGCTTCGTTGGATAAATTTGGAAATGCCAATGCCGAAGGTAAATTAACGAATGGAGCACCTACTCCCTTTGGGATGTCTTGGTTCCCTGGTTATGCCATTGACTTGGAAACAGGAGAACGATTGAACATGGCATTTGGTGAAAATTCTACCATGCGTGGTGAGAACGGGGATGATATGATTTGGAATCCAGGATCTAATCTGACAACATCTCTTGGTGGTTCTATATTAGGTGGTGGTTTCCATTACATCTATGTATTCCGGAATCAACAACGTGTCCTTCAGGATATTGGAGATGGTGTTCCTGGGTACGATGCAGGTCTTACAATTTGGGAAATGCTTCAAGGTTCTTCAAATGACTTGCGTGATGTTTGGAGTTCTGTAATGTACATTGGTTTCCCATTAACCCTTCCAGGTGTTGAATTGGACATGGCCGGTGACTTTATTCCAAACGGCAACGGTGTTACCTTTAAAATCCGGGTTGAAAAACCATATATCCGCTTAGCAAAAAACGCTACGCTTGATATCAAAGATGAAGCGGGATCTCAAAATCAGTGGTACCCCATGTATGAGTTCAACACGTTTGACGAAGTTGCAACGGTAGGAGATATCCAAGTGGTTAAGAACAACTTGCATAAAATACAGATTGTTCCAAACCCGTATTATGCTTACTCTGAATACGAAGGTGACAGATTGGATACGCGTGTTAAGTTTACGGCTTTGCCAAAAAAATGTACGATATCTATTTACAGTATCAACGGAACATTGGTTCGTAGATTAACGAAGGATAACTCCAGCACTATTGTAGAGTGGGATTTGAAAAACCACAAAACAATTCCAATTGCAAGTGGTGCTTACCTTATTCACATCGATGTTCCTGAGGTAGGAGAACGGATTATTAAGTGGTTCGCAACTATGCGTCAGGTGGATTTAGAGAACCTTTAAGAGATTGACCTATGAAAAAGATTGTATATAGTTTATCAGCATTGTTCCTATTGGTTTCTAGCGTTTCTTACGC
>JBLHJD010000091.1:0-9848 GCA_047618705.1 Luteibaculaceae bacterium
TTTGAAAACGCTCTTCAAAACTTAAATTAGGGCTATCATTAATGCCCAAAATTGAGGGTCTTATACTTATTTTATTTGGGCTCATTATTAAGTTTTTTCCACGTTTTATCATTATTCAAAGTATACGATCCCAAATATTCCATCTTCCAACTATCTGGAGGGATCAAGGAAAGAAAATTCTTTCCATTTTTGTTCGAGAAATACAAATGATACTCTTGTCCAACTATAGGCTCAAAACTCATACTTGCTTTATAAATGAGGCTATTAACTTCGTACTCATTAATTAAGGATTGATACTCACTCTTTATTAATTCAACTTTATTATTAAAGGAATGATTAAAACTATTTACACTAGTATTAATCCATGTAGATACTCCTGTTGGTTCTATATTAGGAGCGCCAATAGTTGTCCCGTATGGTAATATATTAGCATTATAGGATTGATTTTCTTCATCAAAAACTATATTGTCAGGTCGTTTTTTACCCGAGAAATTTGGTAATTCAGTAACTCGTGCATAGGGTAATTTTTTGCTTTTAGTAACCGTAGAATATTGATTCAATCCAGTAACACAAATATCTTTCGCAAGCTCTAAATCAATTTGTCCATCTTCTTCGACATACGTATCATCCACCATTACTTCTTCTACTTCGCCTATTATTAGACGAGTTCCGTTCTGTTCTATCTCAGTGTCGCTTACTAATTTTAGTCCTACTTTAACGTTACTTTCCTTCACATAAGGAGCTTGTATATTATCCGAATACTCCGCAGTTAAATTACAGGTGTCAAACTCAGAAACGGAAGCATCAAATTTAGCTGAAGTATAATGTGCTTGCTCTAAAAAAGATCTATGCACATGATTAATGGTATAGTATTTCGATTCAACAATATTTGCATAGGTATTTCTTTCAACAGTCAATGGCCTCATTATAAAACCAATTAAAGGAGGGGTAGACCCAATATGTACAATTGAATTAAATATTGCCAAATTTGTTTTGCCGGATCCATTCTTTGTTCCTATAAGATGAACCCCTTTATATCCTGAAATAGAATTAATGAACTTTAAACGAAATCGTTCTTCCCATTGCATTATTTCACGTATACTCTTTTTCATCTGCTTCGTATGAATTAACCTAATAATTAGTTATTTCTTTAAATGCTCTGTTCAACGCATAAATGTATAACACTCCGTTGATTTAGGACCACCAGTTTAGTGAAATTGAAACAACTAAATTTAGCTAAGTTATAAGACAAAAAAGGAGAAAATTTAGCACCGAGTTCAAAGCTTGAGTTACACTTGAAGCTATCAAGGAACAGGAAAGCCTTCCAGAGTAAGCTGCTAGGTTTGAAATCAGTCCAATTATGATTTCAAGATGGAAAAAGGAATTTTTAGAGAACGCATCCAATGCTTTTGGTTCCAACTCTTCGGAACCAACGGATACAGTTGATTCTGAGGTACTCTACGCTCAAATTGGTTAGCTGAAAGTTGAAAATGACTTTTTAAAAAAAAAGCTTAAAATACAATTGCATCTTCCTCAATCCGCCTTCAGGCGGCCTTGATTTATGCAATACCGTTGAGAACTGCATGAATTACTACAACACCGAAAAAGGACATTATACAACCAAAGAAATTCCTGCAGAACGTGTTGAACTTTCTTTAAAAATAAAAGCGCTTTTTAAACCACAAATATGAACGTAGAAAACGCCGGTATTGGTCCAGGTTTCGGGGAGTATTATAAGAAACGTTCCAGTTTATTGAGGTTTCAAGAGTCCTTTCGTTCCTTAAAACCTCAATGGAGTCCATAGTGATATCCGCGCAGCGAAGAGGCTGAAAAACTCGATAAGAATCTTAGTTTCATCGAACTTTCCGATAGTAATAAATTGGTTTTATCTTAAAACAGTACGCTGGTGAAAAATTTCGTTACCGAATAGTTATCGTCTCTAAAGACGATATTATAAATTATCGGGTAATTCGCCGATAATCTTGAATATCGGCTCTAAATCCGATATATTTGAAGAAATGAAAAAAATGATTGCAGTAATTACGGGTGATATTATAAATTCTAGGGAAGGAAAAGTGGAGGCCTGGCTGAGTCCATTAAAATCCATTCTAAACCGATATGGAAAGGAGCCTAAAGATTGGGAAATTTATAGGGGAGATAGCTTTCAATTATCTGTAGCACCTGAAAAAGCCCTACTTGCTTTCCTGCATTTAAAATCCACCATAAAACAAACAAAATTGTACGATGTACGGGCCGCAATCGGGCTGGGAGAAGAGCAATTTAATTCGAAAAAAATCACCGAATCGAACGGTTCTGCATATATATATTCAGGGGAATGTTTTGAAGGATTGAAAAAACAAACATTGGCCATTAAGTCTAATAACATAAAGCTAGATCAATCATTAAATAGTATGTTCAGTTTATCTCAATTAACAACAAATAATTGGAGTAACACGGTAGCTGAAGTAATCCAATTTGCCATAGAAAACCCGAATAAAAATCAAAAAGATATTGCCCAGATCCTAAACAAATCGCAGAGCAGTATTAGTGAAGCACTTAAAAGGGGAGGGTTTGATGAAATAATGAAAATGAATGAATTTTATGTAAATAATATTCCTAAATGATGATAGCCCTATTACTAAAATTATTGATTGCGCATGTTATAGGTGATTTCGTTTTTCAACCCAAGGAATGGGTGGAAAGCAAAAAGAATAAACAATTAAAATCAGTCCATTTCTATCTACATGGATTGGTTCACCTGGCTGCACTTCTGGTATTGCTAAAGTTTAACTCCTTGTATTGGTTATCAGTTCTAATTATTGTAATTAGTCACTTAGTCATTGACTTAATCAAATTAAAATTAGATAAAAAAAATAATTCTAGGGCCTTGTTTTTCCTGGATCAATTGATGCATCTGGTAATAATTGCAATAATTGCCTTTGTTCATTACCCGTACAAAATAGAGCTGGAAAAGATATATTCATCAGAAATATTACTCTTAATACTTGCGGTGCTCACCGTAACTTTTGTGTCGTCAATAATCATGAAAACAATAATGAGTAGGTGGGAAATAAAAGAGGAAAATTCAGGAGATTCATTACAAAACGCTGGAAGGTATATTGGCCTACTCGAACGTCTATTTGTGTTTGCCTTTATTGTTTTAAATCAATGGAATGCTATCGGGTTTTTGATTGCAGCAAAATCCGTTTTTAGATTTGGCGACCTTTCCAGAGCAAAGGACAGAAAGCTAACTGAATATATTTTGATTGGAACGTTAATGAGTTTCGGACTTGCCATTGCTATTGGATTGTTATACCAAAATTTACTGTTGTTTTTGTAAAAAAAAACCACTTTAACGGAGAATTGAAGTGGTCTGAAGTTTCGATCCTAAAAACACCTGTTATAAAAAAAACCTTGCCTTGAGTGAAACCGAAACCCCCGCGGTGAGCGAAGCCGAATCTGCCGCGGTGAGCGTAGCCGAATCCGCCGCAAAACTACCATCAAAATTCCCCTCATTTAATACTCCACAAGCCCAACTAATTTAACTAATTTTGCAGCCATTATATATTCCAGTTATTATGGCCGAGAAGGAGATTACTACCCCTACCAAAGAAACCCGTTTACACCCCCGAAATAAAAACCGTGAGCAGTACGATTTAGCTGCCATGATTGAGTCTCAGCCTGAGTTGAAGGAATTTATTGTTCCCAACAAAAAAGGAGAAGATTCCGTCGATTTTGCGGATCCAAGAGGGGTGAGGGCTCTAAATACCGCCATTCTAAAACATTATTACAAACTCGATTATTGGGATTTTGCACAGGAAAACCTGTGTCCTCCTATCCCAGGTCGGGCAGACTATATTCACTACATGGCCGATTTGCTGTGTGCTTCTAACTTTGGGACCATCCCAAAAGGTGAAAAAATTGTAGGTCTCGACGTAGGTGTGGGTGCCAATTGCATTTACCCCATTATTGGGGTGTTGGAATACGGTTGGAAATTTATTGGAACGGATGTAGATCCGGGTTCTTTAAATTCATCGGACGACATCGTAAATCAGAACGAAGCACTAAAAGGCCAGGTCGATTTCCGTATGCAGGACAACCCGAGGGATATTCTGTACGGGGTGATGAACCACGAGGATAAATTCGATTTTTCGGTATGTAACCCACCTTTCCATTCTTCGGCAGAAATAGCCAAAGCAGAAGCGCAGCGGAAAGTGAGCAAGCTAAAAGGGAAGAAAATCGCCAAACCACTACTTAATTTTGCGGGACTACCCAACGAATTGATTTATGATGGTGGGGAGTTGAAGTTTATCCAGAAACTAGGCCGTGAGTCGGAAAAGTTTGGTAAAAACTGCTACTGGTTCTCTTCCTTGGTATCAAAACACTCCAACCTTAAAGCCATAGTTACTTCACTCAAGAAGTTAAACGCAACAGAGATTAAAACAATTCCAATGGGAACGGGGAACAAAACCACCCGGATTTTGGCATGGAGTTTCCTATCGAAAGAAGAACAAATGGCCTGGAAAAAAGAACGTTGGGCTTAATTCGAAGCTTAGCTTTCTGAATAAATTAGGGTTTTGGGTACAATTTTCTGCAACTAGAGTCGTAATCGTTTCTTTTTATGGTATTGAATTTTGAGGGAAAATGAAGAATACATTTTTAAAGCGTATTTGGACCTTGATTATTTTGGGGATCTCACTGCACGGGAGTTCCCAGGACAATGAAAAATCTCGGGTAAAATGTAATTTTGAAATTATTCTTGCGGCTTTAGAAGCAACGGAGGCTCAGAAACCTTTTTCCGAAGAACTCATGTTGAGTTTCCTAAGAACATTTGGAATAGAATGTAATGGAAACGTTGAATTCGGAGAGTTTAGTAATGAAACATTATTCAAAATCATTCAAAATGAACCAGACTTATTTTGCAAGGTCTTGGAAAACAAGTTTGACCAAATTGATTTGGGAATAATTCTTTCGGAATTAGAAAACCCGATTCATGATCTAATTGACCTTGGTGTAGCAATAGACAAAATTGCTAATTCAAAAATTAGCTCGTCCTTTAAAAGTCAATTGATTCTTGCCATTAATTCAGGAAATTGGGATCAATCACAAAAAATGTTGGAATTAGAACAACCAGCTGTTTTGTTTTTTCGGCCTGATTCTAACCAAATCGTATCTCTCACCAAATCTGAAAACGCTGAAGGTATTTTTGAGGTGTTAAGTGACTTTGAATTCTACGCTCGGAATACCATTGAATTGTACCAAGATTCAGCGCTAAATGTGGATATCAGTGACCATCGATTTTTTATAGCAAACAATGAATTACTGGATAAGTTGGAACAAGAAAATTATTTCGGGATCATCTTGGTAAACCAAAATGAAATAAAAATTGAAACAGGGGTATTTTCCGATGCTGGAATACAACAAATGATTAGTGCCTTTTTTGGAAAGGATTAAGCACCGACCCCTAAAGCACAAAGCTAAAAAACAGGACATTTTTTCCGGAGCTATCCATCCCCCCATCTTTTTTCGGGACAGAAATGGCCGTAGGCTTTTTTGGTTCTTTAATAGCCGGGCCTTAAAGTAAGTTCAGCCTACTTTCCTAAGTGCTTTTTCCCAAAGGGATGGTAACTTTCTACCACCTCCCTCAAAAACTGCGTATCCAAATGGGTGTAGATCTCGGTAGTCACCAGATTGGCATGCCCCAGCATTTCCTGTACTGAGCGCAAATCAGCTCCATTTTGGACCATGTGGGTGGCAAAACTATGTCTGAGTGTGTGTGGACTAATTACCTTCTGTAAACCCGCTAATTCGGCTGCTTTCCGGACCACATAAAATAACATCACCCGCGTTAACTGTTTTCCCCGCCGGTTCAAAAACAAAATATCCTCAAACCCAGGCTGAATTTCCATAGTATTTCTGTCCATATTGATGTAAGCTCGTATGGCATCGGTGGTCAAAGGAGCCAGAGGCACAAAACGCTCTTTTTGCCCTTTCCCTTTTACCCGAATCAGGTTGTCATCAAACAAAATCTGGCTAATCTTTAAATCCACACATTCACTTACACGTAGTCCACAGCCATACAGCACCTCCAAAATAGCCCGGTTTCGGAGTCCCAATTTAGCATCGGGGGAAAAAGCGGCTATCATGGAATCAATTTCTGAAAGGTCAAGTGTGTCGGGGAGGTTTTTGGGGATTTTAGGACTTGGAATAATGGTGGCTGGGTTTTCCGTTATCCATTCTTCGTACTCCATAAAGGTGAACAGGTTTTTAATGCTGCTCAAAAGCCGGGCCTGACTTCGGGCTGAAAAGCCCAATTCATTGTACTCCTTCAGGAATAAACTCAAATCTTGGGTGCTCAATTTTTCGGGAATAACTCCAATGGGTTCAAAATATCCCTGCAGTTTTTGCAAGTCAGAAATATAACTTTGCCATGAATTTTCACTCAATCCTTTCTCTACCCGCAAAAAGTTCTTAAACTTGGCTAAACAAGCTTCCCAATTATTCATATCCATGAAAATAGCAATTCTGAATGGCCCAAATCTAAATTTATTAGGTAAACGAGAGCCAGAAACGTATGGAAAAATGGATTTGCCCCAATTGGAGCAATCCATCGCTGACCAATTTCAGGACGTCGAGTTTGTTTTTTACCAATCCAATTTGGAAGGGGAGCTAATAAATTTTATGCAACAAATGGGGGCCGATAAAACACCGGTTGTTTTTAATCCAGGTGGTTATTCCCACACTTCGGTAGCGCTAGCAGATGCTATTGCTGGGAGTCAGGCACAAGTGGTGGAAGTGCACATTTCCAACATTCATGCACGAGAACCTTTCCGGCACACCAGTTTAACGGGAGCTGTAAGTTGTGGTATGATTTCGGGTTTTGGACTGCAGTCCTATATACTCGGGGTTCAATTTTTGTTGGGCCAATCCAAATCCTGAAACCGTTTTTTCCCCTTCAAGAAAAAAGCAATCAAAATAGACTTGGGATAAATAACATCCTGGGGCAGTTGAAAATGGGTCAGGCGCTTTTTGGCCATGGCTGACCGTCCTTTGTAAAAAGCGAGGTGGGCTTTGATAACAGCCCCAAAGAATCCAAAATTACCCTTCAGTAAAAATTGCATCCCCGCAACACCATCCAAAATCATCCTTTTAGCCAAAGGCATAAAAGGGTGGGGGTGATTCTTTAAAATCATAAACAAACTGTTTCTGAAATTCAAAAACACCTTGCGCGGGTTCGTTTTGTTCAGGGTAGCACCTCCGAGGTGGAAAACCGTACTTGACGGAACCGCATAAATAGAGTTTGGGTATTCGTTGAGGATGCGCCAGCACAAATCAATTTCTTCCATGTGCGCAAAAAAGTCGGCATCCAATCCTCCAACGGCATAGAAGGTTTCTTTTTGGACCATTAAAGCCGCTCCCGAAGCCCAGAAAATAGGAGTGGGGTCTTTATACTCATCTTGCACTTCCTCCACTTTTTCCAAAATTCGTCCTCTACAAAAAGGGTAGTACAAGGCATCGAGATACCCTCCTGCAGCCCCGGCATACTCATAACTCTCCGGTGCTTTATCGTCCAATATGGCTGGTTGCAAAGCCTTTACTTGGGGGTTTTTGGTAGCAAAGTCCAACAGGGGTTCCAGCCAGTTTTCACTAACCCGGACATCCGAATTTAATAGGATATGCCACGGGTTTGGGATATTCTTCAGGCCCTCATTATAACCACCGGCAAATCCTACGTTTTTGGGGAGTTGTATCCATTGTACTTCTGGAAAAAGGCGGCCGACTTCTACTTCCGAATTATCTGTTGATCCGTTGTCAATGATATACACATCGGCCAAATCTCGGCTGTGTTTGGTCACAGAAGGGAGGTACTTTTTTAATAAATCAACCCCATTCCAGTTGAGGATTACAACGGCAATTGGTTTCATTAACGGGGGTTGTTAAATAACTCCAAAGCCCTTCTTCCAAAAGGCGTTGATGTCTGTTCTGCATTCCTAGACCAGCTAGAATTGGAGGATTTTTTGTACAATTCTTGCAGCCAGCTTGAATTCTGAACCTCACCAGGCACATCGGAGTGCAGTACAAGGAAGTTGTTGGTAACTATGTCTGGATTATAAAACACAAATTTCCGATTCGTGTATTTTCCAAGTCTATAATAATGCCAAATTTCGTAAGGTACAGCTTCCGGTTCGCTGGGTTGTTCCATGCGGCTATTGGGGGGGCCATATTTCAAGAATATCCGACCTCTATCTGTTTGGTAACCAGGGTTTACCTTGTTACCAAAGTTCGAATTGGCCATGTGAACCAACTGCTTATATTGAGCCCAGGAAATACTCGGGTTGTTGCTGTTTCGTTTTAGCCAAAAGCCATAAAAAAAGCGTTTGCAATCGTCCAATTCAGGCAAATGTTCTTCCTGATTACGAATCAATTGTTTGTCCATTTTAGACGCAATAGGATGGAGGTACTCTATGTATTGCCGGATGGTGTCTAAGCTTTGGAGGTCGGCTACAAAAGTGGCGGTGGTTATTAGTTTGTTATAATCGATGACACTTTTCTCCGGATTATTGCGAGAAAATTTGCGTTTTTTCCCGAATACTAACAGGTTTTCCGCATTTCTAATTTCTATCACAAAATCAAAGTTACCAGAGGGTAACTCGTTGATATTAAATGTTTTGAGGAGAGGTATTACCGTTTCTGCGGTATGCCGGGAAAATTGGACCATTTCATCCAAAATGGCACCTGTTTCCGAATTCTGGATAAAAGAACGGGTTACAAATTTTCCACCCTTTCCAAATTCCAGCTCAGTGTTGTACAGCTCAACATAGGCAATGATTTTATCCAATTCGGGAGAGAAATAATCAGAGATTAGAGGCTCTGTTTTGTACCCTGCTTTGTGGTAGTACGAATTTCCATCGCTGGGTTGGATGGCGGCTAAAAATTCAATGGAAGAAATACTGGGTGTTGTAAATTCAGGAACCAATAGGGGTTGACTAAATTGAACGGGGCTGCTTTTTCGGACTAAGTCCTGCAGTACTATTTCCATGGTGTATTTTCCAGGTGCCAAAGAATAACGCTGGCGGTCTAAAAAATCAGCAATGGTTGAACGGGTGAAAATAGGAGTACTTAAGGTAAACTTCTGATAATCAACTATTTTGGTGCTGTCAGAAATAATTTGTGTAATCTCTAATTTACCCTGGAGGCTATCACCACCCAACTTGGCATACGCTATGGACTGAGCATCAAATGACAAGGTGTTTTCCACCATGACCTCGTTTCCATTCTTAAAAAGGAGGGCATCAAACATGGCTTGTTGCCCCTGAGTATAGGAAAAAATTCCTGCTAGAAATAATGTAAGTAATCCGCGCACAATACTAATTTAATGTTTCCCCAATAGAAAGGTGGATTCCATATTCCAAATTCGTAGTAACTCCATCCCCAGCAACAGTAGAAACTTCGCCATGTTGTTGGAAACCTAGCTCTTTTGCGGTAAGGGTGATTTTGTTAATAGCTTGAATCCGCCATTTATCTGTCTTCACTATACCATTTTTAACTCGGAATTTTTCTGTCATTTCGAACTGCGGTTTAATCAATCCGAAGAAGTGATACTCCCCGCGCAACATGGTGCGGCAAACTTTAATTATTTCTGTTAAACTGATTAAACTTACGTCACAAACCACCACGTTGGGTTGGAAAGGGAGATCTGAGGTAGTGAGTTTCCGGAAATCACAGTTGTCTAGGTTTGTAACCTTGGCGTTACTCAATAACTTGGAATGTAAGAGATCTGTTCCAGTATCAATACTAAGAACCTTTTCAATATCGTGTTCTAGTAACACTTCCGTAAATCCTCCAGT
>JBLHJD010000092.1:0-9689 GCA_047618705.1 Luteibaculaceae bacterium
GGTTTGCACCCTTTTGTTGGTACGCAAAACGAGCGTCCCATCCAGGGGTAATTCACAAAAAAAATAGGCAAAAAAAATCCCGATAATTGCTTATCGGGATTTTCTTCTTAATTCGTTTAATTAGAATGGAAGATCTTCTGCATCTCCATCAGCAGTCGCTTCCGTCTTCACGTCCCAAGGAACATCCTGTGGAGCTGGCCCACCATCTGTAGGAGCACCAATTTTCTCCATTCTCCAAGCTTGGATATTCACAAAATAACGTCCGTTATATTCGTTCCCTCTTAGGTTGATGTCTACTTTTACTTCGTCACCTACTTGCATATCTTTCAACAAGTTAATCTTGTCTTTAATAAGCTCACATTTAATATCCTGTGGATATTGTTCCCGAGTGGTTACAACAAATTCTTGTTTTTCAAACCCACTGTCAAAAGTCATTTTATCCAAAATAACTTTAATCTTCCCTGAAATGTCCATATTCTAGTTGTTAAAGGTTAATAGCGTTTTCCACGCATCGTCCACTTCGCCAATGGCTAAGTATTCTTGCGCCTTTTTATGTAATTCGGTTTCGAGTGTAGCGGCATCATCCTCATATTGGATAAACATATCGCTCAACTCTATTAATCTAAATTCATTCACTTCCGTTTCGTCTGGCAAGCGTTCTACGTTTCCAAGCTGTCCGAGGTTATTCCCAGTAAGGATGTTGGAGTTCCGAATATCTGCTGGGATTCCGTCCACACCAATTCCCAGCGTGGTTAATGGCTTTGCAATTTCGAACAAAGCATCTCCGGAGGCACGTACATACCAATTGGCACCCATTCTACCGACCAAATCCAACTTTACGGTATCCAACTTTCCATTGGCATCCAAGTAGTCTTCGTTTATATGTATACGCAATACTTCACAAAAGATTAAGTTTCCGGCACCGCCTTCTGTACCTAACTCTTTTATTTCGGTCACTTTACATTCCAACTGCACTGGACTTTCCTTTACCCGTGGTGGCTGAATAAGATCTGAGGCAATGGGCGTAAAACCGGCCTTTTCAAATTCATCGGTTCCTTTTGGGTATTCTGTACTCGAAAGTGACATCTGCTCAACCATAGGATGATTGACGATGTTAATTACACACTCCCTCACCTCTTGTACGTTTTCGAACGTATGTTTGGTGGTGTTATCCCGTCCACGACGTGCCGGAGAAAAAATGGCAACGGGTGGATTTGCACTAAACACATTAAAAAAACTAAAAGGCGACAGGTTCACATTCCCGTCTTTATCCACCGTACTGGCAAAGGCAATAGGCCTTGGTGCAACGGCGCTCAATAAATAGCCATGTAATTCAGCTACAGATACTTCAGAAGGGTTGATGGTTTTCATTCCCAATAAATTTTGGCAAAGGTAGAAAAAGCCTCTTGACCCACATGAAAGAAAAAAGTGATTTTTTTAACAAAAAAACTAGTGAGAGTAAAAAATTCATTTTATATTTGCGTTCTCAAAATCAGACAATGGTCTGATAAAAGCGGATGTGGTGAAATTGGTAGACACGCTAGACTTAGGATCTAGTGCCTCACGGTGTGCGGGTTCGAGTCCCTCCATCCGCACAATAGATCAAAAGGTCATTCGCAAGAATGACCTTTTTTTTTTAACCCTTACACTAGGTTGATATGAATATCACGAAAGAACAAATCGATGACTTGAATGCAATTCTAACTGTAGAATTGGCGCAAGATGATTACGCTTCTAAAGTAGAAGCTGGATTAGCAAAGTACCGCAAAGAGACTACCATGCCTGGATTCCGCCCAGGGAAAGTACCTTCTTCCGCTATCAAGAAGCGTTACGGGAAAGCCGTTTTAGGAGAAGCAATCAACACCTTGCTGAACGATTCTGTTCAGAATCATATCACAGAAAACAAACTAAAAGTTCTTGGAAGTCCACTTCCAAAAGCAAACGGAGAAGAAGGTAACTGGGAAAACCCAGGAACGTTCAAGTTCCAATTCGAAATTGGTTTAGCACCTGAGTTTGACGTTAAGCTTTCGAAGCGCGACAAGTTTACGTTTAACACAGTGGAGATCAATGACGAGATGGTGGATCGCCAAATTGATGATCTTGCTCGTCGTTATGGAAAATTAGAAGCAACTGAAGTAGCTGGTGAACGCGATATGATTATTGCTGACATCATTGAATTGGATGCTGAGGATAAAATTAAGGAGGGTGGATTTATGCACACTTCTACTATTTCTATTGAATACCTAACTAACGAGGAGTCCAAGAAAACACTTACTGGTGCTAAAGCTGGAGAAACCTTAGTTATGGATCCACACAGTATTTCTCGTGGAAGGGCTGATTTGGCTGCTATGTTAAACATCAGCAAAGAGGCAGCTGAAGGTTTAACAACCAATGTTCAATTGAATCTGAAAGAAATTAAGCACATGGTTGCCGCTGAGGTAAATCAAGAGCTTTTCGATAAATTATTTGGAGAAGGAAAAGTAACAACAGAAGGCGATTTTAAAGCCCGCGTTCGGGAAGATTTGAGCAAAGGATTTATGAGCGATTCTGAGCGTTTGTTCCAACGTGAAGTAAGCGAAAAACTAAGCACTAAAGTTGGCTTAAAACTTCCAGATGAGTTTTTGAAACGCTGGATTACCTCTACTAACGAAAAGCCCCTTTCTGAAGAACAGCTAGAAAAAGAGTATCCAATGTACGCCGACAGCCTTAAATGGCAGTTAATTTCCAATAAAATCATTGAAACCAATGAAATTAAAGTGGAAATTGATGAAGTAAAAGAGCACATCAAAGGAATGTTTATTCAACAATATGCTCAGTACGGAATTCCTGCTCCAGACGACAAAACACTAGAGACTAACGCAAATCAAGTGTTGGCAAATCAGGAGGAAGCACGCAAGATTTTTGATCAGATGTACAACGATAAATTGATTGCAAACATCAAGGAGTCGGTGAAGATTGAAGAGAAGGCAATTCCCTTTGATGATTTTCTTAAATTAGCCTCAAACTAATCGAGGCTAATTATATGTTGGACGGAAAAGAATTCAAGAACTACGCGACAAAACACCACGGTATATCAAGTATGCACGTGGAAAGTTATATTGAGTCGTCCTTGACCCCTTATATTATAGAGGAGCGCCAGTTAAATGTTGCTCAAATGGACGTGTTTTCACGTTTAATGATGGACCGGATTATTTTCTTGGGAACAGGAATTAATGATCAGGTTGCAAACATCATTACTGCGCAGCTTTTATTTTTGGAAAGTGTTGACCCCAAAAAGGACATTCAAATTTATTTGAATTCTCCAGGTGGATCGGTGTATGCCGGTTTAGGGATTTACGACACAATGCAATACATCAGCCCAGATGTTGCTACCATTTGTACTGGAATGGCAGCAAGTATGGGAGCAGTTTTGATGTGTGCAGGGGAAAAAGGAAAAAGAACGGCTTTAAAACACAGCCGTGTAATGATTCACCAACCTTTGGGTGGAGCACAGGGACAAGCCAGTGATATTGAAATCACTGCCCGAGAAATAATGAAACTCAAAAACGAGTTGTACCAAATTATTGCGGATCACAGTGGACAGACTTTCGATAAAGTTTGGGAAGACAGTGACCGGGACTACTGGTTAACAGCCGAAGAAGCGAAGGCTTACGGAATGATTGACGAAGTATTGGCTCGGAAACCCAAATAATTTGTAAATTTGACTATTCAATAATAAAGCCGGCTCGGCATTAACCGAGGCGGCTTTTTTGTCCTTTATAAAATGGAAAAAGAAATTCGTTGTTCCTTCTGTGGGAAGAGCAAGAAGGAAGTAACTATCCTAATTGCAGGTATAACTGGTCATATTTGTGATAGCTGCATTGGGCAGGCCGAATTGATCGTGAAAGAGGAGATTGAGATTCAAGTAAAAGAGGATTTTAAATCAGACGTTGATTTAAAACGTCCGCGCGAAATCACCGAATACTTGGACCAATATGTCATTGGACAAGAAAGTGCCAAACAAGTTCTTTCTGTTGCTGTGTACAACCACTACAAGCGGTTGTTGCAAATTATAGAAGACGATGTTGAAATTGAAAAATCGAACATTATTTTGGTGGGTGAAACGGGAAGTGGAAAAACACTCTTGGCCAAAACCATCGCTAAAATGTTGGATGTTCCTTTCTGCATAGCTGATGCCACTGTTCTTACAGAAGCCGGTTATGTTGGTGAGGATGTAGAAAGCATTTTGTCTCGTTTGCTTCAAACTGCCGATTACGACGTTCAAAAAGCAGAACGCGGAATTGTGTTTATTGATGAGGTAGATAAAATTGCGCGGAAGGGAGATAACGCTTCCATTACCCGTGATGTAAGTGGTGAAGGTGTACAACAAGCCTTGCTGAAACTTTTGGAAGGAAGTGTTGTAAACGTTCCGCCCCAGGGAGGACGTAAACACCCGGAGCAAAAAATGATTCAGGTAAACACCAAAAACATCCTCTTTGTTTGTGGCGGTGCTTTTGCCGATATTACCAAAATTATTGAGCGCAGAATCAACACCAACAGCATCGGTTTTTCAACGATCAGTAACGAAGAAAAAATTGGGGATAACATCCTAAGCCACATTAGTCCACAAGACTTAAAGGCCTTTGGATTAATTCCCGAACTAATAGGTCGTTTCCCGGTATTAACGCACCTTTCTCCCCTGAGCACAAAAGCCATGCGGAGGATTTTAACCGAGCCGAAAAATGCCCTTATTAAACAATACATCAAGTTGTTTGAAATGGACGGCATTAAATTACAGTTCGATAAAACCGTGTTGGATTTTATTGTTGAAAAAGCACAGGAAACTGGACTGGGTGCTCGGGGTCTTAGGACCATCTGTGAAGCCATTATGATGGATGCAATGTACAATGCGCCAGACATGAAGGAGAAAAGCCTGAGGGTGACGCTGAGTTACGCCAAAAAGCAATTTAACAAAGGAGATAATCCACGTTTAAAAGTAGCCTAAGATTTAGGTTCACCATATTTACAAAAAAGGGTGCAGGCGAAATATTCGCCTGCACCCTTTTTTTTGTCCAAAAAAATCCCCTTGCCAGATTAACCAACAAGGGGATTTCGATATATCTTAATCGATAATTAGTCGCGCAATACTGCTCGGCTAATTACAATTTTCTGAACTTCAGAAGTTCCTTCATAGATCTGTGTAATTTTTGCATCACGCATTAAACGCTCTACATGGTATTCCTTAACGAAACCATATCCACCATGAATCTGAACGGCTTCAACTGTGGTTTCCATAGCAACACGGGAGGCAAACAACTTGGCCATTGCCCCTTCTTTATCGAAGTTTAATTTTTGATCCTTGAGGTAAGCTGCACGCAAACACAACAAACGAGCTGCATCAATTTCAGTAGCCATATCCGCCAGTTTAAATGCAATGGCTTGGTGCTCACAAATCGGTTTACCAAAGGCAACTCGTTCTTTCGAGTAAGCAGCGGCCAACTCCATAGCTCCAGATGCTATCCCTAAAGCTTGAGCCGCAATTCCAATACGACCTCCACTCAAGGTTTGCATTGCAAATTTGAATCCGAAACCATCTTCTCTAATGCGGTTTTCCTTAGGAACTTTTACGTCATTGAACAACAAGGTGTGCGTATCGGATGCACGGATACCCATTTTGTTTTCTTTGGCCCCGACAATAAAACCATCCATTCCCTTTTCTACAATCAGGCAATTGATTCCTTTGTGCCCTTTTTCTCTATCGGTTTGAGCCATTACCAAATAAACAGACGCTGTACCACCATTGGTAATCCAGTTTTTTGTTCCATTTAATAAGTAATAATCTCCTTTGTCTTCGGCTGTAGTTTGTTGCGATGTAGCATCACTCCCAGCTTCTGGCTCAGACAAACAAAAAGCACCAATAATTTCTCCTTTAGCCAGAGGTATAAGGTATTTTTGTTTTTGTTCTTCGTTCCCGAATTTTTCCAGTCCCCAACAAACTAATGAGTTGTTAACAGACATTACAACCGATGTAGAGGCATCTACTTTGGAAATTTCTTCCATTGCCAATACATAAGACGTAGTATCCATTCCACTTCCACCGTATTTTGGATCAACCATCATACCCAAAAAGCCTAGTTCGGCCAATTGTTTGATCTCCTCAACCGGGAAACGCTGTTCCTCATCGCGGTCTATAACACCTGGTTTTAGGACGTTTTGAGCAAAGTCCCGTGCGGCATCTCTAACCGCTATTTGTTCTTCTGTAAGTTGAAATTCCATATAATGTACCTTTGTATCAATAAAAGCCTGGTAAAAGTAAAGTTTTCCACCGATAAAATCTATGTTCAATATACATTCCCCTCGGAAACCTAATTGGCGAGTAATAGGAACCATGTCTGGCACATCGTGCGATGGACTCGACCTTTGTTTAGCTAGCTTTACTTACGAACGCGAAGCTTGGCATTTCAAAATCGAAAAAACAGGCGCTATTTCCTTCCCTTCTGAATTGGAAACCCAACTCCAGCAAGCCCACCAAATTCCAGCACAGGACCTCCTAAAATTGGATGCCCAATTGGGACAATGGATGGGCGAAAGGACGGCCGAATGGATAATAAAAGAAGGCATAAACCCCGCGAACATTGATGGTATTGGGCACCACGGGCATACCGTTTTCCACCAACCGAAAAATGGGTTTACGTTTCAAATTGGAAAAGGGGCAGCCATAGCGGCAGCCACTGGCATACCCACCATTTCAGACTTCCGGTCCACCGACCTCTGTTTTGGCGGCCAAGGTGCTCCGTTAGTTCCTATTGGCGACCAGCTCTTGTTTGGTCAGTATTCCCACCGACTTAACATTGGAGGCGTGTGTAACCTGAGTTTTGAGGACAGACAAACAACCAGTGCTGGAGATGTGTGCATAGGCAACATGGCCCTGAATTTTTTGAGCCAAAAATGCGGCAAAAAATATGATGAGGGCGGCCTGATGGCCAAATCGGGAAAGCTGGACGAGTCCTTATTTCAGGCATTAAACGCAATTCCATTTTTGCACAAACCTTTCCCCAAATCAATGGGAAAAGAGGAATTCGAGCAACATTACCTTCCTGCCCTAAAAGCCAGTCCCGCTTCTATTCCAGACCAGCTCACCACCGTATGCGAGCACATTGCCCAAGCCATTCAACAATTCAGTCCAAAACCAGACGCAGGAATAATTACAGGAGGGGGAGCGTTTAATGATCACCTCATCCAACGCATTCAGGCACACACAAAGCATGGATTTGTAATTCCCGATCCAGAAATTATTGAATTTAAAGAAGCGCTGCTTTTTGCTTTTTTGGGCGTGTTGTACCTCAATAACATCCCGAGTTCTTTCCCTACCACCACTGGCGCTTCAAAATCAGTAGTAAATGGCTGTCTTTATTTGAATATCTAAAGGTAAAATCATTGGTAAGTATATCTTTGCCGCCGTGGAAATATTCCTGAAAGACATAAAATCCGTTTCATCCCTTGGATATGGGGAACAAAGCATGGAAGCATATCGCAACCTTGAGCATGCCCACACTTTCGACCAAGGAAGGTGGATGGCTCCTGTGCAGGTAGCTCCTCCTGATTTCAAGGAGAAATACCTCCAACAATCCGACATTACAAGTAAGTGGGCTGTGCGGCTTGCTGCTGACCTTAAGGTGGCGGATTGTGATGGGGTTTTTATGGCTTCTTCGCGCGGAGCAACTCGACTTTGGGAAGAAGAACACAAAACATTTTTAGCCACGGGTGAAGTACATACCCTGTGCTCCCCGCATACCACTTTAGGAAATATTGCCAGTACCGTTGCTCAATATTTAGGCGTGGATGGCCCCAACCTCAGTTTTTCCAATGCCTGTTCCAGCTTTTCTCAAGGATTAATCCAAGGAAGTGTTTGGATCAAATCGGGCATGGCTAAATCGATATTAGTTGGCGCCAGTGAATTTGCCTGCTCCAATTTTACTCAGGCGCAAATAAAAGCACTAAAAATTGCAACAAGGCACGGACCCGAAGTTGCTTACCCCAACGAAGCTTTTCACTTAAATAAAACGGGAAACACCCTTACACTGGGAGAAGGTGCAGTAGTCGCTCAACTAGTAAGTGAAGCAACCGAAATAAAGGTGGCCGGTATTGGGTATGGGTTAGAGCTCATTCGGAATCCAACTTCGGTAAATGACCAAGGAACGGGTTTCCAAAAAGCTATGCTAATGGCACTGGGCCAAGCTGGTGTTGCAAGTCCGGACGTAATTATAGCCCATGCTCCAGGGACCATCAAAGGAGATCAGGCGGAGCACCAAGCCATTTTAGCTGTTTTTGGAAAAAACCACCCGCTTTCCTTCAGTAACAAGTGGAAAGTGGGTCACACGTACGGTGCATCTTCCGGTTTGAGTTTAGCGTTAGGGGCTTGGATGCTACACAACCAAACCTTTGCCTGTAGCCCATTTACACACGGTAAGGAACCCAAGCAACTCCGAAACATTCTAATCAACGCGATGGGTTTTGGAGGAAATGTCACCTCTATTTTATTGCAGTACCAAGGATAGATTTTCCTTGGACTTTGTTCCTTCCCCATTTTATGTATTTTAGCAGCAAATTATTGAGGATGAAAACCCGTCATAACTGGACACGAGAAGAAGTTGAAGCTATCTACAACAAACCCCTTTTGGAGTTAGTTTTTGAGGCTGCCCAAGTACAACGCACCCATCATGTACCCAATGAAGTGCAGGTATGTACCCTATTATCTATTAAAACAGGTGGTTGCCCTGAAGACTGTTCTTACTGTCCTCAAGCAGCTCGTTACCACACCGGTGTAAACGTGCACAAATTGCTCGATAAAAGTGTCGTTCTGGATAATGCCAAAAAAGCCATAGAGGCTGGATCTACCCGTTTTTGTATGGGAGCAGCTTGGCGCGAAGTTCGCGACAATTCCGATTTCGACAAAGTGGTTGAAATGGTGCGCGAGGTAAATGACATGGGATTGGAAGTCTGTGCTACCTTAGGTATGATTGATGAAGCAAAAGCAAGTCGATTGCAGGAAGCCGGGTTATACGCATACAACCACAACCTAGATACATCTGAAGAGAAATACGCCGATATTATTTCTACCCGTACCTATAAGGACCGTTTGGATACTTTAGACAGCGTACGTAAGGCTGGTTTAACTATCTGCAGTGGTGGAATTATTGGAATGGGAGAAGAAGACGAGGATAGATTTGACATGTTGGTGACTTTAGCCAATATGGATCCACACCCAGAGTCTGTACCGATCAATAAATTGGTTCCGGTTGAAGGAACTCCTTTAGAAGGAATTGAAGTAGCTGATGTGTTTGACATGGTTCGGATGATTGCAACGGCTCGTATTATGATGCCTACATCCATGGTTCGTTTGTCTGCTGGTAGATTGAGCTTGAGTGACGAAGGTCAGGCATTGTGCTTTATGGCTGGTGCCAATTCCATTTTTGCAGGAGACAAATTACTAACCACCCCTAACCCATCTGAGAATGATGACGTGAAGTTGTTCAGGAAATTGGGATTAACTCCACGGGAGTCTTTTAAAGAAGAAAAGGCAAGTTTCCAAACAAATTAGGAATTGTAAAACCTTTACCCTATCTTTAAGGTATAAGTTATTACCCCCGGCTTAATTGTGTAATTGATTTTTTTAGTTGTTATACACACTTAAGCCGGGTTTTTTTATG
>JBLHJD010000093.1:0-9686 GCA_047618705.1 Luteibaculaceae bacterium
CCAATGTGCAAAATGAAATTAAGGATGAAATATTTGGGGTATCCTTCGGACTTGGATTTAGGCCAACTTCCGGAACTATTTTAAGAGCCAATTATATTGTCCGCACCAAAACAGATGCCCTCGGAAATCCTGCAGCCAAAATTGGTGGATTTCAATTTGGAATTGCAAGTTATTTTTAAAGGTAAAAAAAGGGCTAAATCTTTGCTGATTTAGCCCTTTTTATTATGTGTTTGATAGAAACTAGTTTTTAAAAATCTTTTGCCGGATAACAAAACCGTTGTCCATTTCAAATTCCCCAATATAAACACCTCTTCGCAATTCTGTGCAAAGGGATTTGGTTTGTCTGGAATTTGCAAGCAGCTTTCCTTCTAGGTTGAACATTTTGAATGCCGTAAGGGTATTTCTTTGAGAAGAAAAACAGATTTCATTTTCGTCCTGGAAAATAGCCAACTGGTTAACTGTACTTTTTTCTGAAATAGAAGAGACCTGGCAAAATCCAAATTCATAATACCTCTCAAGTTCAGGCCTTTGATCCAATAAATCAGTAATATTATTCTCCAATGTGGGTGACGCCGGATCCCCCTTGAGGCTCCATACATTATCTGGAGGTGTCCCCTCTTGGATCTCTCCAACGGCCATCCGGTATTTAGTAACCTTTAATGGGTGGGTATCGGATACATCATTGGGACCAAAATGAATGGCAACCGAGTTTCTGGCCTCGTCTAGCACCATTCGTTTTGACCAATGTTCTCCTGGTAATTCCTCAAAAATGATGTTGTTAAACTCAAATACCCAAATACGATTGGGAGCACTACCACTTTTTTTCAACTTAATGGTTGTACTACTATCCGCTGTAGTTGAAAAACTACCATTGGTATTTATGAATGGGAAAATTAGGAGTTGCCGTAATCTGTCTTCATCAAAAAAATCAATATACGATGTATGCAGCTCTATTCTGTTGTAGGATGCTTCACAACCTTTTATTTCGAACGGGAGGGTCATTTGTGTGCTAACACCTTGAACCATTTGCTTATTTTCAAACAATAAGCTAGCTCCATCCAAATTTTCATAATTGACCTTGGAATTTGAAAAGTGAGGTGTATTTTGACCAAACATGCCGTTTCCAAGGAAAACAATTGAAACAATGCCAATAAATAATGCTTTCATAATTTAACTTTTAAAAAAATGTGTTTTTAATTTCCCAATGGGTTTTCAATTACTACATCATCCTCTGGGGGACCACAACTTTTGCATTTATAGACAACGGTACAATGCCTTCTGTCAGACCCTAAAAGGGTGGGTGACCCATAAATGAGATTGTACCGCATTATTTGATAGTCCTCCAAAGGTACTGATGAATATGAAATAATTGGGTTCTTGATGCTTGGGTCCGACAATCCCGCTCCAGGAGACCATTCATAAAAATCTATTCCGGGTAAATCCAAGCCTGGTGAGGGGCCAATTATTACATCACCGGAATTTGGACAAACCCTTACTACCTCACTTGTTTCACAATCCAAACCATTAAAAGGTTCATTCCCAAGCAAAGTATTGACTAGCTGTTCGGCAGGAGGTACACAATTGTCTGTTGGTGAATTTGTTCCTGGCTTAATATTGCTTATACGCTTTTTACGGATTCCTTTAATTTCACACTGTTGAACACTGGTGGTTACCACGGTTCCATCTTCTTTGGTAGTTTCAAAAACATAGGTCACATTGGCATTTAAATAATATAACTCCCAGTTATAACTCCCTTGATTTGAAGTTATATTGTCTGAGCATACCCTTGCCTCATCTCCAATTTCATAATAATTTTTTTCACCAAATCTATTTTCCCAATACAATTCACCCACATTCGTAAACTTCAAGGTAACAAATGGAGAAGCCCCACTCACCTCATCTTGAATTAAGGTTAAAAGATCGGTTAACTCAGAGGTAATGGAATTCAAGTTATTTCCATCATTCAAGTCATGGTAAAAAGAGGAATTATCAAAACACTCTTGTTGAGCGTCCCTATGATCATAAATGGTGTGATTCTCAATTGAATTGTTCGGGAAAAGACCATCTGGCCCGCTTGCTTGTGGTAATACGGTTACATGGATTGCAGATTTCAAACTTTTAACCTCGCAATCTCCCTCCTTATAATATTCAACTTCGAACATTTCGGAAACATTTTCAAAGTGCTTTGTAAGGGTTGCCCCATAATGAAAAGGTATGTTTTCATTTGGTCTATACCATGCAACATCCAATTCTCCAATAACTGGAAGAAAACTAGGTGGAACAGTAATGGTGTACGTTCCTTTTTCGCAAAACGCTTTATATTGAGGCAAGGGGGCAGGAATAAATGGAGCGTCTATGCCGAACAATACATCTACCTGGGATGGAGCAAAATCGGCTACTTTACATTCATGTGCATCCCTAATTTGATGGGAAAATACATAATAGGTATCTAAGGCTCCATAAGTGGTTTTATATTCAGGGCCTTTTTCAACATAACTTAAGCCGTTAATAGTGCTATAATCCCTAGTTTCAACCCAATCAATAATGTCCGGCTGGAATCCATCCAACTTCCCCTTATACCATTGAGCATCGCCTGTGTAGTTCTGTTTTGTACTAAAAGATAGCGTGTATTCCTCCCCAGGACAAGGCAAATGAATATTCGGGTCAGGAATTTCAACATTTTCAACATCCAAGGCGTCTTCATTTAATCCCACAGTAAAAGAAACAGTTGGCATGTTAGTGTCATCCCACTCTGTATTACAAAATATCCAACTCTTTCTATTTTTAAATTTTGCCCTAAACCTAAATTGACCTCTTCTGCTGCATGTAGGGTCTTTATACGTTTTAAGGAGTGTCACTTCATTTTTACAATCGCTATCAGCCTGAACATGCCAGGACTGTAAAATTTGCTCCGAGGCGTATTGTTTAAAATCTAAAAAGGTTCCTTCCCCAGCTAAAACGGCATGGAGATATACAATTATCTCCCTTTCTCCTTCACCCTCCTTATCCGCGTGAATAAAAATAGGTTCTCCAACATCGAAAACATCGAAATGAGTTGGACTATAGATTCGATAATTGAGAACTTCTCCCGGATTTTGGGCAAATATTTCCTCCCCAATAAACAAGGTCATTAACAAAACCAACCACCTAAAAAGGCCAACTGTGCTTTGCTTTGCTTAAATCTACTGAAATTTGATTTTTCTCCATAAAAATTGTTTTGCACAAAAGTAACATTTTAGACAAACAAAAATATTCTTCATCAACTAAAATTGTATTTCAGCTCAATAAAAGTCACATTAATTAAGACTTATCGCCGATGAATAAATACCATATTCTTTTATCGGTTCTTTATCATTTTTATTTCTCTGCCTTCCTGAGCGCTTCATAGATAACAAACTCCAGTTGTCCATTCACACTCCTGAACTCCTCCTCAGCCCACCGCTGGATGTGGTCATAAATTTCCGGATCCACCCGAAGATTCAATTTTTAGCCGAGATAGAATTTGAACATGGAACCGAGGAAATTGCCATAGAAACCGCGCAAATAGATTTTAAGGTCAATACGGGATTTAATTTCAGAGCCGGGATTGTGTTGCCTGCCTTAGGCTTAGTGAACACCAACCACGATTCGCCCAACTGGGAATTTGTGGAACGCCCCCTCTCTAGTACCGAACTTATCCCCACTACCCTATCGGAAGTTGGATTTGGATTTTTTGGTCGCTTTTTCCCCAACGAAAAAATCATTATTAGTTACAACGCGTATGTGCTTAATGGTTTGCAGGATGGCATTATCCTCAATTCTACAGGTCGTACTTCCCTTGCCTCGGGAAAAAACCCGGAGTTTTTTGGCGAGGACAACAATGGATCACCAGCCCTGAACGGACGAATTTCTGTTGCGAAACGGAAGCGGGGTGAAATTGGTTTTTCGGGGTACACTGGAATTTACAACACCTACATGCTAGAAGGTGAGCAGGTAGACCACAAACGGAGAGTGAATATTACTGCTATCGATTTTAATACCACAATCGGTAAGGTAACCCTCCAAGGGGAATTGGTGAAAGTGAAAGTAGATGTACCAGAATCCATTCAGGAAATTTATGGAACGGAGCAATTTGGAGGATTTGTAGATTTTATTATCCCAATAAAAACCGCAGCAATGATGGGTTTTAACGATGCCAAAATCAACGGTTCCATTCGGGTGGAGTACAACGATTACAACCAAGGGAACTTTGTTACCAATGTGCAAAATGAAATTAAGGATGAAATATTTGGGGTATCCTTCGGACTTGGATTTAGGCCAACTTCCGGAACTATTTTAAGAGCCAATTATATTGCCCGCACCAAAACAGATGCCCTCGGAAATCCTGCAGCCAAAATTGGTGGATTTCAGGTAGGTTTTGCGAGTTATTTTTAAGATAAAAATGGGTAACCACGGCTATTCTCAACCTATTTCATTGGCATTTGAATAGTTTTCTTTTTGGTTCATTTTTCATATTTGGGTGTTGGTAGTTTATTTATATTTGTACATATTGATTCCCAATGCAGACATTTATTCTAGAAAAAATTGAAGAAATAGCCTTTTCCACTGTGCAAGCCACAGAGGAGCTGTGGGAGTCTCGGATTTTAGATTCAATTACCATTGTAGAGTTAGCTACTGAGTTAGAAGATGAGTACAACATCGAAATTCCTTTCGAAGAAATCATCACAGATAATTTTGGGACCGTTGAAAAAATGGAACTCTATTTAAATTCAAAAATAAATCCTTAATGAAAGGGGTTCTTTTTCGTTTAATTCTTCCTTTAATTGGCGCTTTCGGAATTTCAAGCCTTTGTTTTCACGGTTTAGTAAATTGGAAAACCAAACAAAACGAAAATAGAAAAACCATCCTTTCCTCCTTTTCTGGTGAACACAGTAAAAAAATTGGGAAATACATTAATCTGGCCGATACCGCTCATTTCTTAGATTACTTAGGTAGCCTTTCTGCAAAAAATCAGCTTACCTTATTTGGATCTTCAGAATTCACCAATGACTCTGTTTGCTCCTATTATTTTTTCCCAAATCAACTGAATATTCCTGCCCTTGGCATTGGTCACGCCTACCACCAATCGCTCAGTATTTATGGGGAAATAATGGCTGGGGAGCCGTATCTAGACAGAAGCAAAATCTGTATTTTAATAAGCCCTGGATGGTTCGAAAGCGACGGCACTAACCCGGAAGCATTTTTGGAATTTGCACCCAACTTTCTACTCAATCAAATCATTTTCAATCCTTCCATTTCCACACAACACAAAAGGATTCTTGGACGGTTTATTGATGATAACGCCGCAAACTTTTCTGGTTTTTCCAGCGAATTGGGATACCTCCGCAACAGTTTCCGTCAGGGAGAAGCTTGGAAATCAAAATTATTCCCAATACCCTTAACACGTCCAAAAAAACAATTAAAATTTTCAGTAAAGGCAGAATCCACAACACCCGATTCAACCCAATCCTCGTTTTCTTTTACCGACACACTGCAGCAAGAAATACACCGTTATTCCCAAGAACCCCGCAACAACACTATCCATGTTAACGACGCTTATTTTTCGCGCTACTTAAAAGGGAAAGGAAAAGGTGGTTCCGATAAAAAAGGCAATGTCCATTCCATAGATATTGGTGAAAATCCAGAACTGAAAAACCTCCAAGTACTTATCCAATTTTTGAAAGAAAAAAACGTGGATGCCAGTTTTGTAATTCAACCACTAAATCCATACTACTACAATGGGATTGAGAATTTGGTTCCAATTTTAGATTCCGTGGAAAGTGTAATTAGGCAAAATCAATTCCCCTGCCTGAATATGTATGTATCCGATACTACTAACTACATCCCTGGCACCCTCAACGATGTGATGCACCTTGGGAAAATTGGGTGGTTAAACGTAAATCAGTTTTTGTACCAAACTTATTATCAGACGGATGAAGAAAAATAGCCTCAAAAACCTAGTCCTCTTTACGCTGTTAATTATTGGTTATTACTTCATGTATTATACCCCTTTGGATTCGTGGATACATCCCGACAAAGATGTTTTCCCTAGCTCCAAGGTAACGTTCATTTATCAACAATTTTAGGATGAACTGGCATCAATCACTCCCTTTTTCGGATTTTTCCTTTTTTCTGTTTGGAGGAATCGCCATTGCTTTTATTTTGGTGCTCAAGGCTATTGGGAAAAAATCTCTTTTCCCTTTTGCTACAACAGTTATCAGCTTAACTTATTTGGGCTTTCTTTACCCCAAACCCCTCCATTTTATTGGGGTAGTTATATACCTGTACGTCAGCCTACAATTGTTACTTCGGTTCTACCGAAAATCGAACATTGTTTTCCCCATGTTCCTTTTGGCTTTACCCATGGTTTGCATGAAAATCACCAATATTCTACCTTATCCAGAAGGTGGTTTAGTTACAGGGGCTTTCCTATTCCAAATTGCTGGATTGTCTTATTTAAGTTTTCGCGTTATGGGGTTGTATGTAGACGAAAGAAGGAAAAACAGGCTAACACCTCCCCTCGATTTTTTCAATTTCTGTGCTTTTGTGCCCACCCTCCTTATTGGACCGATAGATCGGTTTGCTAATTTTCAATCAGAATCAAACAAGGCAATAGACCAAATTACAATTGCTAACACCATACAAGCAATTGAGTTCTTACTCCAAGGCTTGGTTTACAAATTTATTATTGCTCATTTTTTGTTTAGCGCCCTGCTGGAACCGCTAATAAATAACGGGAGCATACTTTACCACCTCCAATACATGTACATCTACCTCGTGTATTTGTTTTTTGATTTTGCCGGTTACTCCTTATTGGCAATGGCTTTTGGTAAGTTTATGGGCTTTTCAGTTCCGGTCAACTTTAACCTGCCATTTTTGTCTCAAAACCCAAAGGAATTCTGGACACGCTGGCATAAATCCCTCGGAGATTGGCTTGGTGACTATTTTTTCAAACCCATTTTCAAGGACCTAACTTCCAAAAAAAGGTTTAAATCTATTCAACGTCAGAACCTCGCTCTCTTTGCCACCTTTGGTATTATGGGATTTTGGAATGGATTTGAATTACACTTTATTTTGAGTGGTTTTATTTTCGGATTGTATTCTGTAATTCACAACTACTACATTTATCGGTGTAAAAAAGCCAAACGAGATGTGTTGTTTGGAAATTTAAGCCCCCTATTTATAAAGGGGGTTTCCATCTTCCTTATGTTTAATGCTACTGCTTTTGCCATTTACATTTTTAGTGGAAACCTGATTTAATATGAAGTTTTGTTTCGAGAAAAGGGATTTTATTGAACTCGATATTCGTCCGGAAGCCTTGGCTTTGGCTGGTTCTGATAGAGACCTTTCTTGGTCGGAATTTAAAGTTGAAGTTGATCAATGGCACACTGCTTTTGTAGCGAAGAGTTGGACAAAATTAGGCGGCCCCGTAATTATTTATGGGCACAAAAACACAACAATGGTTGCAGCCATATATGGGTGTATCCGCGCCGGGATCCCATATATCCCCATTGACGTTGTATATCCTAAGGATAGGATCGCCTCCATAATCGACATCTCCAAATCCCAAATTATTATTAATACCGAGGCCGAAAAACTAGGTCTCGGTGCCATGATTGAAGTGGCTAGTCCCAGGGACATTACAGAGCACGTTGGCGAGGTAATATTGGACAACAACCCTAACCCAAACAAACTTGTTTACATCATTTTTACCTCGGGCAGTACTGGAGCACCAAAGGGCGTACAAATAAGTTTGGAAGCCATTTTGTCCTTTGTTCGGTGGATGACAAGTGACTTTGGGTTCAAGGAAGGAAGTGTGTTTATCAACTCTGCAATTTTCAGTTTTGATCTTTCGGTTTTTGAGTTAATGACCTTTTCGGCGCTGGGTGGAACACTTTTAATGAACACCAAGGAACAGGCGGCAAACCCGCAAACTTTTCTGCAACGTATCCACGATTACCAAGGCAATATTTGGGTTTCCACCCCTTCTTTTGCTTTGCTTTTTTCGAAAATGCCACCAGCTACGCAACTTAGCCGTATTTCAGATTTTCTATTTTGCGGAGAAACATTACCCCACAAACTGGCTCAAAATTTAGTTTCGAAATATCCGACTGCAGCTGTATGGAACACCTATGGGCCAACAGAAGCAACTGTCGCTACCACCCAGATTAAAATCACTCAAAGTATATTAGAAAAACACAATCCTTTGCCGGTGGGAAATATAAAACCCGAGTGCGAAATTAAAATAGAGGATGGGGAAATTACTATAGTTGGACCCCATGTATCGCACGGCTATGTGGGTTTAGATGCCTTAAACCAAGAAAAATTCATATCTGTTAATGGGCAACGGGCCTTTAGAACTGGGGATGGTGGATTTTTTGAAAGCGAGCTTTTATTTTTTACGGGAAGAAATGACGACTTGGTAAAACTCCATGGATACCGCATTGAACTGAATGAAATTACTGCCAATTTAGAACTTTCACCCAATGTAGATACTGCTGCAACGTTGGCCCTTAAACGCAATGGAGAGGTGAAAAAAATTGTGGCTTTTATCACCCTTAAGGATACCGAACACCCTTTTAGTCGGGATCAACTTTCAGCCGACCTTTTGAACCGAATACCCCCCTATATGGTACCGTCCGATATACGCGTTATAGGCCAGATTCCCTTGAACCAAAATGGGAAAGCAGATAAAAAGGTACTGTTAGATATGTACCTAAAAAAGGAGAGCTAACTCTCCTTTTTACCATTTCCCGCTTTAGGTATCTTCCCCGCCTTTCGTAAGGCATCATGTATAATAAACTCCAGCTGACCATTTACACTCCGGAACTCACTATCGGCCCACTGGTGCAAAAGATCGTACATATCTGGATCCATGCGTATTACAAAGCTTTTCTTTTTTTTAACCATACCGTTTCTGTTCTAATACAGCGACCCCGAATTCACAACTGGGCTCACGTCTTTGTCGGAACATAATACAACCATGAGGTTACTCACCATCGCTGCTTTCCGTTCATCGTCTAAATGGATAATGTCCTTTTTGGAAAGTTCTTGCAAGGCGGTTTCCACCATACCAACAGCTCCTTCCACAATTTTAAATCGGGCAGCAACAATGGCTGTGGCTTGTTGCCTCTTTAGCATTGCTCCAGCAATTTCCTCAGCGTATGCCAAGTAACCAATTCTGGCTTCCAAGACCTCAATTCCTGCAATGTCCAAACGGTCCGACAAATTCTGCTCCAACATTTCGTTGATTTCAGACAATCCGCTGCGCAAACACATATCCTCTCCTTCATCATCAAAATTATCGTAGGGGTACATTCCCGCTAATTTCCGAACAGCCGCATCAGTCTGCACTTTCACGAAATTGTTGTAATCGTTGACATCAAAAGCCGCCTTGTACGTTTCTTTTACCCGCCAAACTGCAATTACACTAATGAGGATGGGGTTTCCCAATTTGTCATTTACCTTCACCCTTTCCGAATCGAAATTGTAGGCTCTCAGGGAAATTCGTTTTCCTTTATACAGAGGATTTACATAGAAGAATCCGTTTTCGCGGATTGTTCCTACATACTTACCAAAAAACACAAGAACCAAACTTTGGTTGGGGTTAATTACCCGCAATCCTGCAAAACAAATGATGGCAATTAAAATAAAAGCCAAAAATGCCG
>JBLHJD010000094.1:0-9655 GCA_047618705.1 Luteibaculaceae bacterium
AAATCAACGGAAGAAATAGCTCAACAAAGCACCTTAAACGCCCAACAATTATTCGGAATATAATGGCAGAGACAAAATTACTTTTAATCTATACAGGTGGCACAATAGGTATGGCCTTCGACCCAACCCAAAACTCCCTTATTCCTTTGAACTTTAAAAATTTGGAGGAGCAAATTCCAGAGTTAGCCCGGGTCCCTGCAGATATTCAAGTATTGTCCTTTATTGAGCCCATAGATTCATCTGAAATGCACCCGCAACATTGGGTGAAAATGGCGCAAATAATCCAAGAGAATTACGAACAATTTGATGGATTTGTAGTGCTACATGGGTCAGACACCCTTGCCTACACCTCATCTGCTTTAAGTTTTATGCTGGAAAATTTGGCCAAACCCGTAATTTTAACCGGGTCCCAATTACCTATTAATACCCCGCGAACAGACGGAAAAGAAAACCTCATTACCGCGTTAGAATTGGCCGCTGCCAAAAACAAAGATGGCTTGCCCATGGTTCCAGAAGTAAGTGTGTATTTCGACTCTCAATTGCTGCGTGGAAATAGAGCTGTTAAGGCTAGTAGCGAAGAGTTTACCGCTTTCGAATCACCCAACTTCCCCGCTATAGCTAAAGCAGGTGTCCACATCAAATTTCGCGAAAAAATCATTATCCCGCCGTCCAACAGAATGCTGTGCGTACATACCAACTATAGTGACCAAGTAGGCTTGTTGAAACTATATCCTGGAATGCCCCAATTTATGTGGCAACAACTATTAAACTCAGATAACATAAAAGGACTTGTTATTGAAAGCTTTGGATCTGGAAACTCCATGAAAAACCCGGAGTTCATTGCTGCACTTAGTGAATTGAGCAGCCGGGGAGTGGTAATAATTACCGTAACTCAATGCCAAAGTGGTGGTGTTTCCATGGGGAAATATGCCTCAGGAAAAGGCCTTCAAAAAGCGGATGTACAATCGGGGGGTGACATGACTACAGAGGCCGCCTTAACGAAATTGATGATTGGTTTAGGGCGGGGAAAAACGCCCGAAGATATTTTCTTGTATATGCAAAGTAACGTGGCAGGAGAACGAAGTTTGATTAGTTCACTTTAGCTAACCACAAACCTTTGAACCGAGAGCGCATAGTTCTCATTTTATTTCTTGCCGTGGTTTTGGACAATTCATGATCCAAGGCCACTCTGTAAAGACCTTTGTAATAATCCAGGATTAAAGCATTGCTAAATCCTTTCGAAACTAATCGCGCCACCTGCTTTTCAGCATTTTCTAATTCCCGGAAACACCCTTGAATTAAATAGTATCCTTTATCTGGCTCGGCATTTTCATTTTCAATGGCCACATTTACATCCTCCATGGAGTATGTAAAGTAACGCACGTCTCCCGATTCGGAAAGAATATCTTGCCATGCAAATGACTGTACCGCTGGGGTGCTTATTTTCCGTTCTACTTCTTGGTAGGTAGGCTCAGTGCTACCGAAGCTCAGCAAGGAAGCACTCATTCCATCAAACGGAATTTTCATTCCGAAAACAGCTACTGTAATAGGAATAGCTATGGCTGCTGCAACTTTCCAATAGGCATTACGATTGATTTTACTCGGAGCAGACTGAACTGATGCTACTGGAGGAGTTTGTTGCGCCTGAATAATTGGCTTCATGAAGAAAGGATAAAGGCCATAGGCATTTTCACTTTCCCATAGTTCTCTTTCCGGAGTAAACCGAAGTTGACTTCCTTCCGAATAGAATCGGCCAACTCCACCAATGGACTTGGACGACTTCACCTGTAAATCTGCCTTCAGTTGCTGCACCCACGTTTGGTACATTTCGTTGGCTTCACCATAAGCAACACCACTTTTATCTGAAATAGCACCAATTAGCACCCCATCCTGATGCGCCAATTGCGGCTGGAAACGCAAAATCCGTCCGGCAGGAACAATACGCCCTGTTTTCGGATTTACATTTGCCGGAATGGCATGAAAAACAAAAGCACCGAATTCCGGTAGGATTACGGCCTCTTTTTCTTCAAGTAAGGATGAAATGATGGTATGAATCACAGTAAAGTTTTTAACAATCCAAAGTTAATTAATCGAGCCCCTATTTCAACCCCTCCTTATCAACAACTTTTCAACAGTGTTGATATCTTCGGGGACATCAACCCCAGGCATACTTTCAGCCACTTCGGAGATCGCAATATCATAGTCGTTTTCCAACCAACTAAGCTGTTCCAAGCTCTCGGTTTTGGCATAATCCGACTCCGGAATCTGTGCGAGTTCAGCTAACACGTCCGCTCTATAACCATACAAACCAATGTGCTTAAAAAAAGCCGAACAACCCTCCGTCCGGATAAAAGGGATAGGGGATCTTGAAAAATAGAGCGCTCGGCCCGATTTACTTTTCACGACTTTTACTCGATTCGGATTTTGGGCTTCTTCTCTTGTCATGGGACTACACAATGTCCCTAATCCCGATTTTGAATTTCTTACTGCAAGAATCAAAGCGTCCAAATCGTCCGGATTCAGCATGGGTTCGTCGCCCTGAACATTTAACACAATTTCTGTGCTTAGATTTAGTTTTTGAGCAACCTCAAGAATTCGGAAAGTACCATTGCTATGCTCTCCGGTTTGGTGGACAAAACACAAATCATGCACTTCCTTTTCAATATCCGGATGATCTGTTGCTACGTGGACCTCCGTAATAGCCTCACATTTTTGCACCTGTTTCACCACCCGCCTAATCATGGATTCGCCTGCGATTTTAGCCAAAGGCTTTCCTGGGAATCGGCTTGAGCCGTACCGGGCAGGAATTATTGCAATAATTTTCTCCATGGATATCTATCCTTTTATGATTCCAAAAGTATAAATAGTAAAGATATATTTTGGAAAAAGTTAATTGGTGGCAACATGGTATTCAGCATTGCAAAGGAGTAGGACCTCGGACTTTACGAAAATGGCTTGGCGTCGTTTCTATTCAAGAGTTGTTTGAAGATAAGCCCCATTCCTTGTTTGCAAAACTAGGCCATGGCTCAACACTCAGGACCTGGATCAAGGAACGGCAACATTGCGAGGTTGTTGGGGAATCCAACTTCAAAGAACGGCTTGGTAACTCTACGTGGTTTCAGGATTCGGACTTCCCATGGCGGCTGAACGAATGTCCCGACGCGCCTTTACTTCTCCATTACCAAGGAGAACCCAATTGGAACGGACCAAAAATGTGTGCCGTTGTTGGCACTCGTACACCAGACGATGAAGGTCGCCGCCTAACCGAACAATTAGTTGCGTATTTAGGCAATCTAGATTGCGGCATAATCAGTGGAATGGCGTACGGTATTGATTTTGAAGCACACCAGGTTTCCAACAAACTCGATGTTCCAAATTTTGGGGTTCTGGGATCCGGACTTGGGAAATTTTACCCAAGTAAGCATCAAAACGAAGCACAGAGGACCCAAAAACATGGGGCTATCATTTCAGAATTCCTCCCCTACACTAAACCCGACAGAGAAAATTTCCCGCAGCGCAATCGGATTATTGCTGGCATGGCGGACTTGTGCATTGTGGTTCAGAGTAAAGCCAAGGGAGGCGCACTCATAACCGCCGAATTAGCTGGGGATTACAATCGGGAAGTCGGTGTTTTTCCAGGTAATATTTTTAACGAAAATTTCCATGGAAACAACCGATTTATTTACGAATCTAAGGCCTTTTGTATTCACCAACTAGACACTATTGCCCACCAAATGGGCTGGAAAAATGAAGGGCAACAGCTTTCCCTACACTGGGCCAAACCAGAATTTCCTGATCGCTTCCTTTATTTGGAGAAACACCTGAGTAAAGAAGCCATTTCCATTGAAACCTTGGCCATTAATTGCCAAAAGGAAATCCACAGCATAAAAAACGACCTTTTCTTTTTGGAGCTTGAAGGGCTCATCCAACTGCTTCCAGGAAACCAAGTAAAACTTGTATAAGGCTTCGACTTTCTCTTATATTTGGGACTTTCCTAAAAAATATGAAAAAGCAACTTTTGGCATGTGCCGTAGCTTCACTCGGGTTAACACCTGGTTTTTCACAAGAAGCATACTGGCAACAATCCGTAGACTACAGCATGGAAATCTCCATGGACGAAGAAAATCACCAGTTTCAGGGTGTGCAGTCACTGAAGTACACGAACAATTCTCCGGATACCTTAAATAAGGTTTTTTACCACCTTTATTTTAACGCCTTCCAACCAGGAAGCATGATGGATATTCGGTCTAGGAATATTTTGGACGCCGACCCCCGTGTTGGAAGCCGCATTTCAAAATTGAAGAAGGACGAAATTGGGTATCATGAAATTGGACGTTTAATCCAAGATGGCAAACCAACTCTGTTTTCTGTTTCAGGAACCATCCTTGAAGTGATTTTGGATCACCCAATATTACCAGGAGCAACCAGTACATTGGACATGACTTTTGAAAGTCAGGTTCCTTCGCAAATAAGGAGAAGTGGAAGAGACAACGAAGAAGGGATTGACTACAGCATGGCTCAATGGTACCCTAAGTTGTGTGAATACGATACCGATGGTTGGCACTCGAACCCATATATAGGTCGTGAATTCCATGGCGTTTGGGGGAATTTCGATGTAAAAATTGACATTGCTTCTAAGTATGTGTTGGGTGGAACAGGAGTAATTCAGAACCCAAAGGATGTAAAGAATGGGTACATGGGTTACAAAGGTAGGCCGGTAGAAGAGCGCGTTCAGTGGCACTTTAAGGCAGAAAACGTGCATGATTTCATGTGGGCAGCAGATCCAGACTACGTACACTTGCAAACCAAAGGTCCCAACAAAATGGATTTACACTTTTTGGTAAAGCCAGACACTGCTTATTTCGAAAACTGGAAAAAACTTCCGGAATTAACGGCGCAGGCATTTACCATCATGAACGAAATTTTTGGTGAATACGAATACCCGCAATACAGTGTTATTCAAGGTGGAGATGGTGGAATGGAATACCCGATGGGAACCCTAATTACTGGAAACCGGAAGATGGGAAGTTTGCTTGGGGTAACGGTTCACGAATTAATTCACTCCTGGTACCAAGGAATGCTAGCTACTAACGAAGCCAAGTACCCTTGGATGGACGAGGGGTTCACCACATTTGCATCCTCTGTGGTAATGGCCACAATTAATGGGGCACCCATGGACTTTTCAGGATCTATTAAAGGATACCAACGGCTGGCAAAGAGCGGCAACCAAGAGCCCCTTACAACCCACGCGGACCACTACCACACCAACTTTGGTTACGGCGTAGCATCCTACACTATGGGATCTCTTGTACCCGTGCAGTTGATGCATATTATTGGAGAAGAGTCCTTCTATAAGGGGATGAAAGCGTACCATGCACAGTGGGCGTACAAACACCCACGGCCAGACAATTTTAAACGGGTTATGGAAAAAGCCAGCGGAATTGAATTGGATTGGTTTTTCGAAAACTGGATTGGAACGACCAAGCACATTGATTATGGAATTAAGGATGTAAAAAAGACTTTTTCGAACTATGAAATCAGCTTAGAAAATGTGGGGCAAATGCCTATGCCAATCAGCGTTGAGCTTGAATTCAAAAACGGGGAAACTCAGAAATACTACATTCCATTGCGGATAATGCGGGGAGTGCGTGAATTTAGCGACGGCACTATTGTAGCGGAGGAATGGCCTTGGACCAACCCGAACTACACGCTATTGTTACCCAAGAAAATTGGGAAGATAAAAGTGATTCGCTTGTTTCCAGAAAATTTAGTTCCTGATGTCAATAGCGAAAACAATATCTTTGAAATAAAATAACACTTTAGGGGCCCACACGGGCCCCTTTTACTTCATAGATGGAACGATCGAACTTAATGGCCTCCAATGAATTTTGGATAGTACTTAGCCTAATTCTTACGGTAAACCTTTTGATTCTTTACAGGAACTACGCCCACAGGTTAGGTTTGTCGTTTCGGGCATTGTATTCGCGGAGGCACCTGACAGATTTGTATGTGGATGATCAGGTTTTCTCATTCCGATCCACCTTCTTTTTGAATTTGCACATTATTGTTTTATTGTTTACCATCCCTTGGTTGATGTACCGCCACGGCCTGCAACTCGATTTTATTCCTGCCTGGAAAAGAACATTCACCGCAGTTCAGGTCATCTTCTACTACACCCTACTGCGATCTGGAATTATTTTTGTTTTAGCCCTTCTTTCTGAGCAAAAGGCTAGTTATTTGATGCACCTGTACAAAGCCAACAATATTCGTTGTTTATGGGCAATTTTCCTTACCCCTGTTGTCCTACTCTCCCCCCTACTTCAACCCGAAACATTCCAGGGCTTCTTCATTGGCATTGTGGTCATTACAGCAATTGGCCTTGGTTTTCGGTGGTGGGCAGGATTAAAATGGCTCCAGAATAATCAACTTTCTAATATTGAGATATTATTGTACTTTTGCGCGCTCGAATTGATCCCTTTTGGTATCGGTTTGCGATTTTTACTCAGCCAGGATTAAACTGGAAGAGCCGTTTAACTTTTTAAAGTTAGAAGTATTGAAAGTAAAAAAAATACTTATTTCCCAACCTAAACCTGCTACGGAAAAGTCGCCATATTTTGATTTGGCGAAAAAACATAGCTTAACCATTGATTTTAGGTCCTTCATTCATGTTGAGGGAGTGGGAGCCCAGGATTTCCGTCAGGAAAGAAAAAACGTAGTAGAGGATTTCACTGCGGTAATTTTCACTAGCCGAAATGCGATTGACCATTATTTTCGCATTTGCGAGGAGATGCGTCTTACCGTTCCAGATACCATGAAATATTTCTGTGTATCGGAAGCCATTGCCTACTACTTGCAGAAGTACATTGTGTACCGAAAGCGGAAAATATTTGTTGGAAAAAGCACTTTTGGTGATATTTTAGAAATCATCAAAAAGCACAAGGAGGAGACTTACTTACTTCCGTGTTCAGATATTCAAAAAGCCGAGCATGGTGAATCCCTGGAAAAGGCCAAAATAAAATTCAGCAAAGCCATTTTGTACAAAACAGTATGCAGTGATTTGTCTGATTTGAAAGATGTGAATTACGACATGTTGGTTTTCTTTTCCCCTTCAGGAATTGAATCTTTGTTCAAAAACTTCCCCAACTTTAAACAAAACGAAACGCGCATAGCGGCATTTGGGCCAACCACAGCCAAAGCGGTATTAGATGCTGGACTTACGTTGGATATTGAGGCACCAATGCCAAAATTCCCATCCATGAGTATGGCTATTGAGCACTACGTGAAGAAAAAATAAAGAACCCATACTTATTTGTATAATGCCCGATGTAAGTAGTACTTTGCATCGGGCATTATTTATATGGAAAAACCACACCAATACACTTTCTCGAAAGCAGAGAAACTCTGTTCCAAAATTGCGATCACCGCTCTTTTCAAAAAGGGTACGTGGAAAAAGCAAGAGGATATCGCTATTGTTTTCACTCCCAACGATGGTCCTCAGCATCAATTTCTCATTTCTGTTCCCAAAAGGAGAGTTAAAAGAGCGGTGGACAGAAATGCCATAAAACGCCTGATCAGGGAAAGTGTTCGATTGAACAAAAGCCTGATTGATACTACCATCCATCAAATTCCACACACCTACAATTTTGGAATTGTGTATAATGGACCCACCAAAGCCGATTTCCATATAACAGAGGCTAAAATAAAATCACTATTTAACCGTTTTAAAAAGGCAATACAGATATCCCATGAAGCGTAAAAATATAGTTATCCTCTCCCTTGGTGCCATCCTTTCCATGGGAATATTGTTTGGATTTAAAAACAGCAATAACCTTTTTGAGGTCAGTAAAAATCTGGAAATATTCAACTCTGTTTTTCGGGAGTTGAATATGTACTATGTGGATGAACCTGAAGCCGGGAAACTCATTAAAGTGGGGATTGACGCCATTTTAAAAGAGCTCGACCCTTACACCACTTATATTCCTGAATCGGATATTGAGGATTACCGATTTATGACCACTGGAAAATATGGTGGAATTGGAGCTATGATCCGAAAAGTGGATTCCATCATTTTTATTTCCGAACCCTACTCAGATTCACCAGCTCTCAAAAACGGCTTACGCGCCGGAGATCAGCTTATTAAGGTTGAAGGTAAAGAGGTTGCGGGAAAAACAATCTCTGAAGTCTCCGACTTGTTAAAAGGGAAGGCTGGATCCGAGGTTAAAATTGAATTTAAGCGCGGAAGCACAAGCCAAGTCATTCAGTTTCCTCGCGAAGAGATTAAGGTTCCTGATGTTCCTTTTTACAAAATGTTGGATACCAAAACGGGGTATATTAAACTCAATCGGTTTACCCAAACTGCTAGTTCTGAAGTTAAATCTGCGTTTTTAGATTTGAAGGAACAGGGAATGGAAAACTTGGTTTTTGATTTACGCGGAAACGGCGGAGGATTATTGATGGAAGCCGTTAAAATTGTCAATTTTTTTATCCCAACAGAAAAGGAAGTTGTTAGCGTACGAGGCCGAGTGAAGGAATTTGACCAAATTCACATTACTAAAAGCCAACCTTTGGATACCTTAATTCCAATTGGCGTATTAGTGAATGGTGGAACGGCTTCAGCCAGTGAAATTGTTTCTGGAGCATTGCAAGATTATGATCGGGCTGTTATCATTGGCGATAACACCTTTGGAAAGGGGCTTGTACAAAACACCAAAGACTTGAGCTATAACTCCAAAATAAAACTAACCACGGCCAAGTATTATATCCCAAGTGGTCGGTGCATTCAGCGTATTCAATATAACAACAGCAGCAACAGTTCTAATGCTGCAGCCCTTCCAGACTCCTTACTGAAATCCTTTGTCACCATGGGTGGAAGAAAGGTGATTGACGGGCGTGGAATTGCTCCGGATGTTGAGGTAAAGGATTCTATTCCCGTGGATCTATTGAGTGCTTTATACGGGAACTCCTATTTCTTTAAATTCATCAATAATTACACTCAAAAAATTAAGGACCCGGCTTCCGTTCAGGATATTGAATTTGGGGAAGCTCAATTTTCCGAGTTTTTCCAGTTTTTAAAGGACGAAAAATTCGATTATAAATCGGACCCAGAAAAAGCCTTGGCTGACTTTAAGAAATCCCTTGAAAAAGGGGATTGGGGTTCCAAAGCTTCGACCCTTGCCTTGGAATTAGAAAAGGAATTAACGGAAGATGAATGGGAACTTATCCAGAAGCACAAAGATTTGCTGCAAGAAATTCTGAAAAACGAATTGGCTTCACGCTACTTTTACCAAACAGGGCGTTTTGAAGCCTCCATTGCTAATGATACCGATTTAAAAAAGGCATTGAGTTTGTTTGCCAATCCAATAGAGATGAATACAATTCTGGCACCGCAAGGAAAGTAATTTATGCACAGGATACCCTTGCCTTGGCTTTTCAGGTGGAGCATTATTGCTCTGGCATTCACCTTAAGTTGCTCTAAGTTCGCGTTAACTGTGAGCCAATTTATGGCAGGTGGTTTCCTCCTATTTGCCTTAATGGACAAAGGGTATAGAAAGGAGTTTACTAAGCCAAAGGTTATTTATTTTGGCCTAGCTGCGGTTTTCATCATTCACCTCCTGTGGTTCCTTCCTGGTGGAGACTGGGCTTATGGCTTTCGCGA
>JBLHJD010000095.1:0-9358 GCA_047618705.1 Luteibaculaceae bacterium
CCACAGCCAATTTCTGAATTACCCTTTTAAGGCCATTCATCTACCGGCTATCACCCCCCCTATTCGCTCATTTTGAAAGACGCTCCTAAATCAATACACCGAATTCAAAGTAGGCTTCTTCAAGCACCCCATTACTCTTACCCACCAAATGATTCCAAAAAAGGGCGACCAATAAAAATAAACGGTTATTTTTGTGCGTATTACAGACTAGAAGAAATCCTGATATGGCAGAAATAGAAATCCTTTTACCCAAAATGGGGGAAAGTGTTGCAGAAGCAACCATCATAAAGTGGACCGTTAGTGAAGGAGATACTGTTGAGGCAGATGACCCGATAGTGGAAATAGCCACAGATAAAGTGGATAGTGAAGTTCCCGCTCCAGAAGATGGAGTTATCGTAAAGTTATTGGTGAATGAGGATGATGTAGTTCAGGTTGGACAAGCGATTGCCATTATTTCTACCTCAGGTGCTGGTGCATCTCCAGCTCCAAAAGCGGCCGCAGCTCCGGCTCCAGAGGCTACAAAAGCAGAGACTGCTGCTGCCCCTATTAGTCCCGCAACATTGGCTCCTGCCGCAGCCTTGGGTAAAAAAGGAGACAGTGGTCGTTTTTACAGCCCACTTGTACGCTCCATTGCCAAAGAAGAAGGCGTTTCCATGGAAGAGCTTGAATCCTTGAGCGGAAAAGGACAAAACGACAGAGTTACCAAAGAAGATATTTTAGCCTACATCGCCCAGCGTAAAAACGGCGGTGCTGCTAAACCAGCTGCTGCTCCGGCCGCAGCTAAAAAAGCTCCAGCTACTCCAGCCATTTCGGTATCGGGTAGCGACGAGATTGTGGAGATGGACAGAATGAGGAAACTCATTGCAGACCACATGGTTATGTCCAAGCGCGTTTCGCCACACGTTACCTCTTTTGTGGAGGCAGATGTGACCAACTTGGTCATGTGGAGAAACAAAAACAAAGACCTTTTCCTGAAAAAGGAAGGGGAGAAATTAACCTACACCCCTATTTTCCTGGAAGCGGTAGCCAAAGCTATCCGCGACTTCCCGAACATCAATGTTCAGGTTCAGGACGATAACAAAATTGTGTACAAAAAGAACATCAACTTGGGTATGGCCGCGGCTTTACCAAGTGGAAACCTCATTGTACCGGTAATTAAAAATGCCGACCAACTGAATCTTGTTGGCCTTGCAAAGCGGGTGAATGATTTAGCAAACCGGGCTCGGAATAATGCATTAAAACCAGACGAAATTAGCGGTGGAACGTATACCGTTACTAACGTTGGTACCTTCGGAAATGTATTTGGAACGCCCATCATTAACCAACCTCAAGTAGCTATTTTAGCAGTGGGGTCTATCAACAAAAAACCAGCGGTTATTGAAACCCCTCAAGGAGACACAATCGGAATTCGTCATTTCATGTACCTCAGTCACTCGTACGACCACCGTGTTGTAGATGGTGCTCTCGGGGGAATGTTTGTAAGACGGGTAGCTGATTACCTTGAAAAGTTTGACATTAATCGCGAAATATAAGCCTATACCCTATGCGTCATTTTCTTCTTTTTATTTGTCTAATTCTTATGCCTGCTTTAACATTCGGGCAAAAAAACAAGGGCAAGGATAAAAAAACGGATAAGCAAAAAACCTCAGAACAACTGAGTGGTGAAGTGCCCATTCAAAAACTGGTAAAGGATTTTGAAAAGGAAGTAAAAGCCGTTCAGAAAGGGAAGTCTGAGGATCCCAAAAAAAAGAAAAAGAAGAAAAAAAAGAAAAAGAAGGGGGACGATGAAGATAAATCCATGAAGATTTTCGACACGGATAAATCCTCTGACCCGATCCCGGATAAAGACGCACCACCGGCAAAAATTCAACGGAAGGTATTGCCTAAACTAAAACTGAACGAAAACCAAATTGCTGAATTCAGTTTTTATGGTACTCGCCCGGAAAAGGACATATTTAATGCCTCCCTGAATGTTAATATTCCAGCCAGTAGACCTGGGAAGTTAGACTTAGTGCGGTACGAAAAAGCAGAAGAGATGTTGCAGTACGGTTTTTATGACCGTGCTTTAGCTGTATTCCTGCGCATACACCAAAGTGAGCCGGAGAATTCCAACATTAATTACAAAGTTGGATTGTGCTACTTGAAGAGTTACGACGACAGAACAAAAGCGATTCCCTACCTCAAAAAAGCATTGAGGAATGTCAACAAAAACTACAGCTCAAAAGCAGCGGCTTATGAAAGCAACGCTCCTATTGAAGCCTTGTATTACCTGGCATTATCTCACCACCTCAATGGAGAATGGGAACAAGCCAAACGGGAACTCACCATCTTCCTTTCGGCAGTAAACGACAAACACGACTTTTACGAACCAACACAATTGTTGTTGGCTCAAGTAATAAAGCACCAAGAAATCTTGGGTCTTCCTGAACAAAACTACGGGATCCAAAATTGTGGGAAAGCCATCAATTCTGTGTATGCAGACTATGGTGCCGTGGCTGTTGCTTCTGACCCCACCATCTACTACACCTCCCACCGGATTAAACCCGATGGAAGTAATACCAATGAAATTGACTATTACGAAGCTGAGTTTGAAGGGGACATTTACAAAAGTTCTTTTGACTCTTTCGGGAAATGGCTCGATGCAGAGTTGGTTAACGTAAGTACCGAATATGATGACCGGGTTTCGGCTATTTCATCGAGTGAAGAGGTATTGTACTACCACATGGAGGACAAGCTGAACCGCGATTTGTACACCAGTACATTTGCCTTTGGTGATTGGCAATTGCCTTATGAGTTATTTCCTACTACCTACACGGCAGATTGGGACGACCGTTTTGGTGTGAGTTTTGATGGAAAATTCATCGTTTTTTCTTCGGATAGAAAAGGTGGTTTCGGTGGATTTGATTTGTACTACACGCAAATTGAACCGAACGGAGAGTGGAGTCAACCACTAAACTTAGGAGAGAAAATTAACACCCCGAATGACGAGCGTTACCCGCACATTCACCCCAACGGGAATGCCTTGTACTTTTCCCACAATGGAACTCAAAGTACCGGAGGTTTTGACATTATGTTATCCAAAAAGGATGCTTTTGGTGAATGGTTAGACCCCATGAACATGGGTAAACCTATTAACACCCCATCAGACGACGTGTACTTTTCCATGAACAACGATGGATCCAAAGGTTTTTACAGCACGCAAGACGACAAAAAGGGATTTGGAGACTTGGACATTTTTGTAATAAACTTCTTGGGAAAATCGAATGTGGTTAGACCTGGTTTAACGGGTGGTTTTGATATGTCCATTCCTAATGAGAATGGGTCGGATTTAATTGAAATTACGAACACCAGAACTGGAATGGTAGACATTTACCGCCCAAATATTAGAACTGGAAAAGTAGCTGTAAATATTGATCCATGTACTCAATATCAAATTGCGTACAAGAGCAATAAAGTATTGGTGCGGTTCGAAACCTTCTTTTCCCCGTGTGATTTCCAAGAACCTGGAAAAAGTTTGACCTTTAATCCTTTGGATGATTTTATGGTTACCGAAAAAGCCGAATTGGCTAAAAGCACACCCCGGCCAGATAACGAACCCATGTTTACGGATCCATCTGGTTTAAATTTCAATTGGCAAATACTCAAGAATGGGAAACCATACAAGGTTGAAGGCCTTGAGGTGAATTATCTGAACAGAGTGGGGTACATCATGCACAGTGAGCGTTTAGATATTTCTGGAAGATTCGATTTTCATTTAATTCCGATTAATGAAAACTACATTTTCGAAATGCAATTGCCCTCCAATGAAAATTGCCAAGATTTTAAAGTGGTTTTATTAAGAAACTACTCCGACATCCTTACAGAATACACCTACAGAATTCGCTGCTTTGAGTAAAAATCATTTACACCTGGAAAGACCAATTGCGTTTTTCGACCTAGAAACAACCGGACTGGATATTGCAAAAGACCGGATTGTTGAAGTTGCCGTTTTAAAGGTTTTTCCAGATGGAAAAGAAGAGGTGTATACCCAACGGGTAAACCCTGAAATGCCCATTCCAGCCGAAACTTCTGACATCCACGGTATTTTCCAAGCTGACATTGAAAATGAGCCTACATTCCGGGAAATTGCACCGAAGTTGGCCATCATGTTAATGGATTCTGATTTGGGTGGATTTAACTCCAACCATTTTGATATCCCCCTTTTACTGGAGGAATTTTTGCGGGTAGACATCAATTTTGACATTGAAGGAAAGCACCTGGTGGATGTTCAGAAAATATTCCACAAAAAAGAGCCGCGTAACCTAGCTGCTGCTGTTCGTTTTTACTGCAATAAGGAACTCGAAAATGCCCACTCTGCAGAAGCCGACATACGAGCTACATATGATGTACTCCTGGGCCAGCTCGAACGCTATTCCGACTTACGGAAAGGAGTTGAGCAGTTGCACAAGTTTAGTCAACAAGGATCGAGACGTATTGATTTTGCTGGACGATTTGTGTACAACAAAGAAAAACAGGCCTGTTTTAATTTCGGAAAACACAAGGGGAAAACAGTGGAGCAAGTACTTTCTAATGAACCGGGTTATTATGCCTGGATGATGAAGTCGGATTTTTCATTGAACACCAAACAAGCCTTAACCAAAATTAAAACCGCGCTGGACAAATGAAAATGCTTTGTATAGGTCGGAACTACCGAGATCATGCTGCGGAACTCAACAATCCAGTTCCAGAAAAGCCCGTGTTTTTCCTCAAACCTGAAACCGCATTATTACGCCCTGGTTTTCATTTTTACCACCCTACTTTTACCCAAGACATCCACCACGAAATTGAAGTGGTTGTAAAAATCTGTAAAAACGGGAAAAGCATTAGCGAAAAGTTCGCCCACAAATATTACACCGAAATTTCTTTAGGTCTCGACTTTACAGCCCGAGATATTCAGGCTGACTGCAAGAAGAAGGGATTACCCTGGGAAATTGCAAAAGCCTTTGACCATAGTGCTCCTGTCTCTCCTACTTTTTTCCCTGTTGCTCATTTTAAGGATGGGATACAGAACATCCCTTTTGAATTAAAAATTAACGGGGAAACACGGCAGCTTGGTAATACCAAGGACATGATTTTCACCATTGACCAAATCATTGCGTACCTCAGCCAATTTGTTACGCTAAAAAAGGGGGATTTAATATTTACGGGTACACCCGCTGGGGTTTCCAAAATCAACATTGAAGACCACCTGGAAGGATTTCTGATGGGGGAAAAGGTGTTGAATGTCCTCGTGAAATAAGGAATTAATCGATCACAATAGATTGTACGGCAACTTTTCCGCCGCGGTATATTTTCAGTAAGTAAACCCCTTTACTTAAGGGGCTTGGAGTGGAGAATATGAAGTTACTTTCTCCCGAATTCAGTTCTAATTCTTGCAGATTACTACTAAACAACTCTACCCTATCCGCACGAGGGAAAATGGAAAACTTACCTTGGTTGGGTACCGGGAATACCGAAAACTCCAACTTACTCAATTGCTCCATTTCGGCTTTTACCTTACTAGCAAAAATGGCCATGTTGGGCATTCCGAAACCTGCTTGTGTGTTAAAAACCGGGAAAGTAGAGGCGGATTGCACCAAGGCATCTTTGATCAGGGGAACATTAAAACTTTTGTTGGGTAAACTCGATAAGACTGAGGCAATGGCACCGGTAATAATTGGTGCAGAAAAAGACGTTCCATTTCCGTATTTCACTTCGCCGAAGGAGTTAATAAAAGGAACACTTTCTCCTGGCGCCGAAACTTCCGGCTTTTCTTCCATAGCTGCATTGGGTCCAAAACTGGAAAACAGGGCAGGAATAAATCCGGCAGTATCCGAGTAATTGAGTGCACCAACCGTAAGCGCCTTACTTGCATCACCTGGACTCCCGATGCGTTTCCATGGACTCAAACCCATATTTCCGGCACTCACAACCACTATAATACCCCGTTCACTGGCTAAGTTGGCCGCTTTGGCAACCAAGGTTGTAAATCCATTTAGCTCGTCAAAATCGTGGCTCTCCGCAGCATCATCGAACCGAGTGTAGCTTAAACTGGAGTTAATAATATCAACTCCCAAACTATCACATTTTTCGGCAGCCATGCTCCAGTAAAATTCCTCAATGAGGCGCTCACTATTTACGTTTTCCGTTACAAACAAAGAGTAGGACGCATTGGGAGCCATTCCATACACCAATCCGCTATTTCCTGCCATTTGTGATAACACGGCTGTACCGTGAGTTCCGTTCTCGAAGACACTTACGTTTTCATCCAAAAAATTATACTTGAAATCAATGTTTATGCCTTGAAAAGCAGCCAGTGTGTCAACTCCCTCAAAACCGGTATCAAAAACGGCGATTTTTATTCCAGCACCATCCGTTTTAGGTAAGCGCAAGGAAGATTGAATAAAAGCAGAGTTGATGCCGGAAAGCTTAGCAGCTTCGGGTAATACGGCCTGATTAAAATTCCCTTTTCTGGTTTCGGCTGGCAATTCGCGGATATAATCTACAAAAGTAAGGCCGTACAACGTTTTTACATCCCCTTCTACCAAAATGGCATTTTGCCACCGGCTAGTTCCAACTATTCGAAGATTTTTGTTGTGAATAATTTGGACGTATTTCGCGGAAACGGGAATATCTTCCTGGGACCAACGTACACCTTGGATCAATCTTTTCTCGATAGCATCGGGAGTGAACGAATCTTCAGGCACCCAACGCGCCGATTCGGGACCTTTGTCGGATAACCAAACTACGGCATAGTCTCCCTGGCCCATTGCAAGGATACTACTTAAACAAAAAATAAAAACGAATGTTCGTTTAATCCAGATATAACAAATCATACTCCTTCTCCGAAATCTCCTTCCCCTTGGTGTTATAATAAAATGGTCCTTCCACTATTCTACCATGCTGGTAACGAGCCTTATAAATAATAGGTTGCATTTTTTTGAGGACCTTCTTTTCTGTGCGCAACAATTCATCGTACTCCGATTCCATTGTTTCCACCACTTTATTGGCATACACAATTTCCCATTCGTGTTTAAATCCAGAATGGTACGATGTTTCCGCCTTGATGTTTTCGTTTCCGTAAGAAGTTGAATACGTTCCGTTTACGTATACGGTAGAATCTCCAATACCATTGGAGTACAAATATTTTAACTTTTCTTCACCAGAAGGCAGGTACTCAATGTACCACCCATCTCGCAGGCCCTCACTATTGTAGACCCCTTCCATCATGATTTTATTGTTGGGGTACCTTTTTATTTCTTTTCCTACAATATTTCCATTGGCATAGGTCCGTTCTTCTTTAATTACACCATTGGGATAATTGATTAAAAATGGCCCATTTAAAGTGCCCTTGGAATAGATTGCTTCACTCACCACTTTTCCTTTCTCACTGTATACAATCGACTCCCCATTTCTAACTCCTTCCGTGTAAAATTCCGCTGAAATCAGGAAACCATTTCCAGAATAAAATTTCCACTTCCCTTCCTTTTTCTGATCGATGTAAATTCCTTCTGCCAATAAACCACCTTCCATAAAGAAGGAGCGAATAAACGTAGAATCCCCCCTGTACTGTACTTTCGATTCGATTTGTCCCGTTTGGTAGTAACGCTTGAACTCCCCTACTGGATTGCCGTGCTCGAAATTTCCTTCGTAGCGCTTAAAGCTAGAATTCGGATGTAATTCTGTCCAAAACCCATGTTTTTCTCCCTTTTCGTCCTTGGCATTTTTCTGGCCAAATACCAAAAAAGATCCCATAACCATGATCGATAATAAGAAACATTTCTTGAACATAATTCCCATAATTTTTTGCAAAAATACGTGGTTTAGCTGTAAAATGATAAGCTTAAACCATTTTTTAATATAAAATCACTTTTATTTTAAGTATAACGGAATACCATTTCTAACTATTATCCGAAAACCATGTATTATCTTTGCCCCAGAATTGGTTATGGGAAAACGGGTTGTAATTGGATTAAGCGGAGGAGTAGATAGTAGTGTAGCTGCGCATTTACTGGTAGAAGAAGGGTACGATGTTATTGGACTTTTTATGAAAAATTGGCACGATGAATCCGTGACCATTTCGAATGAATGTCCGTGGTTGGAAGACAGTACCGATGCCATGTTGGTGGCACAATCCCTCGGAATTCCGTTCAAAACCATCGACCTCAGTTCAGAATACAAACAAAAAGTGGTGGATTACATGTTCTCCGAATATGAAAAAGGAAGAACCCCCAACCCAGATGTATTGTGCAACCGGGAAATTAAATTTGACGTTTTTTTGGATGCGGCTATGAACCTTGGTGCGGACTATGTTGCCACAGGTCACTACTGCCAAAAAAGGCAGCACGAAGACGGTCGGTTTCAACTTATTGCCGGAGCCGACAACAACAAGGATCAAAGTTATTTTTTGTGCCAACTGAACCAATCCCAATTGGCCAAAGCCTTATTCCCCATCGGGCATCTTGAGAAACCTGAAGTCCGCAAGATTGCAGAAAAACTGGATTTAACCACCGCCAAGAAAAAGGATTCGCAAGGAATCTGTTTTGTCGGTAAAGTGAGCTTACCCACCTTTTTACAACAGAAGTTACTTCCCAAAAAGGGCCAGGTTATCGAGATTCCCAAAGCCTGGGCTGGATTTCAGGTCACGCCAACTAACCTCGTTCAACAATCGACTCCATTTAATTTTACCGAAGCAGATGGGATAGTAAAAGGAGAGCACAGTGGAGCTCATTTTTTTACGGTTGGACAGCGCAAAGGGTTGGGCATAGGGGGAACCATCGAACCCCTGTTTATTATTGGAACCGATGTGGTTAATAATTTGGTTTTTGTAGGGGAAGGAGATCAGCACCCAGGCTTGTACCGGCAAGCATTAGAAATAGAAACTCCCATCCATTGGGTTAGATCCTTAGATGAGCAAATAGGGACAACTGGATTGGAAGTAATGGCGCGAATACGCTACCGCCAAAAACTAGAACCGGCTACCCTACTGCGGGTTGGTGAACAGGTGTTTTTAGCGTTTGCAAAAAAACAAAGGGGTATAGCAGCTGGGCAATTTGCAGCTTGGTATATTGAAGATGAATTGGTAGGAAGCGGAGTGATCAACGCTTAGTCCAGCGGGATTTTTATTTTCTCTGAAATCCTGTAATTACTGAGGTTCCTATTTTCTTTCACCAACATTTCACCCAAAAATCCAACCAAGAAAAACTGGGTTCCAATGATCATCACTGCAAGTGAAATATAGAACCAAGGATCATTAGTAATGCGTGGTTTTGGAATGCTGTGGAACACAGACCACAACTTGGCTGCTCCAATATAACCAGCCGTTGATAAACCAATTAAG
>JBLHJD010000096.1:0-9357 GCA_047618705.1 Luteibaculaceae bacterium
GATCACTTGGCCTTTTTGGATATTCAACCTTTGGTGCGAGGTCATGTTTTGGTTATCCCCAAAAAAGAAGTGGATTACATATTCGATATGGAATCCAAAGATTTGGCAGCATTAATGCAGTTTGCACAAAAAGTAGCTAAGGGAATGAAATTGGTTCTCCCATGTAAGAAAATTGGGGTTTCTGTGGTTGGATTAGAAGTGCCGCATACGCACATTCACTTGATCCCTATGAATGCAGTTGCAGATATGGATTTCTCTAAGCCAAAACTAAAGTTAGAACATTCAGAATTGGAGGAAATTGCCCGTAAGATTAGCGGGGAAATCTAATTCTTTACATGAAATACTTTTTTAAAGAGCCCTCAATGAGGGCTCTTTTTTTGACTATTTTTTCGGAAGGAAAAGTGGGGCTAAGGGAATTAGCTAAATGTTTCCGTTAGGAAAAATAAGTGCTCACCAGTGTTTAGGCTTTCTTGGATGCGCGACGACAAAGCATACTGCTTGCTTAATACACCATTGGTGCATGCCAATACTATATTGGAGCCATGGGCTTTGTTAATCCCAACAATAGGGTCCTCAAAAGCCAAAATAGGGTCGTGTTGCTCGAGCTCCTCAGGTATTAATGGACTACCAATCCATATCAAAGAATAATCGCCACTGAAAGAGGGGAGTTGAGTCAAAGAAATTCCACTTCCCAAGGGGGAATTTGTAATTAATTTTTGTTGGGCACTTCTGGAATATTGTAAAGAAAAATGTTCTCCAGTAGCCAAACGGTCTATCCGCAGTTGATTTGCGTATTTGGGTTTCCCAAGGAGGGTGTCAATAATTTCCCAAGCCATTATGCTACCTGCAAAGGCAGGCAAAGCCGGCCAAATACCATCTGTGCTGCATTGGGTTGGGTTTTTTGGCGCTTCTGGAAATAAACAGCGGTAGGTCCCTGAACCATCCCAATTAAAGGTGGAAATCTGACTATCGTATTGACCCAGTGCTCCAGAAACCCATGGTGTATTCCCATTTACACACAAATCGTTGAGTAAGTAGCGGGTCCCGAAATTATCGGAGCAATCTACAATGAGATCATAATCTTGAATAATTCCTTTTCCGGTGCTACCATCCAGCGCTGGGTGAATTACTGTTTTTACCTCCGAATTGTAGGCGGATACAAAAGCCTGTGCGGCTTCCGTTTTTGCTTGTCCCACCTGAGCTTCCGTGTAAATGGACTGGCGATGCAAATTGTGGATGGCCACCGTATCAAAGTCGCACAAACCTAAGGTGCCCACACCCGCTCCAGCTAAAATCTGAACCACAGGAACACCCAGTCCACCACAGCCTACAATAAGGACTTTGGCTTGGCTTAATTTTTCCTGTCCTTCTTCCCCAAATTGGGGGAGTTGTATTTGCCGGGCGTAGCGCGATTTCATGATTGCAAACTGTTGTCCCAGTCTTTCCAAACGGGTTCGTAACCATGGCTCCGAATCACATCAGCAAACGTTGCTGGACTCCGGTCGTCTGAAATTTCGAACTGTTCCAGATTTTCCTTCGGATTCGCATAACCACCGGGTTCCGTTTTACTACCTGCAGATATACTGGTAATCCCCAAAGGAATAACGTGATTCCGAAAATGCTCACTTTCCCTTGTTGATAAACTCAATTCCACATCCTCATTAACGATTCTGTGGGCACAAATTAACTGCAACAAATCCTTGTCAGACATGTCCGACTTTAAATCGACTCCACCAGCGCAAGGACGCAAACGAGGAAAGGAAACACTGTACTTGGTTTTCCAGTAGGTCTTTTGCAAATAGTTTAAATGCGAAGCCGAAAACAAAGCGTCTGTCCGCCAGTCTTCTAAGCCAAACAAGGCTCCCACACCAATTTTATGAATTCCCGCTTTCCCCAACCGATCGGGTGTATCCAAACGGTACATAAAATTTGATTTTTTTCCCTTGGGATGGTGGGTTTTGTATTCGGCTTGGTGGTACGTTTCTTGGTATACCAGAACGGTGTTTAATCCTTTTGCAATTAGTCTTTCATAATCTTCTTGGTCAAGCGGCTGCACTTCCATGCTGATGTGGGAGAAGTGTGGGCGTATCCACTCTAAAGCTTCGAGGAAATAATCTACCCCAACTGTTTTATTGGCTTCTCCTGTAACTATAAGTACGTGGTCGTAGCCCAGATTTTTTAGCACGGCAATTTCCTTTTCTACCTCTTGTTTGTTCAGGGTAATGCGCGGAATGTCAATGTCCATACTAAATCCACAGTACGTGCAAATATTTTGACACTCATTGGAGAGGTACATGGGGGCATACATCTGTATCGCTTTCCCGAATCTTTTTTGGGTGAGAGCCTTGGATTTTTGGGCCATGGTCTCCAGAAAAGGTAAGGCAGCAGGGCTTATTAGGGCTTTGAAGTCCTCCAAAGTCCCCTTTCCATTTGCATTTAAAGCCTGGAGTACATCTGCTTCTGTAGTGGCATAAATAGATGCCTTCTCCTCGTCCCAATCCAACTTTTCAAAAACCGATCTGTACATCTCCAAATAATTTAATCTAAAAATTGCGTAAGTGGACTAGAAGCAATGGCTTCAGACTTGCGTTTTGCTGGGATTCTAGCCAAAAAAGCTTCCCGGCCAGCTTCTACTCCTTTTTTAAAGGCAAGGCCCATTTTTACGGGGTCTCCACATACCGCCAACGCGGTATTAACCAATACTGCAGATGCACCCATTTCCATGGCCTTAGCTGCATCACTTGGAGCTCCAATTCCGGCGTCCACAATTACCGGAATGTTACTTTGTTGGATAATAATTTCCAACATTCCTTGTGTTTGCAACCCTTGGTTAGATCCAATAGCGGAACCTAAAGGCATTACAGCTGCACAACCTATATCCTCCAAACGTTTACACAACACGGGGTCGGCACCGCAATAGGGAAGTACCGTAAACCCGAGTTTCACCAATTCCTTGGCGGCAATGTAGGTCTCAATAGGATCCGGCATGAGGTATTTGGGGTCGGGGTGAATTTCTAGTTTTAACAAAGACGTGCCTAAGGCTTCCCGCGCCAATTCTGCTGCAAAAATAGCCTCCTTGGCTGTTCTTACTCCCGAGGTATTGGGTAACAATTGCATGCCCTTTGGGATGTGACTCAGGGTGGGGTCCTTTGCTTTGGAAGCATCCACTCTTTTTAGTGCAACGGTTACTAGTTCGCTCCCAGTTGCAGCCAAACACTGTTCCATAATTTGGAGATCTCCAAATTTACCTGTCCCAGTAAAAAGGCGGGAGTTAAAGCTAAATTCTCCAATGTTTAATATATCATTCATGCCAAAGCTGCTTGAGTTGATCAAATGTTTTTTCCCAGTTTTCGGATTTGAGTAAGAGGCTGGAAAAAGCAATCCCATCGAGGGGTGTTCCAGTTCTCAGCTGACTTACGTCGTCCATTTCTATTCCACCAATTCCAATTACCGGGAAATGGGATAATTGTGCAATGGAAAAACCAGCAAGGCCCAACGTTGGTGCCAGGTTTTTCTTGGTTTGCGTGGGTTTATAAGGCCCAAGTCCAATGTAATTTATATCGAGGTCGTTGCATTCTAGCACGTCGGCCTCCGTATTGCAAGTCCGTCCGATAATAGCATCAGGTCCCATTATTGCTCGGGCTTTTTGGGGACTAATGTCCGCCTTCCCTAAATGTACACCATGGGCCATTACGCGGTAAGCCACTTCAATGTTGTCGTTTATTATTAGAATACCACCCTGTTTTTCACAGTGTTCCATGCTTTCTACAGCTTCTTTTTCCCACAGAAAATCGTCTGCATTTTTCATCCGCAATTGGATCCAACGAAATCCGGCTTGAAGTGCTTTTAGGACTTGGTCGGAGTGGCTAAGTTGGGGATGGTCGTGGGTTATGAAAAGAAATGCATCAATGATTTTCATACACGTATTTCCCCGTTTTTCCTGGGGAGGATCTGTAGTAGGTTTGTAAAAAGGATTCTGTTTTGGTAATTGCTGTTGGTAGGTCGAATCCTAGTCCCAAAAAAGTGGCAATGCCAGAGCTCATAATACAGCCCGTTCCCCTTTTTTCTGCACCAGGTGCGCGTTCATTTACCCATCGCTGAATAGGAACACCCTTGTGGTACAATTGGTCCATCAGATTATCACCCACCACTTTATCCGATTTCACCAAGCAATAGTCTCCTTTGGTAAGGCAATTTAATTGGTCAGCTTCTGTTCGGTTTGGTGTAATGAGATCCACCTCTGGAAATGGGGTTTGGTCAATGTTTTCCAAAAAAGATCCACCGCTGGTGCTTTTGAGTACAGGGTCCCAAACAAGGGGCACCCGTGGAAAAAATTGTCTGCACACAGCAACAAGTTCGTTTACCTGTTGCAGGCTTTGGCAAATCCCCAACTTTATGGCAGCCGGTTCCAAGCTTTGGATGGCTTCAAGTCCTCGGGTAATTTGGTCCATGGATTCCCAGGTAAGTCCCAGAAATTGCTCATGGTTTTGAATGGTGTTAGCGGTGAGGACCCCAATGGGTTCCCCACCACAACTTTCCACCGTTCGTATATCGGCCATCATTCCGGCTCCTCCCGAAGGATCAAATCCCGAAATGCACAATATGCGTGGCCTATTTTCCATTTATTTAATCTCTGTAGGATCCAAATACACTTCGCCACCTTGGTTTTTAAACTCTTGCGACATTTCTTTCATTCCAGTATCGATTGCTTCTTCCTCTGAAAGACCCTGTTTTTTTGCATATTCGCGCACTTCCTGAGTGATTTTCATAGAGCAAAAGTGAGGTCCACACATGGAACAAAAGTGAGCCACTTTAGCGCTGTCCTTTGGCAAGGTTTCGTCGTGGTATTCTCTGGCCGTATCTGGGTCAAGACTTAAGTTAAATTGATCGTTCCAACGAAATTCAAAACGCGCTTTAGAAAGGGCATTATCTCGGTATTGAGAACCGGGATGTCCTTTGGCCAAATCGGCTGCGTGCGCCGCAAGCTTGTAAGTAATTACCCCGTCCTTAACATCCTTTTTGTTTGGAAGTCCAAGGTGTTCTTTTGGTGTAACGTAGCACAACATGGCAGTTCCAAACCAACCAATCATAGCAGCACCAATAGCAGAGGTAATGTGGTCATATCCTGGAGCAATATCGGTTGTTAGGGGCCCTAAGGTGTAAAATGGAGCCTCATCACATTCCTTCAATTGTTTGTCCATGTTTTCTTTAATCAAGTTCATTGGAACGTGACCAGGACCTTCAATCATTACTTGGATATCGTGTTTCCACGCAACTTTGGTTAGTTCACCCAAGGTTTCTAATTCACCAAATTGCGCTTCATCGTTGGCATCAGCAATAGAACCTGGCCGAAGACCATCACCCAAACTGAAACTAACATCGTAGGCTTTCATGATGTCGCAAATTTCTTCGAAATGCGTGTACAAGAAATTCTCTTTGTGGTGAGCCAAACACCATTTGGCCATAATAGAACCTCCACGAGATACAATTCCAGTAACCCGTTTAGCGGTCATAGGAACATACCGTAAAAGCACCCCGGCGTGGATGGTGAAATAATCTACCCCTTGCTCTGCCTGCTCAATTAAGGTATCACGGAACAATTCCCAGGTTAAATCTTCGGCTTTTCCATTTACTTTTTCAAGTGCTTGGTAAATAGGTACAGTACCAATGGGTACTGGACTATTCCGCAAAATCCATTCACGGGTTTCATGGATGTTTTTTCCAGTACTTAAATCCATGATGGTATCAGCACCCCAACGGCACGACCAAACAGCCTTTTCAACTTCTTCATCAATGCTAGAAGTAACAGCAGAGTTTCCGATGTTGGCATTTATTTTTACCAAAAAGTTCCGACCAATAATCATGGGTTCGGCTTCTGGGTGGTTGATGTTAGCGGGGATAATTGCTCTTCCCGCTGCTATCTCAGAACGCACAAATTCGGGTGTTATCCAGTTTTGAGGTGTGTTGGCTCCAAAGCTGTTTCCCTTGTGTTGGTGTCCAATGTCCTCTAGGGTCTCCAATTGCTGGTTTTCACGGATGGCAATGTATTCCATTTCAGGAGTGATGATTCCTTTTCTGGCATAGTGCAGTTGGGTTACATTGGCTCCGTCTTTGGCCTTAAGTGGTTTTTTCAGGTATTCGAAACGGAAACTATCCAAGTCTGAATTGTACAAACGTTCTTTTCCAAAATCGGAAGAAATTTCATCCAATTCCACAACATCACCTCGTTTTTTGATCCATTCTTCCCGAAGTTTCGGCAAACCTTTTGTTACATCAATTTCGATGTTAGGGTCGGTAAAGGGCCCAGAAGTATCGTACACGGTTACGGCTGGATTTGCCCCTTTTTCGAAGTTTCCATCTGAAAAGTTGGCTGGAGAATCATCCAAATTGATTTTACGCATTGCCACTTTAATTTCGGGGTGCAATACGCCATTTACGTAGATTTTTTCTGAACCTGTAAATGGGGTCCGGGTAATGCTGGACTCCGACGGAAGTTGGTTTTCTTTGCTCATAGTTTTTTGCTTATCCACCTTGGGTTGCCGTAATAACAACAAGTTGGTCGTTTTCCTGAATGTGAGTTGAATTCCATTGTTCGCGGGGAATAACGGAATTGTTGATGGCTATTGCCATGCCAGAAAAGTCCGTAAACTGGAGTTCTTCAAGCGCAATATCGAGTTGGGCATTTTTGATATGCGCAACGGAACCATTCAACTGAATTTGCATTGTATTAATTTGGGCGGAAGGCCCCCAAGACGAGTTCTGCTTTTCCCTTCGCCAGCATTATCTGGATCAGGTAATAGGAGTATCATCTCAGCCCAAAGGCACCTCCAAAGTTCATTACAAAGTAAGGAAATATAAATGAGGAAATAGGAAAAGTTGATGAACGGTACCGGAAAATGTTTGGCCCATTGTTAGTTGGCCATTTCCTAAAATTTAATCCACCTTTTGTGCAATGGTGGTTCTTGTCCTGAAAAAGTCAGTAGGTACCTTCCAGAAGGAATCTGGTTGAAATTAAATGTGTGATTTCCCATCCCTACGGCTGTGGTTTTTAGTTTTTGTCCGCAATGTTGAGCGATTCATTATTGTTAATGTTGGCTGTTGCTCCATGCGCCAAGGAAAATTGAAGCTGAATGTCCGGGTTCGGTACTGTGGCATTCCGCATATAAATAGTGTTGTTTGCGGGATCTATCACAAAATTAGAATTGGGATAAGTGGGGGATTCTAAATTAAAAACACCGGTATTGATGTTCTGAAAACCGTCTGACTTTGGACCACCTAGGATGTGAACTTTGGAATTGGAGAGGGTGTAATTTCGAATTTGAATAGCGGATAAAAATACCGTCCCTGTTTCTCCATCTTCGTCAGTAAACAAATATGATCCTTGTTGATTTCCACCTGGGAAATTATTCACCACCGACCATCGATTGCCTGAAATTGCTTTAGCGCCAACGTAGACCCCCTTAATAAACTTCTTAATGCTGTCTTCGCCGAATGCAATAATTACTCGGTTCTACTGGTTCCCTTTTATTTCCCCATGGTAATGGCCATTAATTCCAATTCCGCCAGCGGGGTGGATAAAAAGGTCTCCATCGTTTTCATTGTTCGGGTTGGTTTGCCAAATGCTTATCCAGTTGCCTATGTTGATTTCTGGGATGTACAGATCTAGTAATAAGGTGTAGTTTTAGTGGATGTCGGCTAGATCGGTTGGAGTAAAATTGTTGCACAAGATAAGGCCGTTACCCTTGTTCAAAGCTGGAATTTGAAGCACATCTGGATTTTCATTATTGATTTTTGGGAGTCCAAAACCAGTGGCTGACCCAATCGAAATTTCTTGAAAAGGGAGGGTGTTGTCAAAATGGAATTGGCTTCCCATTCCATTCGCGAATAAAGTTCCTTCTGAGAAATTCCAGTTTCCAGTGCATTTAGGGGTGTGGTCAGACGGAAGGGGCATTCCCTGGCAAAAGTACCGGGATAAATCCCAAGGTTGATCTGTTTCAACACTATCGACTCCCAATTGGCCCAAAATGCTAAATTGAACAGGGTCGTTGCTTGTAAACACCCACAATTCAGCACCAATATTGTGTACCTGATCTCTAAATTGTTGAAATATGGAGTCGTTTTCTAGTGCTGCTTCAAAGTAAATTTAGAATGCAATGCAGCCTTTGTCTACCCTGGTTTGGAACCAAGGGGTGTCGTCAAGATGATCCCTCCAGTCACCAAAAAACACAAAAGGGGAATTGGGACAATAGGTTCTGAAGGAGTCGGCTTCTGCAAAGCTATTAATGGCGGGCATTAGTCTATTTGGGTTTACTCCTTTTTCGACTAAAACTTCCTGAAACAGTTGTGGTGTAAAACTTTTGGTATCGAGGTGTAAAAAGGCATCATACTGCTCTTCTAACAAAAGGGCTTCTTCCAAAGTGGGGAGGGGAGTGCCAGAAAAGGCTGGCCCTTTCCATGATCCGTAATCGAAGGTTTTGAGGGTTTGGAAATTGGTATTTAAGATGGATAGTGTGGTAGACGAAGTCCGGGCGGCATGAGGCGTGTCGTGAATTAGAACGCGGATGTTGTTGGCTGTTTTGTTAGCGTCCACTTCGGCATATTTAATTCCGCGCTTAAAAGCCTCTTCCAAAGTGGGGAGCGAGTTTTCGGGAAAGGAGTGGGATGCCCCATGGTGAGCAATCGCTTTTGCAGAGCAGGAAGAGAAGTCGGAGATGCCGAAGGGTCATTGTTGTCCGTGCGTTTCAGGAAGAAACAAAAGTGTGATGAGGAAAAATGAGAAGACATACAACCGATTTTTCATGAAGTAAACTTTTTGTTGTCTGAATTTACTGCATTTTAAGGAGTGCTGGACCTAGTAAATTACAACGCCACTACTTGGGCAAGAACAGGGTGGTGAAAAAAGAATTTCAATTTTGGGGAAGGACGATTCCAGAAGGCTCATTTCGTCGCGGTTATATAAAGTTTGCCCAAGATCCATTACCCGTAGGGTAGTCATTATTCTTAGTTCCCTGGGAAAATAACTGAGGTTGTTGTCGTAGGCAATGAGGGTTTTGAGGTGTTTTAACTCGGGCAGCCAAGCAGGGATGGAATCCAACGAGTTGCCACCCATATTTAGGAGCAAAAGGTGGTTCATTTCTCGGATAACCAGCGGAATACGTCCGAATCCATTTTTTTCAAGAATAAGCGTTTGGATGGGAAGCTGCTTCATGCAGGGAGGAAGGGTGTTCAATTTGTTTTTTCCCAAATCCAAATACCGCAGTTGTCGAAATTGACAAATGGCGGAATCGAGGATTCTTATTTTTTGTTTTCGGAGGGATATGCTATCCGTATTTGTAGGAAAGGACGACCACTCTATTT
>JBLHJD010000097.1:0-9311 GCA_047618705.1 Luteibaculaceae bacterium
CCTCCGTAGGCTTTACGGGTAATAACCGTAATACGTGGAACAGTTGCTTCACAAAATGCATACAACAACTTAGCTCCGTTGTTGATGATTCCATTCCACTCTTGGTCGGTACCGGGTAAAAATCCTGGAACATCTTCAAATACCAATAATGGAATGTTAAAACTATCGCAGAAACGTACAAAACGGGCGGCTTTGTTGGACGCTTTGTTGTCCAATACTCCCGCTAAAAAGGCGGGCTGATTGGCAACAATTCCGATGCTTTTTCCTCCCAAACGGGCAAATCCGACAACAATGTTTTCGGCGTAATCTTTGTGCACCTCCAAAAAGGAAGCGGTGTCAATAGTTTCCGAAATTACATCTCTAATGTCGTAAGGAACGTTCGGGTTTTCGGGGATTATAGTGTTGAGTTTTGGTCTTTTTTCATTCCCCATTTCAAACGGAAGTGCGTTAGGCATCTCCTCGCAGTTTTGCGGCATGAAACTCAATAAGTTTTTGATGTTTTCGAGGCAAGCAATTTCATTGGCACATGAAAAATGCGTTACTCCAGATTTGGTGCTGTGGGTTGATGCTCCACCTAATTCTTCTGAACTTACTTCCTCATGGGTTACGGTTTTTACCACGTTGGGTCCTGTAACAAACATGTACGAGGTGTTTTCCACCATCATAATAAAATCAGTCAGCGCTGGGCTATACACGGCACCACCGGCACAAGGTCCCATAATGGCACTTAACTGAGGAACAACTCCACTAGCCATGGTGTTGCGGTAAAAAATATCGGCATAACCACCCAGGGAAACTACCCCTTCTTGGATACGGGCCCCACCCGAATCGTTAAGTCCAATTACAGGAGCACCATTTTCCATGGCCAAATCCATAATCCGACAAATTTTCTCGGCATGGGCTTCTGCCAATGATCCACCCATTACGGTGAAATCTTGAGAGAACACATAAATTAAGCGTCCGTTTACTGTTCCATACCCGGTAACCACTCCATCACCCAGAAACTTTTGTTTGTCGAGACCAAAATTGGTGCTTCTGTGCTGTACAAACATTCCAATTTCTTCGAAGGATCCGTCGTCCAATAAAAAGTGAATACGCTCGCGTGCCGTAAGTTTTCCTTTGGCATGTTGGGCTTCAATTCTTTGCTGTCCTCCACCCAAATGAGCTTCGGCGATTTTACTATCGAGGGTTGAAATTTTATCTTGCATGGAACATGAATTTGCGCAAATATAAGAAACCCGCGTATAGGGAAAGCAGGTGGGGTTTAATCTATTTTTTGGAATTTTAGTGATTATGATTTTTTGATCCAGGAACTAAGAATAGTCCTTTCCTTTTTATGTATAGAGCTGAGCTAGGAAGTTAGCCAAAGGCAATTGAGCTGCCCAGAAAACCTGGCTTGCCGAAAAAATGCAATGAAATCTTGGTCATTTTTTTATTTTTTGGAATTTCAAATAACCTTGAATTATTTGTGTGCGGAAGGAAGAGTCTGTTTTTACCTTTGATTCATAATCTACATTTAACCAAAGATCTTTTTTGGTGAGTCTATCGACGGTGTACGCATAATTTGGGCCCAAAAAGGCGGCGGCTCTTGATGGAAGATTTAAGGTTGGGATGTCGGACCAATACCAGATACTACTAAACATTATTGTTTGACGGTTTTCTACTTCTGTGTTTGTGAAATCTCCATTCTTTTTTATGGTGAGGATTCGAGAAAAGGAGTGGGTTCCATTTGATTCACGAAGTCTAGGTGGATTTCCACCTATTCCTAACCAACTGTCCTTTTTTCTAGAAATCATCCCATTACTTACAAATTCATGAAGTTCTTCTTTTCGGTATAATGTACCTGAGAGGGATTCCATGTTGTCCTGAAAATCCATTTCTTTTAATTCCCAATCTCCAGAAATTCGGTTATTGATGGAACGGAAAGAAAAGGCTGGGTTGTCTTCAAACCGCGAGCAAGAGAAAAGGGAAAGACTAAATATTAGAAAAATAAAAAATCGCATTCTATTTCTTTTTTAGCTTTAATTGGAAATCAGTTTCCCTGGAAGGGTAGCCCCTTTCGGAATGAAAACGTGTCTCAAACCACAATTCTTTATTGGTAAGTCTCGTTACTTTAAAGGCTATTTCCGGGATGTGAGAAAAGAAGGGGACAGGAAAATCTGAGAATGTAAAGGCCTCTTTTTTTTGGCTAATTTTTTGCCAATCCCAAGTTACTTCAGTTATGGGGCTAGATGTTGAATTGGGATTAATGAGGATTGTTCCGCCCGATTTGAAATCGAAAGTATACCCGCCTGTGTAATGAAAAGTGGTGTCGTATTGTGAGGGTTGACTACCATTTAGATATTCTATAAACTGAACCCAAGAGCTGTCATTTAATTCGATCCAGAAACGCATTCCTAAAACTCCTCCATCAGTCGTTGTTTCCGTAAATAACACTTCCTCCACTTCCCAAACTCCCTTCTGCAAACGATTGTTTTTACTGCGTAAAGAAAGCCAGGGACCATCTTCGTATTTATTGCACGACACAAGAAACAGTAAGCAAAGTGTGCCTGTGGACAAAAGGAACTTAATCATGGCTAGTAGGTTCTGTTTAGCGACAATAGTACCCCTTTTTCGGGAAACGCTAGCATTCGTTTTTTCTTTTACTTAGCAGTCCTATTCAAAACTATGCGCTTACTACGGTGGATTTATTTGATTTATTTCTGCGGGGTTTTCCTCGCAATAATGATATTGTTTTACCCCCTGTTTAAGTGGTCCGTAGCTAATCCCAAAAAGCACCGCTTTTCATTCAGGATAAGTAAGTTGGTGTGCCATTTGGTGTTAATTTTTGCCGGATTGCGCCTCAAATCCTTGGGGAAAGTACCGTATCCGCCAGAACCCTGCATCATTTGTCCCAACCATACCAGCTATATCGACATCCTAACCATGTACTACATTAGCTACAGGCCGGTTATTTTCATGGGGAAAAAAGAGCTCGAGAAATGGCCGTTTATTAAGCTGTTCTTTAAGGGGAAACACATTTTGGTGGATAGGAAAAACCCAGTGGCCGCCGCAAAGTCATTGGAAATGGTGGAGGAGAAGTTGGGAATGGGCTACGATGTTGTTATTTTCCCAGAAGGGGGAATAGGAAAAAACCTGCCAGCTTTAAATCCGTTAAAAATGGGGGCGTTTAAGGTGGCACAACGCGGGAAATACCCCATTGTGCCCGTTATTTTCTTTAGTAATTGGAAACGCCTAGGCATGATGAAAGGCCGCTGGAAAGTGGGGCCTGGCTGGGCGCGGTACGCGGTGTTTAAAGAAGAACGGATAGTTGGGGATGAACCCAAAGATTTGCTAAATTTGCGCGACAGAGTGCAGTTGGTGATGAAGGAAGCTTTAAAGCAAGTTGAATGAAGATATCAGAAGAATTAGTGGGTCGTTTGGCATACCTGTCGCGATTGGAATTTTCCGGAGATGAAAAAACAGAGCTTGGAAAAGATCTGAATAAAATGCTCGATTTTATTAGCAAATTGGAAGATGTGAATACAGATGGCGTTGAGCCACTAATCCACATGTCGGACGAAAAGAATGTGCTAAGACCAGATGTGGTTGGTGGAATGTTGAGCCAGGAAGAGGCTTTGAAAAACGCACCCAAAAAGGATAACTTTTATTTTAGAGTTCCAAAAATGTTGGACAAATAAAAAAGGCTCCAAATTGGAGCCTTTTTTATTTAATATATTTTTGAGGATCAATTATTCTAATGTTCCTTCACGAAGTGCTTTTGCGCTCAATTTCTTTTGGGTTCTTAACCAGTAAATAATTCCAAAAAGACCAACAAAAATAGCGATCGTGTTCGGTGTATCTCCTAATGGCTCAAGTACATTCTCAAATGTCCAAACTAAAACTGCTCCGATTGCTTCTAATATCTCTTGCATGGTAATCCGTGTTAAATTTGTCCAAAAATAGAAAATTTCCTTTTCCCTTTATATGGTTTCTAAATACTTCCAAATAAACAACCCTTTTTTGCAGGCCCTTTTTCCGCTGATCCTGTTTTTTATTTGGTGGCCAATTTCATGGTCAAGCCCTGGAGACGTTGTGGTTGGGAACCTCTGGTTCGAATTGTTGCGAACCGGAATCCCCTTGTGGGATAAAATTATCGCCTTTTCATCCATTGTTTTTTTATCGATTCTTTTTAATAGCCTCCTCAATAAAAACGACTTAGTCCAGAAGTTACGCTATTTCCCCGGATTTGCTTGTCTTTTCCTACTTGGAATTACAACGGACCAAATGAATTTGAACCCCCTGCACTTTGCCAACGTGTTTGTGCTGTTGGCTTTGGGTTTTGCGCTTCAATTAAACCAGAAAGGAAGTGTGCAGCGCCCCGTTTTTTTGGCCGGATTGTTCATTGGCTTGGCCGGACTTTTTTATCCCCCGTATTTTGTAATCACACTGGCTTTCCCCATCATATTAACCTCCTTAAAAGGGTGGTCCTTCCGCTATTTTATGTGGGTTATTTTGGGCGTTTTATTTCCCTTGTTTTTTATTGGAGGTGCTGAATTTGCCCTTGTAGGTAGTTTGGACTTTTTGCGTGGAATATTTATATCGCCCGAGATTTTTTCCTTGGAAATTGACGGTCAGTTTGGGATGCCTCCGTTGGAGTCTTCCATTCTGTTGTTCTTGGTGGTTTTACTCAGCGCCGTTGGAAGTATCCAGTTTTTTAGGATCAGAGCTGGAAATATTTTGCGCATACAACAACGGATGTGGGCCGTTTATTTGTTTTTCCTACCCTTGTTTATTCTGTTTGTTGTGGCCTATTTTATTGGTCAAAACTTCCAAATCGGGATTATTGCTTTTCCTTTGGCTTACTTAGCTTATGGGGTTTTAAGTGAAGTGAAATCAGAGCTATTGCGAGACGCCCTCATGTTCTTGTTTTTTGGGTTGTTGGTTTATATTTAGGAAAGGGAGATTGAATAAAAAAAAGGGGCAAAACTAATTCAGTTTTGCCCCTTTTTTTATTTTGTTAGTACATCTTAGATCACCACTTTTCGTTGGTGTGTTTTCCCGTTGCTTTGGATATTTACGAGGTATAAACCATGCGCGACCCCAATTATGGAAATGTCCATTTTAGTGGATTGCCCGCTTTTTTCTTGCACTACTTTTCCTTGCAGGTTTAATAAACGAACCGATTGTATATTTTCAGTGTTAGACTGAACAAGAATTCTGTCCTCGTTTTGTTGAAATTGGAAATTGGCAGGATTAGCCATTTGACTAACGGAGGTTGTCCCATCAAAGGTGTATAAGGTGTTGTTTGCCGGGCCATGATCCAGAACCAAGGGGTCTGGAAATATTGGAGCTTCTTTTACAACCACCGGATTTTGCGGATCCCCAGTCAATGCATAAACATGCTCAAGATTGGAGAGTCCTAAATCAACCTCGGCAAAATAAAATGAACAATCATCATTGTTGAGGGGATGAAAAGAACTTAGCCGTGAGGTGTTAAAATGATATTTAAAGGCATCCGATTCTTCGTAAAGGCTTATGCGGACATCAAACTTTTCATTGGGGTAATTTGAAAGAGCCAAATTCTGAAATTCAACTTCAAACACTCTGTAAGGAGCGCTTCCGGTTACTTTTTGAAGTATTTTCTGTTCAAATAATATAACGGTGTTTTGGTCTTTTACTCCAAAAGAAATAGCATAAAAGTATCCTGTGGAATAGTTGGTGAATTCCAATGAACCACTTCCATATGAAACGGAGTCATAAGTGGAAAAAGTCCTATTTAAGGTAAAGGGAAATGGAACGTCGTTTGCTCCTTGGAGGTATACCCCATTTTCATAGATTACCGTCCCGGAATCCATTCTTTCATAATCCACTATTTCTACCTGTATGTCTTGGGCAATAGCCACAGAAGAAAGGAATAATACGAGTGTTACTAAAAAGAGATTTTTCATGAATCGATTTGAAGTTTGAGCAAATGTAAGCATTTCCTGCTAAACAACATATTGACTCAACTGAAATACTAATGTTATAGGTTGAAGGGTTTTTGTTGGAGAATAGGCCTTGAATCAATTTTGTGATTTGGTTAATTACGAAAAGTAGTTGGAATTATTTTTTAATTTTTCCAGCGAAAAATGAGTGTCCTGAAAATCCCATTAGTTGCCAAAATCGATTAAATTTGCGCCATGAAATTTGGAGTAGTTACCTTTCCCGGATCAAATTGCGACGAGGACATGATCTATGTACTTCGCGATAAATTAGGATTAAAAGTAGAAGAGCTTTGGCACAAAGATCACGACCTTAAGGGGGTTGATTTTGTGGTTCTGCCTGGAGGATTCTCCTATGGAGATTACCTGCGTTCAGGAGCCATTGCCCGTTTTTCTCCGATCATGCAGGAGGTGGTAAACCACTGCAAAAAAGGAGGATATGCTATGGGAATTTGTAATGGTTTCCAAATCTTGTGCGAAGCAGGATTGGTTCCTGGAACATTAGCTCACAACAACAATCAGCGTTTTATTTGCAAAAATGTGCACTTATTAGCACAAAGCAAAACCGCCGGTATTTCCTCAGCAATTCCACAAAACAAAGTATTGGAAATTCCTATCGCCCATGGTGAAGGAAGATACTTTGCTAGCGATGACGTAATCAAAGGAATCAACGACAACGACCAAGTTATTTTCCGCTACTGCGACGCCGAAGGAAACATCAACGAAGCTGCCAACCCCAATGGATCTATGGAGAACATTGCAGGTGTAAGTAACTTCGAGAAGAACGTATTCGGAATGATGCCTCACCCAGAACGTGCAGCAGATGAAACTTTGCGCAACGTAGATGGAGCAGCAATTTTTCAATCGATATTAAGTAGTTTGAAGTAAGGGAGGTTGGAGTAAGGAGTATAGAGTATCGAGGTTTTCGATGCTCAGGAATTTTGGAAATTTCACTAGCTCTGGTATTCTCACCTAATACATATTTAGCTCCGATCAATCGGCATACCGATTGATCGGGGCTTTTTTTAGTTCATTTCGACTTCGCTGCGTTGCGCTCAGGGCAAGCCCTTTATTTCCTCTTCACCAATTTACCACCCCCACTACTCACTACCTCCACCCCCAAACCACCCCCTTATCCCCCTCAGAAGTCTCCTTTTCGAATATTCGACGTAACTCAGCTATAAAAAGAGTCTAGACCCCATGCTAGTCTTACCTTTGAGACAGGACTTTTTCAAAAAGGTTTTGTGGTTAATGGTAAAGGCTAGTTTCTGGAACGACGGAAACTGGTCTTTTTTTGTTGGAATAAATTTTGCCCTAAAGTTGCCTTCGACTTCCCTTCGGCGTCGCTGCGCTTTGCTCAGGGCAAGCCCTTCATTTCGATTGCATATCGAATTACCTTCGTTGCTTTCGGCGTCTCTTCGGTTCCACTTCGTTGCTCTCAGAGCGGCGCACGCAGGCAACGTTGTTTGAGAATTACTTTCCACGAAAGTAACCCCATAAACCCCGGCGCCTGACAGTAGCCGAAGATAGCAATCACCACCCCCACCTAAAAGTAAAACCCCATATCTTCCAAATAATCAAAAACCTCCCGCGGCAAAAGATACTGGGCCGATTTTCCAGCCTTAATTTGTTGGCGGATAAAGGAGGAACTTACTTGGATTACAGGTGCTTTGGAGTAGGAAATTTGACCTTGAATGCTGGGTGGATTGGTAACTTTATCCCCAATTCTGGGGTATACTAAGAGGGGGTACCGCTCTAAAATCACGTCAAAGTTTTTCCATTTGGGGAGGCTTTTCAGCGAATCTTCCCCCATAATTAAATGAAACTCATGCTCCGGGAATTTTTCTTCGAGGTGGGCTAGGGTGTCGGCCGTGTAGGAGGGTAAGGGCATATAAAACTCCACATCCGAGGAACGGAATTTGGGGTTGGATTCGATGGCTAAATTAACCATGTGTAATCGCTGGCGTTGATCTAGCAAGCTCGATTTTGGCTTGAGGGGATTTTGAGGACTTACCACAAAACAAACCTCGTCCAATTCAAATTCTTGCTGAATATGGTCGGCTAGGGCTAGGTGCCCAATATGGATGGGGTTAAATGAACCGAAGAAAAGTCCCGTTTTACTCATTTAGGAAAGTATCTATGGTGGCTTTGGTGGTCTCCACCGCCTCTGCCAATTCATTGTTGTGGATTACAAAGTCGAATTTGGGAGCAAAACTCAATTCGAATTTAGCCTTGGCCAAACGCCGTTGAATATCTTCTTCGTTATCCGTAGCTCTGCCTCGGAGGCGTTCTTCCAAAATAGCTAAGGAAGGGGCTTGGATAAAGAGGGATAAAGCTTGTTTGCCAAAATGCTTCTTCAGGTTTACACCCCCTACAACATCCACATCAAAAAGCACCACTTTGCCCGATTCCCAGATGCGTTGAATCTCGGATTTTAAAGTTCCATAAAAGCGATTTTCATACACTTCTTCAAATTCAACAAATCCGCGTTCTGCAATTTGGTGCTTAAAATCTTCTACGGGGAGGAAATGGTAATCGACCCCATTTTGTTCTTCCCCACGCGGCGGTCTGCTGGTGGCAGAAATACTAAATGCAAACTGAGGATACACCTTCAGCAACTCCTTAACAATGGTTGTTTTTCCAGAGCCGCTGGGTGCAGAAAATATGATGCACTTTCCGTTTAGCATACGTTTAATACTTGTTCCTTAATTTTTTCCAATTCGTCCTTCATTTGCACCACGTAGCGCTGCATTTCGGAATGGTTGGCCTTGGAGCCCAAGGTGTTAATTTCCCGACCAATTTCTTGACCAATAAATCCAAGTTTTTTCCCTACTAAATCTTCCCCTTCCATGGTGCTTAAGAAATATTCGAGGTGGCTTTTTAAGCGTACTTCTTCTTCCGTTACATCCAATTTTTCGAGGTAGAAAATCAACTCTTGTTCAAAGCGGTTTCCGTCTACTTTATCTTTCCCTACGGCTTCTTCCAAAGCTTTTAATATGCGCTCTCTGCGCTCCGGAACACGTTCCAAAGCCAAAGGCATAACTTGGGTTAACAGCTCCGTTAAATTTCCGATACGCAATCTGAAATCTTCGGCTAATTTGTCTCCTTCTGATTTACGGAAGTTGTTAAAATCAGCAATGGCTTTAGCAACAATGCTTTCCAATTCTGTTCCTTCACTCGGCTCTAGTTGGGCGCGTTGGGCTTTTGTAACCTCAGGCATCCGCATTACAGAACTGAAAATATCAGACGAGCCTATAATTCCTTTTTTCTGAGCAATGGGCAATAAAATATCTAAATAAGCTTCCACCATGTCGGTGTTCACGTTCAGTGCATCTCCTTCGCTCAACA
>JBLHJD010000098.1:0-9309 GCA_047618705.1 Luteibaculaceae bacterium
ATAGAACTTGACTTTGGTGATATTGCAAGGGCCGAATTAACAGATCAGCATTTTGGATTAATTTTCCAGTACACCGATACGAATGGTGCTGTAAATCTTCCGGAGACCACACTTAAAAAAGCCCAAGAACTTGGTGTGAAAATTGCGGTTGGTACAGATTTACTTTCCCTGTGTTTACTAAAAGCCCCTGGAACTTGGGGTGCGGATGTAGTGTTTGGTAACAGCCAACGATTTGGAGTACCAATGGGTTATGGAGGACCACACGCTGCATATTTTGCAACTAGGGAAGAATTCAAACGTCAGATTCCAGGAAGAATTATTGGAGTGAGCGAAGATACGGAAGGACGGGTTGGATTGCGGATGGCTTTGCAAACGCGAGAGCAACATATTAAGCGCGATAAAGCCACTTCAAACATTTGTACGGCCCAGGCCTTATTGGCTGTTATGGCAAGTATGTATGCTGTTTATCACGGACCAAACGGGCTTCGGAAAATTGCTGGAAACACGCACCGAAAAGCATTAGCCTTGGCTGGAGCTTTGGCTCAATACGGTTTTAAAAACACCAACCACATTTTCTTCGACACCTTAGCCTTATCTATTGTTGACGAAGACATCATCAATAAAGAGATTTTTGTTCAAAAAATTAAGGGAGCTGCCCTTGCTGCAGAAATCAACCTGCGGTATTCTAAGGATCAAATTTTTATTGCCCTAGATGAAAGCACCCGTTTAGAGGATTTGAATGAAATTATTGCCGTTTTTGCTCAAACCACAGGAAAAGATCCCATTGAACTTATCCGCGAGGAAGTTTTTGAGCGCGAGGTTGAAACTGGGATTGATAAATTTTTACGCGAGGTTGATTTCCTGAAACACCCTGTGTTTAATAAATACCACAGTGAAACGGAATTAATGCGTTATATGAAACGCTTGGAGAACAAGGACATTTCTTTGGTTCATTCCATGATTCCATTGGGAAGTTGCACAATGAAGTTAAATGCAGCCAGTGAATTAATTCCTATTACTTGGCCAGAATGGGCCAACCTTCACCCTTTTGTACCAATTGATCAGGCAAATGGTTATCAGGAAATGATTATGGACCTGAACAAATCATTGTGTACCATAACTGGTTTTTCAGGAATGTCTTTTCAGCCAAATTCTGGAGCTCAGGGAGAATACGCTGGTTTAATGGTTATTAGAGCATACCACCACAGCAGAGGAGATTTCCAAAGAACCATTGCTTTAATCCCTAATTCTGCCCACGGAACCAACCCCGCAAGTGCTGTAATGGCCGGAATGAAAGTGGTAGTAGTAAAATGTGATGAGCAGGGGAATATTGATGTAGCTGATTTAAAAGCGAAAGCTGAAGAGCACAAAAACGAGCTTTCTTGTTTAATGGTAACTTACCCATCTACGCATGGGGTCTACGAAGCTAGTATTAAGGAAATAACCAGTATTATCCATGAAAATGGAGGTCAGGTGTATATGGACGGGGCTAATATGAATGCCCAGGTTGGTTTAACTAGCCCCGGTTCTATTGGAGCCGATGTTTGCCACCTTAATTTGCACAAAACTTTCGCGATTCCGCACGGTGGTGGTGGACCTGGTATGGGACCCATTGGTGTTGCAAAACACTTAACGCCCTTTTTACCAAGTCACCCGGTAATTCCAACTGGAGGAGAACAACCCATTTCTGCCATTTCTTCGGCACCTTGGGGTAGTGCTCTTATTTTACTTATTAGCTACGGATATATCCGTATGCTAGGAAAGGAAGGCTTGAGGAAATCAACAGAAATCGCCATCCTAAATGCCAATTACATTAAGGCTAAACTTGAAACCAAATACGGGATTTTATATACTGGGGAGAACAACCGGGTTGCCCATGAAATGATTTTGGATTGCCGGCCGTTTAAAGCTTCTGCTGGTGTTGAAGTGGCGGATATTGCCAAGCGTTTAATTGATTATGGTTACCACGCTCCTACTGTTTCTTTCCCTGTTGCTGGAACCTTCATGATAGAGCCAACTGAGAGTGAATCCAAAGAAGAATTGGACCGTTTTTGTGAGGCGATGTTAACTATCCGCGAGGAGATTGAAGAAATTGCATGTGGGAAATATCCCCAAGACAATAACGTTATTATAAACGCTCCACATACAGCGGAACGGGTACTAGACAACAATTGGGATAGTCCTTACGATAGAGAAAAAGCAGTATATCCAATGCACAGTTTAAGGTCGAATAAATATTGGCCACCTGTTTCCCGGATAGACAATGCAAAAGGTGATAGAAACCTAATTTGCAGCTGTCCTTCCATTGAAGAATATGCGGATTCCATGAGCTAAGGCGAAAAAATTGACACAAAAAAAGGGGCCCCGATTAATCGGGGCCCCTTTTTTATTCCATCAATTATCGCAAGGTTTTTCGCTCCTTTTTGAATTCAGAAACTTCCACAAAATTGGTTTTTCCTTTCCTCGAAAAATACAGCTGAACTTTTTCATCACCAGCATTTTCATTTGACACGACTCTTTCTGAGCTCGCATCCTGAACAATAATCTCATACAACCCAGCACCGCTGGTTGCACTAATCAATTGTCCATTACCTTCTTGCTGCATAGAGAACTTTGCTGCCATTTTTTGGCTATCAACAACAATAAAGACACTATCCAATTGAATAGGCTCCTCACTGGAAATTTGCCATTGCATAGCAAACTTGACCGTTTTATTGGCAGTAGGTACGCCAGGAATTATTTCCTGACGTACTGCTGATTTCAATTCAATATCCTCGGAGCATCCCGAAAACAAAAAGGCCGAAAAAACGAAAAATAGAACTTTCCTCATCGGCTTTATTTTAGGGTAACTTTCTCGGTAATTTCTTGATTACGATTGCGAACCTTAACAATATACATTCCTGTATGTTGTCCCTTCAAATCTATAAGAACTGATTTTTCTTTAGTAGTAAACTCTTTTACCACACGACCAATTAAGTTATAAACGACTACGTGGGATTCCCCATCCAAATCGTTTAACTCAATAGTAAATGTTTGATCCAAAGTTGGATTTGGGAATACAGTTAAGCTACCTTGGTTGTCCATATTTTCGTTCAAACCAATCAAAGCTCCACTAATATCCATTTCCCAAACACCCCTACCGAATGTTGCGGCACGTAACTTTTCAGAAGCGTAGTGTATCTCTAAATCGTGAACAATTACATTTGGCATTCCACCAATCAAAAACCAATCTGCAGAAGTGTTATTTCTAAAATACACACCCATATCTGTTGCTAAAACAAGTAAATCATCTGCTGACCCTGTTTTGTACAATATTTTATGGGTAGGAATATTAGGCAATGATCCTGTTAAATCTACCCAAGAATCTCCACCGTTGTTTGAGGAGTAAACCTTTCCTGCCGCATATCCTTTAAATGCGATAAAGACTCTGGATGGGTCCGTAGGGTGAATTTCAATACTTTTTACAATTCCAGACTGGGGTAGAGTTACATTGGCCCAAGTAGAACCACCGTTAGCGGTTTTTTTGAAATCGCCATTTTCCCCAGAAACAAAAATCACATCTGGATTTGATTTAGAAATAGTCATTCCTTCAATAGTACCAACTCCAGAATTAAGACTAGACCAGGAATCACCTCTATTCGTCGACTCATAAATATCATCAAAACCTCCATAAATTGTTGTTGGAGTACTTGGGTGAATCATCATGTCCCAAACAAACGGGGCTGTTTGTGTTACCGCAGAAGTTAAATCCTCCTGGGAGGCGAATCCATTTATTGTTCTACTCAAAATACCTTGCTGACTTGAAGACCAAGCAATGTCAGTATTCGAATAATCCCATAGGCCTTCAATTCCATCTGAACTCGGGTTTTGCGCTTTCCAAGTTGACCCATTGTAAAAAACGGCATCATTATCCTGGGCTCCCATTATCAAGTAATTCCCTTGTTGTGGCGTACCGGCAATACCATAATATTGCGTAATGGCTAATCCAGAAGAAAGGTCCTGCCAAAGTATGGATTGACTTGCATCTCCTGTATTAATTCCTCCATCGTTCAAGGAAAAGGCAATATTACTCCCTTCGGCGAAAACCATGTCATGGTGATCTGAATGCACATAGAAAGAAGGAGCTCCACTAGACCAATAGCCATCCATATACATTTCCCATGTATTTCCACCATCCGTAGATCTGAAACCATTTACTCCTCCAACAAGAATTAGATTCGCGTTCAAAGGAGAAACCGCAATTGCCATGTTATATCCATCTTGAGAGCTGTAACCATTAATCTGAGAAGCAGCACTCCAGGTTTCACCACCATCACTTGAAACTCCAATATTCCCTTCTGAATCTAAGGCATACAAACTATTTGGATCCGCCGGCGAAATGGCTAAATCAACTCTTCCATTTCCAATCTGAGCCACTTCAGTCCAACTAGAGCCGTTGTCCGTTGATTTGTAGAAGTAGCCATACTTATCAGAAGCATACATTTCAGTACTATTTCCTGGCTTGTACAATATGTCATTAAACAAGGTTAGAAAACCAATATCAAAAACATTGGACCAAGAAGTCCCGCCATTGGTAGTCCTGTATATTCCATCCGAACCCGTTGCAAAAACCACATTGGTGTTGTTGGGATCTATTATTAGTTTGGAGATTATAAAATCATCAACTACATCCGTATTAAGTCCTGTGGTTTGCCACGAGTCTCCACCGTTGGTCGACTTCAAAACACCAATAGATCTGTTTTGAACACCATCATAATCCCCAGTAGCAATGTAAATAGTATTAGGGCTATTTTTATCAATAACGATACTAGATACACCCATGTTTGGCAAATTATCCCCTTTAGGAGCCCAGGTGTTTCCACCATTGGTTGTTTTCCAAACTCCTCCAGACGGGGATCCAACGTACATAATGTTCGAGTTGGTTGGGTGAATTGCTAAGGCATTTAAACGGCCCATTCCAGCATAGTTATCAATGGTTGAAATAGGTGGGGCTATTGGCCCAACAAAACTCCAATTCCCTGCTTTTAAACCTGGGAGTTGTCCGTTTCCATTTCTTTTAACTTCACTTTCCCAAGCAGCCAAAGTATGTTTCTCCGACCGAAAAGTTCCATCGCTGTTTACCCTGTTGGACCAAAAACTAGCCCAGCGCTCGAACTGCTTAATTTTCTTCTTACTTGCCCGGTCTGTATTGTTCAGTAATGGAGCAAGAGCTGCTCGTTGAGCTTCAACTATTTCAAAGAAATTTGCTCCTTCCTGGAGGGGTGCTATCCTGTAGCTTTCAGAGGATTGTGAAAATCCCATTGGACTGCCCAACAATAAAACACATGCAAGTAGTAGATTTTTGTAATTCATGATTTACGATTTATGTTTAATGAGATATTAATCTTGAAATTTAACCTATTTATCGGATAAATTTCTTGCTATATTATAAAATAAATTAAGCATCTATTTTATCCGATCTCCCCTTTTTACGAGAAGCTAAAATTGCTCATTCAAAAAAATCAACAAAACAAAAGCATACTTAACAAAAACTCATGCAATTGTAAAACAAACTTCACATAAAGTAATACTAACATTACATCATTATGAATAGAAGTAAAAACATCAAGAGAAGCACAAAACAGCTGGCCATTTGGAATATACTCTGGACAGCATCCATGGCATTAGCTGCTTTTGGCCCCACCTTCCTTTGAAAAGGAGAAACATGGATTTCCGCAATAAGCAGATTAATCAACTTTGGATTAGGCTTAGGTCTGATTCGAGCCCAAATACAGCACATCAAAAGCTTGGATGAATTGCACCGTAAAATCCAAATGGAAGATCTAGGTGTTGCCTTAGGGATAGGGATTGTGGGTGGATTGAGCTATTCCTTATTGGATATTGCCAACGTTATCCCTTTTGATGCTGAAATTTCCTTTTCGATAATGGCCATATCCATTAGTTATATTACCACCCTGGTTTACTTAAGAAAAAAACACCAATGAAAAACAGGCTAAAAGTATTGCGGGCAGAGAAAAACTGGACCCAAGAAGAGCTTGCCCAGGAGCTAGACGTATCTCGGCAAACGGTGAATGCCATTGAAAATGGGAAATTCGATCCGAGTTTACCCCTGGCATTCAAAATCTCCCAGGTATTTAATCAAACCATTGAAACCATTTTTACCCCAGAATAAACCCCGCTTACTCCTGATTATCGCCATAAGGAAAAACCCACCGGCGCATTACCCGATTACGCTGTTCTACCAAAACTCGACTCTTTGCAACTAGGTTAGGAACCGCATCGGTATCACCATGACGTATCGTTAAAAGCCCCAAGTTTAAGTTGTATTTAACCGCAAAATCACCCTGCAATGCTGATAAAAATTGGGATAATCGAAATTGATCAAAATCCAAACAAACACTAATATTCAGGGCATTAATTTCAATCAGATTAGACTTTAATCCCGCCGCTTGTAAAGTACTAAGAACCTTTGCCATTTTATCATCGGACAAAATGGTGTAATCCAAGGTGGATAAAGTTACCAATACTTGATTTGCCTTGAGGATAATACTTTGTGGCAATTTTGGCTTATGCTGAAGGGCATGGATAAGTGTACCAATGCCCGCGGGGTTAATAAAGGACTTCACCCATAAAGGAATATTCCGTTTCTTTAAAGGAGCAATGGTTTTCGGGTGAATTACAGAGGCTCCGTAATAAGCCAACTCCATGGCCTCAGAGTAATCGAGTTCCACCAATTTTTCTACATCCTTAAACACCTTGGGATCCCCCGTCATTAATCCCGGAACATCCTTCCATATAGTAAAAGAATCTGCCCGGAGCACCGAGGCAAAAATAGCCCCCGAAAAATCGGATCCTTCCCGGCCAAGAGTTGTCGTTTTCCCGAAAGGATCCGCTCCAATAAACCCCTGGGTTATCACCACTTTTGTCTGGTCAGACTTCCACTGATTAAGGATGGCTAATTCGGTATTCACCCAATCCACCTCCCCTTCTCTAAACTGGCTATTGGTATATATCAGCCGGCGAGCATCCCACCATTCAGAGTCAACACCTGCATTTGTTAAGGCCAAACGCATCAATTTGGTACTCAACAACTCTCCTAATGAAACTATGGAATCGTAGGCCTCGTCGTACAACAAGCCCCCCAGCTCTTTACTGCGTGCAAGAAAGTCGGATCTTATGGCTGAGAGAGTGGTGCGCAAATTTTCTTTCGAAATTCCTGCACCTGAAAAAACCGAAAAATGATTGTCCAGAACTGCATCAAGCAAAGCGAGTGCCTCCGTTTTCTTCCCTTCCAACATTTGAGACAGCACCTCCTCCAGCCTATTGGTTGTTTTACCCAAAGCAGAAACAACAACCAAACCGGGTGCATCGTTTTTTATAATATTCAAAACCTGCTGAAGAGAACTTACCTTACCTATGGACGCACCTCCAAATTTATAGACGTTTAAACCCATGCCTGTTTTTGTAATTGTTCGTATCTATATTTCCCATTAATCCATTCCCCGTCGAGATCAGCTCCATTTTTCTCGTAGAAAGACAAGCCTACTTCATTCCAATCCAATACTTGCCATTCCATACGCTTACTTCCCCTTAGCCGGGCTTCCTCTTTTACCATATTAAACAAACGCTCGCCAATCCCCTTTCTGCGGTGATTCTCTTGCACATAAAAATCTTCTAAATACAAGCACCTTCCTTTCCAGGTAGAATATTTTTCATAGTACAACGCAAACCCCAATATCTCTTCCCCTTCTTTAGCTACAAAAAAACCGAAAATGGGTTTTTCACCAAAGCCGTCCTCCTCCAAATCAGCTAATGTTAATGTCACCTCCTGGGGTGCTTTTTCGAATTTGGCTAACTCATGAATGAGCGCAAGAACTCCTTTTAGGTCGTTTTTCTCCCCTTTCCTATATATAAGGCTCTTATTATTGGTCATAAAATTGGATATTTGCGCCTCTAATTTAATGGTATGATTTCAACGATGACACTTTCAGAATATATTCTCGCCAAAGACCACGGTTTTCAACACGGAAAATCGGACTTATTAAATCTGTTTACTTCCATTGAACAAGCCTCCAAAGTTATCCACAGAGAGGTTAATCGCGCAGGTTTGGGTGGAGATATTTTAGGAGCAGTTGGAACTGAAAACATCCAAGGAGAAGAGCAACAAAAGCTGGACCTTTATGCCAACGATCAGTTTATCCACGCTTTGGGAAGTCATGGTTTAATATGTGGAATTGCCTCTGAGGAAGACGATAGTTATTTAGGAAAAGAGGCTGGACTTAATCCGGATGGGAAGTACATTCTAACGATGGATCCGTTGGATGGTTCAAGTAACATTGATGTGAATGTTTCCATAGGTACCATTTTTTCCATTTACGCGAGAATTAGTCCTATTGGCTCTGACGTTACGGAGGAAGACTTCCTACAAGAAGGAAAAAAGCAACTTATTGGCGGATATGTTCTTTACGGTACATCTACCCAATTTGTGTTTACAACAGGAGATGGGGTTCAGGCTTTCACTCTGGATCCTCAATTAGGATCTTTTTGCCTGGCTCAGGCGAACATTAAAAGCAAAGACGATGGAAAAATATACTCCATCAACGAAGGGAACTATCCTTATTTCTCAAAAGGCTTGCAGGACTACATAAGCTACTGTAAGTCGGACGATGGGAAAACGGTGTTTACAGCTCGCTACATTGGTTCTTTGGTGGCTGATTTCCATCGAAATTTATTGAAAGGCGGGATTTACATTTACCCTGGAACCACCAAAACTCCGAAAGGAAAGCTTCGCCTTTTGTATGAGGCAAATCCGCTTGCATTTATTGCAGAACAAGCTGGAGGTATCGCCCATAATGGACGGGATTTTATCCTGAACCTTAAACCGCAAGAATTACATCAGCGGGTTCCCCTAATCATCGGATCCAAAAACATGGTAAATAAAGCTTTAGAATATCTGAAGGAATAAAGTATGGACATCAAGGGATTATTAGGCCATTTCACGCAGCATCCCGTTGTTGGTCAATGCCACGACCAACTTTCGGCAGGAACAAGCATCCACATTAAAGGACTGGCAGGCTCCGGAAGAACCTGCATCATTAGTTTGCTTGCTCAACTTCACGAAAAACGTCCACACCTCTTGGTGATGGATGATAAGGAAGAGGCTGCTTACCTCCAAAATGACCTGGAGGAGTGTGGAATAAAATCCCTTTTTTACCCTGAAAGCTATCGGAATGCGTATGAAATTGAGCATACAGACAATGCCAATATCCAAATTAGAACTGAGGTACTAACTCAATTATCCAAAAACGG
>JBLHJD010000099.1:0-9262 GCA_047618705.1 Luteibaculaceae bacterium
AATATTGACCTGCAATTTAACGCAGGTATTAATCGGGTGATTTTTGAGGATTACGACATCAGTAAGGTGAAGGGGATAATCAAAGTATCTGAAGGAAAAGTGGTGTTTAAGGAAACAGGCTTGGATATTTTTGGCGGGTCTATGACCATGAATGGGCACTATGCTGCTCCGGAAGGGGAGGAAACGCATGAGGTTGATTTGGTACTGAAGGCCGCTAAAATGGATATTAAATCTACTGTAACCGTAATGAACAGTGTGCAAAAACTGATGCCTCTAGCTAAAAGCTGTGCTGGGCAGTATGGCGCTGGAATGAGTTTTAAGAGTAGTCTGAATAATGATTATTCGCCAGTTCTAAATTCTATTAGTGGATCTGGGTTGTTCGAAGCTGCGGAGGTATTTATTCAGGATTGTGCTCCATTGAATAAATTGGCGGAGAAATTGGCTATCAAAGAATTGGCAAAACAATCGCTGCGGGATATTGCAATGCAATTCGAAATTAAAGACGGTAGAATAAATGTGAAACCATTTCCTATTGTTTTGGATGAAGATATTTCTGGAAAAGTTTCTGGGCATAATTCGTTTGACGGTACCATCGATTACACCATGAACTTGGAGATTCCAAAAAACAAAATGGGCGGAGAGCTTGCGGATTTGGTTAATGGGCTTGCAAAGCAAGTGGAAGCTTTAGGGGGTGATTTTTTATCTGGAGATGTAATTAAGATTGATCTTTCCATGGTGGGGCCATTTACCAATCCAAAGTTAAAACTGGGAATGCCAAGTGCGGCCGGGAGTGTTAAGGATGTAGTTAAAGGGAAGATTGAGGATAAACTGAACGAGGAAAAGGCCAAAGCCAAGGAAGCTTTGGATGCCAAGAAAAAGGAAATAGAGGATGCTGCTCAGAAAAAAATAGATGAAGCGAAAGCTAAGGCAGAAGAATTGAAGAGAAAGGCAGAGGCTGAGGCGAAGCGGAAGATGGAAGAGGAGAAGGCGAAGATGAAGGAGAAGGCAAAGGATAAAATGAAGGACCTGTTTGGTTCTCCAAAATAGGCGATAGCAAAAATTGAAACGGGGATTTTAAGCAATTAAGATCTCCGTTTTTTTTAGCTTATAAGCGCATTAAAACCAACCTTTTTGACTTTTTGCGTCTACACACACAGATGAGGTAAGATTAAATGTGGAGTTAGGATTTTAATCCTTACCTTTTATTTTACTGGTTAAACGGGTGGAGCACTGTATTTTGCATCCACAAGTTTGTTATTTTTGCGGGGATTTTAATTGAGAGTAAGTATGTTACGATCGTTGATAACGATGGCCTTTTTGGCTATAACTTCATTAGTATTTGGTCAAGGTGTAAACAATGGCTGGCAAAATTGGTATGGATTACAGATTACCGAAAATGCGGGCGAGGAGTGGACGGATCACCAGGTATTGTTGAATTTGGATTTAGAACAGTTGGTAGCTGATGGAGAATTAGAATCTGATGGTTCTGATTTGCGTTTTTCCTCCGATTGTGATGGTGCAGATACCTTAAAATTCTGGATAGAAGATCCCGTGTTTTCGGATACAACCCAGGTTTGGGTTTTACTGCCAACCTTGGCGGCAAACGATGTTAAGTTTATTTATATGTTTTGTGGAAATCCGGGCGTTGCAGCGGGTTCTAATTTTGATTCTACTTTTACTCCTGCAAGTCGATTATTCGTTGCCACTGGAACAACTTTTACTCCGGTAGATACCAATGACTATAGTTGGATAGAGGTTGATACTGGTGCAAGTATAACATTGGCTCCAAGAGATGCAACCAGTGACCCAGCCATTCTCCCTTTTTTTAGGGCAAGAAAGTTTATCCTAAATGGAGATATTATTTTGGATGCGTCTGGAGAATTGGGGGGTGACGTTAATGGGGCCGATGGTGCAGGTCCAGGTGGAGGTCCTGGAAATGCCTTAGGAGGTGCAGGTGGTGGAAGTTTAGGTGGTTCTGGAGGTCGTGGAACATCAACAGCTGAGGTCACGGTTGTGCCTGGCGGTAATGCTTTTCCTGGTGGAGTGCCAGCTGATACGTCTATGGTAATTGGATCTGGAGGTGGAGCGGCTGCAGCAGTTTCTGGTGGTTCTGGTGGTGGTTCGATTAAGATTCATTCAACTGTTTTTATCCAAAATGGGAATATTTCAATGAATGGGGATTTTGGAGTTGGTGGAGTAGATCCTGTTCCAGGTGTTACTTTAGATATTGGGGTTGATAACGGGCAACCCGATCCTGGAGGAGCAGGTGGTGGTGGTTCTGGTGGTGGAATTGTTTTGATTAGTAGAGAAATGGTTCTAAATGGAGATATTTCTGCAAATGGAGGAGACGGTGGACTGGGAACTTGGGCTGACAGTACAACAAATGATGGTGGTGGTGGTTCCGGTGGAATTATAAAAATGTTCTATGAGAACGTATTACTTAGCGGAACTCAGACCGTAGTTCAAGGAACAAATAGAGGGTTTGCCCCTGACGCTCAACCAGGAGTTGTGATTTCTGAAAACATGACTTATTTCCCTTCGGGAATTCTTCTAGATAAAATCCCGTACCCAATTGATTTTGTATTTGATTTATTACACCCAGATAGCCTTTGCTTAGGAGTAGAGTACACCTACAACGCCCTTTTCGATTTCACTATTTCTACCTTCGAATCCATCGATTTGTGGGTGAATAACACAATCGTTAGTTCTGACCCGAACAACACCGCTTTCTTATATGATGGAATGCAAGATGGAGATACCGCCTTTTTTGTAGGGAACAAATATGGTTGTGGTGTAGTTAGTGATAGTATCATTTTTGGTGTTTTTGATCTTCCAACGGTTGATTTTGAAATTACAGATATTCAGAATGAAGTAGATTTCTCCTTTGAAGTAACTGCGAGCTCTGGAAATGTTGCGGCTTACATTTGGCTTTTTGGAGACGGAACATCTTCGTCAGATATAAATCCATTCCATACATTCCCAGGAAGAGGAAGTTACAATACCTGCCTAATTGTTAGTGACGCCGACACAAAATGTTCTAGCGAACAAGTGTGTAAGCCATCCGATGTTGTTTGTTCTGATCCAGACATTAAATATGAGTTATTGTATGAGAATGTAGATTTTAAGATAATCCTGAATGATACCACGCTTCGTGCGCAGCAATGGGCATGGAGTCTGGAAGATGGACCTTTTGTAGCCAATAATTCGGATACAGTATTTACCTATCCTAATGATACTACTGGAGTTCGCTTTGCCTTGGCAGTTCGGAATCACTGTGCATGGGACACACTAAAAAATCTAACGTTTGATTTAGCTTGTGCTCCTCTGGTTGTTGATTATTCCCTTGTACAGGATCAGGACGACCCGTTTTTGTACACCTTTATTGATAACAGCTTGTATACCCCGGACGATTGGGAAATTGTAATAGGAACGGATACCATCCGGAATGGATTCCCTTCAATCCCATATTCCTTCAACGGTCCAGGGCCATTTAGCATTGAATACACCGCCGTAAACGCCTGTGAGGATTCACTTACTGACGTTCAGTTGTTTTCACCAGATTGCCCTTTACCCGTTAATGATTGGACCTATGTTTACGATGCAAATAATCCATTTTTGTTGCATTTCACAAGCAATACCAACAACAAGTTTGATCCAAATTATTTCTGGTTTTTCGATGATCAACAGAACAGTCAAAACACCACTAGCTCACAACCAAACCCTTCCCACTTATTCGAAGATGGAGATAGGGCTTATTCAGTTTCTTTAACCATTTCCAACATTTGTGGAACGGTTACAGAAACAAAAGTGGTTAACGTGTGTGATTCCATTAGAAGTAACTTTAGTTACTTCTTTGGAAAAGACAATGAGGTCGAGTTTTCGAACCTTACCTACGGTGATGCTAGTGAAACAGCTTGGATTATTAGTACAGGCGATACCTTGTATACTGAAAATATAACCTATCAATTTCCAGAAGAAACAGGAACATATAGCATCTGCTTACGATCTATTAACGTGTGTAACGATACAAGTATTACTTGCCAAGAAATCACCTTATGTAATGAGATTACGGCAATTTTCGAATCTGATTTTGATGATAGAACTATCCTTTTAGCCAACCTTTCTGAGGGAGATTACTCCAGAGTGGTTTGGGATTTAGGGAATGGCGTGTTTGTCGAAAACCAAAACTTCGTAGCCTACACCTACCCAGCGGTAGATCACAGTTATACGGTTTGTTTGTACTTGGAGAATATTTGCGGGGAAACAAGTAGCGCGTGCGAATTCCACGTAGTCCTAGGTATTGAGGATGAGTTTAAATTAGCTAAATTCAACCTGTACCCAAATCCATTTGATGATATCTTAAAACTAAGCTATCCAAGTTTGGATGGTGTGGGAGTTCGGATAAGAACTGTGGATGGACGAATCATTAAAGAATTACCTAGCTTTAAAGGAGACCTTCAGTTAAATACAGCACAATGGGCTTCTGGAGTGTATGTAATTGAAATCACCAATGGTGATGCCTCCAGGGTCGAGAAATTCGTGAAGCTTTAATTAAAGTATTGGACATAAAAAAAACCGGATGGGCTAGCCCATCCGGTTTTTTTATGCTAAAATTTTTGGGGATCTTATTCTTGAGCAGCCAAGTAACGCTCTGCTTCTAGAGCAGCCATACAACCCGTTCCCGCAGCAGTAACAGCTTGCCTGTAAACTTTGTCGGCAGCATCACCAGAAACAAAAACACCAGGGATGTTGGTTCCAGCTGTTCCTTTGTTGTTTACAATGTATTCCTCTTTATCCAGGGTAATTTGACCTTTGAAAATGTCGGTGTTTGGTTTGTGACCAATAGCAACAAAAAATCCAGTAGCAGTAATTTCGCTTGTTTCTTGTGTTTGGTTATTAATCACCTTAACACCTTCTACACCTTCTTTTCCAAGTACCTCTACCGTTTCATGATTAAACAGAACGGTAATGTTTTCTGTTCTCTCTACCCGATGAACCATCGCTTTGGAAGCTCTAAAGTCATCCTTACGTACTAACATTGTTACCTTCTTACACAACTTAGCAAGGTAAGTAGCTTCTTCACAAGCACTGTCTCCAGCACCAACAATAACTACTTCTTGACCCCGGTAAAAGAATCCGTCGCAAACTGCACAAGCAGAAACTCCACCACCAATGTCGCGTAACCGGATCTCACTTTCCAATCCAAGCCATTTTGCAGAAGCTCCAGTGGATATAATAACGGTATCAGCTGTTAATTCGTAATCGCCGTTTACGGTAGCTTTAAATGGAGCCGAAGAAAGATCAACTTTAGTCACCAATCCCGATCTGATTTCGGTATCGAAACGAGCTGCTTGCTCCTTCAAATCGATCATCATTTGTGGGCCATTTATTCCAGTTGGATATCCTGGGAAATTATCAACCTCAGTTGTTTCAGTTAACTGACCTCCTGGTTGAAGTCCTTCTATCATTAATGGTTTCAAATCTGCTCTGGCAGCGTATATAGCAGCAGTATATCCGGCAGGTCCGGAACCAATAATTAAACACGGAGTATGTGTTCTTTGTTCGCTCATGGAAAATTATTTTGCCCAAATGTACGGATTGATTTGATTCAAATCCGCTCAATTTCGCAGTGATTATTATCAGAAAAATTTAAAAGTGCTTACCCCTTTTTTGTTGAACCACATTGTTCAATATACGGTGGAGCGATTTGGAATCAATAGGCTTGATAATTACATTATCGAAAATTTCCTTTTTAATGTCCTGGTTTGTGTCAGCAGTAAGACGTATAACAGGCGTTTCACAAAATAATTTAATCTTCCTTGTAGCCTCAACTCCGTCCATTCCTGGCATATGAAGATCCATCAGAATAATGTCGGAACAATCGTGTTTGGTGACCATGAAAATACCCTCAAATCCGTTATTGGCTAATTCATAAATAACACACCACTTATTGAAGTTTTGGCAAGAATTAACGGATTGACTTTTTGATCCTCCATAATTAATATCCGCTTACCCTCTAATAAGTTCTCAGCTTCCGCAGGTGATGCTTCTAATGACACCCTTGTTTGACCAACTTCAATTGGGAAAGAAAACGAAAATGTGGATCCTTCTCCAACTTTACTTGTTAGGGAAATGCTTCCGCCCATTTCTTCGATCAAATTCTTGACAATGGCTAAACCAAGCCCTGTTCCACCAAATTTTCGAGTAATCTTATTCTTAAATCAGTAATGGAAATTAAGAAAAGGGCCAGTCCATATTTTAAAAAGACACCCGCAAATGATTCAATATTGGACTTGGATGATTGAAATTCTTCTATAGTTAATTCACTTTCGGAAAGTTGGCCTTCCACGCCCTATTTATGAGCGGCGTTTTGCCCCCCCCTTTTAAACGCCTTAATTGTTTAGTAAATGGGATAGGGTCTTTTTGCAGATTAAACGAATTAATAACCTTGGTGCGGTGTTTATGAATATTCTCAAGAAATTCAAGATTATTGCCTATTACCTCATTTTTATTTACACGGAATGGTTTTTTTGAGAAGCGTCCATATTCAATCAGAAGCGTGTTCCGTAAATCGGAAACCCGAATCAAAATGCAAGAAAGCGAATGGATAATTGTCTTTACAATAATAGCGTAATCGCTCCAAGTAGTTTGCCCCGCCTAGTACAGAGTCCAATTTGTTTTTTTTGCACTACTGTTTTGCCTTTTGTGCATAAAACAAGGAACTATCCAAATTCGTTCTTCTGAACTGTTGGCTTATTCTGGCTAAATACTATCGTGATTAACACGGTCCTGGCCAAGAGCCTCCTATTGTGTAAAACCAAAGAATAGGAGTAGGAGTAGGGAGAAACTACGCGCAATTTTCTTTTTTGGCAAAATTAAGCTTTATTTTGAGGCTTGTTACCGTGTAAAGGTAAGGAGAATTGATAGTTAGAAGGATGAAAAAAATAGTGCTTTTAGGTTCAGGCGAGTTAGGAAAAGAGTTGGTTATTGCCCTCCAACAAATGGGTCAATGGGTTTGCGCTGTTGATAATTATGCGGGGGCTCCGGCAATGCAGGTAGCCAATGATTCCAGAGTAATTAACATGCTGGTTGGAGATGAACTTGATGCTTTGGTAAAAGAATTTCAACCAGATATTATTATTCCTGAAATTGAGGCCATCCGTACAGAGCGCTTCTATGACTATGAAAAACAAGGAATTCAGGTGGTGCCCTCCGCAAAAGCGGCTAATTTCACTATGAATCGAAAACTGATTCGGGACCTAGCGGCAAAAGAACTGGGTTTAAAAACAGCCAATTACAGGTATGCGTTGGATATAGGTGAGCTGAAGTCAGGAGCAGAAGCCGTTGGATTCCCGTGTGTGGTGAAGCCTTTGATGTCTTCCTCAGGGAAAGGGCAAAGTGTTCTGAAAAGCCCTGCGGATTGCGAAAAAGCTTGGGATTTTGCTCAGGCTGGAAGTCGGGGCGATTTGGTGGAGCTTATTGTGGAGGCTTTTGTTGATTTTGAATACGAAATAACCCTTTTAACCGTTACTCAAAAACAGGGAGAAACCCTTGTTTGTCCTCCCATTGGACACAGGCAAGAAAGAGGTGATTACCAAGAAAGTTGGCAACCAGTTCCGATGGAAAAACACCTTTTAAATGAAGCCATTGATATGGCAAAAAAGGTGACTTCCGCCTTGGAAGGTCACGGTCTTTGGGGAGTGGAGTTTTTTATTGGGAAGAACGAGGTTTATTTTTCCGAGCTATCCCCACGGCCTCATGACACAGGGATGGTAACTTTGTCAGGAAGCCAAAACTTAAGTGAATTTCAATTGCATGCCCGGGCAGTTTTAGGATTGCCAATTCCTGAAATCACAGCAAGAAGACTGGGCGTTTCAGCGGTGTTGTTGGCGGAAGGAATATCAGAGAGGAATGCACGTTTCCTTGGTTTAGACACCGTTTTAGCTTCGGGAACCAATGTGGATTTTCGGGATTTCGGGAAACCAAGCCAACGAAAGTATAGGAGAATGGGAGTGGTACTCAATAGTGGGGAACTTGATGGAGACCTGAATGAGCTTCTAGCCGAAACAAAGATGTTAAGAGATAAAATACACGTAAAGTAATTGGATTTAAAAAAGGCAATACATCAGAACTCGTTTGAGAGTTTAAACCAAGAATTGGTGGTAGGCTTGTTGTACGCGGCGGGGGCCCTCAGGGATAAGCTCAACGCCGTGTCTAGCGAGCACGGATTCTTGGTGCAGCATTATAATGTCCTGCGTATCCTGAACGGGGCTTTCCCCGAGGTTTTGTATCCGGCAGACATTAAGGAGCGGATGATCGAAAAAGGGGTGGACTTAACCCGCTTGTTGTATAAATTGGAACGTCTTACTTTAATAGAGCGGAATGTCTGCCCCGATAATAGACGGCGAGTAGAACTGAAAATTACCCCGAAAGGAATTTCCCTTTTGGCGAGTATGAAAACGGAGGTGTTTGCAATTCAGCAATCCGTGTTTAAAGGCTTTAGTGAAGACGAGTTAACCCTGTTTTCTACCCTACTTAACAAGTTGGAGTAACAGACAGAATGGCATAGAATTTTATTAGGTTTGATATTTGTAATATCTTTGAAAAGAAAAACAAATTATTATGGCAGTTGAAATAACCGACGCGAACTTTGAGGAATTGGTTTTGAAATCCGATAAGCCAGTCCTTTTGGATTTTTGGGCTGAATGGTGTGGACCATGTAGAATGTTAGGGCCAGTTGTTGACGAAATTCACAACGATTATGATGGTAAAGCCGTTGTTGGAAAAGTGAATGTTGACGAAAACCCTGAGGTTTCTGGAAAATACGGAATAAGAAGTATTCCTACTATTTTGTTCATTAAGAATGGTGAAGTTGTAGACAAGTCTGTAGGGGCTGTTGCAAAAAACGTTCTTTCTGAAAAGTTGGATGCACAAATGTAATCCATCAACAATCTGATAAATTGAAAGCCAACGGTACATGCGTTGGCTTTTTTTATACTTTAAAAGTCTTGAAAACCGCAGATGTAATAGAAGTTCGAAACCTGGAAGTGTTGGCCAAAAGCCTCATGGAAGGTTTTTTAACCGGACTCCACAAAAGTCCATTTCATGGGTACTCAGTTGAATTTGCTGAATACCGCAACTACATACGTGGCGATTCTTTTAGGCATGTGGATTGGAAGTTGTACGGACGAACAGAAAAGTTATTCGTGAAAAAGTTCGATGATGAGACGAATCTTAGAGTTACCCTCATGTTGGATTTTTC
>JBLHJD010000100.1:0-9248 GCA_047618705.1 Luteibaculaceae bacterium
CGGCAGACGGTTTTTTTGGAAGTGCACAGGTTGGAAAGTACGATGGCGTTTTGGCCATGTATCACGACCAAGGATTAACTCCTTTTAAAGCATTGAGCTTTGGGGGTGGAGTTAATTTTACAGCTGGCTTACCTGTTGTGAGGACATCACCGGACCACGGAACGGCGATGGAAATTGCAGGCCTGAATAAGGCTAGCGGGGATTCTATGCGTCGGGCGATTTATGAAGCGTGCACGATTTTTAATAATCGGCTGAAGCATAAGGAGATGACTTCAAATGTCCTTGAAATAAAAAAAGGGAAAAAAATAAGTTAACTAAGGGCTGTTAATAAATATTTTAATAAATTTGTCCCCCAAAAATCAGTAGACGTGGATAAGCAAAAGGACGTAAAAATTGCATTTACGGGCTTGAAAGAAGGCCTCCATGAATATCGATTTGATATTGGGCAAGAGTTCTTTGAATCCTTTGAAGGAAGTATTGTAGAAACAGGATCTGTAGCGGTAGATCTGGAATTTGAAAAGGGCACAAACTTGTTTGTGATTTCGTTTTCAGTTTCTGGAGAAGTGGAAACATTGTGTTCACGGTGTGGAGGCAGGATGTTGCAGGAAATTGAGGGAGACGCCAAGTTTTTTGTAAAATTTGGAGAAGACGACCTCGATGTCACGGATGACATAATTATGGTGAAACCCCATGAGCATGAAATTCACGTGAGTCAGTACGTGTATGAAGCAATTTCATTGGCATTGCCATTGAATCCCCAGCATGAAGATGAGGAGGAATGTGATCAGGACGTATTGGAGAAACTGAAATCGCAATACTTAGTAGATAAGGAGACAGAAGAACAAACAGATCCCAAATGGGACGCATTAAAAGGATTAAAATTTTAACTAAATACAACAACAATGGCACATCCTAAAAGAAGGCAGTCGAAATCGAGAAGGGACAAACGTCGTACGCACTACAAAACTTCTGCTCCAACCATTTCAATTTGTCCTACAACTGGTCAGCCTCATTTGCGCCACCGCGCACATTGGCACGAGGGGAAACTTTATTACAGAGGGCAAGTAATTGCTGAAAAGGAAGTTGCTGCTTAATTGTTTAGCGCATACATTTTTATAGTGCCTCCGATTTTTTCGGGGGCATTTTTTTTGCCCTCTAATTAAGAGTTTATTATATCTTTACCAGAATATTTTGTGGGATAATTGTGGCTTTTTCCCAGCAAAAATTGCGATCGAAGTTTATGGAAAAACTAAATGCAGCAATCACAGGGGTACACGGATATGTACCGGACTATGTGCTTACCAATGAAGAGTTGGAGACCATGGTTGATACCACGGACGAGTGGATTCTTACTCGTACTGGAATTAAAGAAAGACGTATTTTAAAAGGGGAAGGGAAAGGGTGTTCAGATTTAGCCGCAGGAGCCGTAAAAGGTCTGTGCGAAAAAATGAACATGGATCCAAACGAAATCGACTTACTCATTGTTTGTACGGTTACTGGTGATTATCAGTTTCCCGCAACAGCCAATGTGGTGTGCGACAAAATAGGAGCAAAAAACGCCTTCGGTTTCGATATTAACGCGGCTTGTTCTGGTTTCTTATACGGCCTAGTTACCGGTTCCCAGTTTATTGAAACAGGGAAACACAAAAAAGTAGTTGTGGTTGGTTCGGATAAAATGTCTGCAATTGTAGATTATGAAGACCGCCAAACGTGCGTTATTTTTGGAGATGGTGCCGGAGCAGTACTGCTGGAGCCAACATCAGAAGATGTGGGAATTCAAGACAGTATTTTAAGATCCGATGGATCTGGTCGCCACCACCTACACCAAAAAGCAGGAGGATCTGTACGTCCGGCTAGTCACGAAACCATAGATGCAAGAGAGCATTACATTTACCAAGAAGGACAAACGGTGTTTAAGTTTGCGGTAAAAAACATGGCTGATGTGTCTGCGGAAATCATGGAAAGGAACAATTTAACTGCGGATGATATATCCTGGTTGGTTCCACATCAAGCAAATCTTCGTATTATTGACGCTTGTGGTCGACGCATGGGATTGGATCCCGAGAAGGTGATGATCAATATTGAGAAGTTTGGGAACACCACCAGCGGTACAATTCCATTGTGCTTATGGGAGTGGGAAAACAAACTGAATAAAGGAGATAATATAGTATTAGCTGCATTTGGTGGCGGTTTCACTTGGGGAAGTGTTCTAGTGAAATGGGCCTATGACAGCAAAACAAATAACTAAACTCGAAACCAAAAAAATTTCGGATATGACTATAAACGAAATTCAAGATCTAATTAAGTTTGTTTCCAAGTCGGGAGTAAACGAAGTAGAAATCGAACAAAAGGATTTCAAAATCACGATCAAATCAGAAAGTGATTTTAAACGTCGCAAAGGTGGAGCGGAAGTTCCAATGATGCCTCAGGTGCAAATGGCCATGCCACAAGCTATGCCTTTGCCAGCAGCAGCTGCTCCAGCAGCCGCGCCAGCCGAAACTCCTGCTCCAAAAGCAGAGGAAAACGCCAATTACATTACGGTTAAATCGCCTATGATTGGAACTTTCTACCGCTCTTCAGGGCCAGATAAAGAATCTTTCGTAAATGTTGGAGACGACATTAAGCCTGGAAAAGTAATTTGCATTATCGAAGCCATGAAATTGTTCAATGAAATTGAGGCTGAGATTTCCGGTAAAATCGTGAAGGTATTGGTGGACGATGCGTCGCCAGTAGAATACGATCAACCACTTTTCTTGGTAGATCCTTCTTAGTCCATTTATTGGTTAACGAATACGATCACTGTGTTTAAGAAAATATTAATTGCCAATAGGGGTGAAATCGCTTTGCGCGTTATTCGCACCTGTAAAGAAATGGGAATCAAAACGGTAGCCGTGTACTCCACAGCAGACCAGGATTCACTACATGTACGTTTTGCCGATGAGGCTGTGTGCATTGGTCCTGCTCCTAGCTCAGAGTCCTACCTGAAGATCCCAAATATTATTGCCGCTGCAGAAATCACCAACTCGGATGCAATCCATCCGGGCTACGGGTTTTTGTCGGAAAACGCCAAGTTTTCCAAGGTTTGTGCCGACCATGGCATCAAGTTTATTGGAGCTTCTCCAGAAATGATTGATGGTATGGGAGACAAAGCCTCGGCTAAAACTACCATGATTAAGGCCGGTGTTCCCTGTATTCCTGGTTCAGAAGGAATCCTGAAAGACCTCAAAGACGCAACCAAAGTTGCCAACAAAATTAAATACCCTATTATGCTGAAAGCCACCGCTGGTGGAGGAGGTAAGGGTATGAGTGTTGCTGTTGACGATGAAGATTTGGCGCGCGCTTGGGAATCTACCCGAAGAGAAGCAAAAGCGGCTTTCGGAAATGACGGGATGTACATGGAGAAATTCATTGTAGAACCGCGCCATATCGAAATCCAAATTGCGGGAGATCAACACGGGAACTTCTGTCACATGTCTGAGCGGGATTGCTCCATTCAAAGAAGGCACCAAAAGTTGGTGGAAGAAACGCCTTCCCCTTACATGACCGATGAACTTCGTGAAAAAATGGGTGCAGCAGCTGTAAAAGCTGCATCAGCTGTACAATACGAAGGAGTAGGTACGGTTGAATTTTTGGTGGATGTAAATCGGAACTTCTACTTCATGGAAATGAATACCCGTATCCAAGTAGAGCACACTATTACAGAAGAAGTAATCAATTTTGACTTGATCAAAGAACAAATCAAAATTGCTTTTGGAGAAAAAATTTCTGGGAAAAACTACTACCCTACCATGCACGCGATTCAGTGTCGGATTAATGCCGAGGATCCCCATGCAGGGTTTAGACCAAGCCCAGGTAGAATTACTACTTACCATGCGCCAGGTGGACATGGAGTGCGGATAGACACACATGTGTATGCCAACTATACCATTCCACCGTATTACGATTCCATGATTTCTAAACTCATTACGGTTGCACAAACCCGAGAAGAAGCCATCAAAAAAATGGAACGAGCGCTGAGCGAATACGTTATTGAAGGTGTAAAAACCACTATTCCTTTCCATCAACAACTGATGCGAAACCCAAAATTCCGAGAGGGAGACTTCACCACGAAGTTCCTGGAGGATTTTGTCATGGAAAAATAAGCTAGAAAGCCCCGATGAGAGTCGGGGCTTTTTTTTGGCCTTTACTTTTTATGGGTAAAATGTTTCCAGCGAGGTAAATTGCTATTTTCGGAAAAGGGATTGGTGAATGGGAGGGGTAAGCAGCGGGTTGATTTTAACAGGACATGAACGATAAAATATTTTCTCAAGAGTACTGGAGCAAACGTTATAAGGCAACGGATACCCCGTGGCAATTAAAGGAAGTATCTCCCGCCTTTGTTCAGTGGTTTTCTAAGGTTCAGCCTCCCAAGGACACCCGAATATTAATTCCCGGCGCTGGGGGTGGGCATGAGGCCATTTGGCTGGAGCAACAGGGCTATACCAATATTGTGGTATTAGATTGGGCACCCGAGGTAATCCAAGCGCAAAAGAAAAACCATCCCAACAGCACTGTATCCTGGATCTGTGGCGACTTTTTCGCCGAAAGCCAGAAGTTCGACCTCATTTTAGAACAAACTTTTTTTTGTGCCCTTCCACCCGCAATGCGGAAAGCCTATTTTCAGAAAATGGGAGAACTACTTGCAAGCAAAGGAAAGCTTATAGGGGTGTTTTTTAAGCAGATTTCAGCTGGCGGCCCTCCTTTTCATTGCTCGGAAGATGATTTGCTATTTGGACTCTCAGAGGTGTTTGAGGAGGTTAAAATAGTAGGTTGTGAGTATTCCATTGCGCCAAGGTTGGGGAATGAGTGGTGGGTGGTGGTCGGAAAATAACGGGGTAAATGACTCCAAAGGCAACCCCTTTAGATGATTACCGTTTAACAGTCAACCACTTAACCCAAGTTAAACAGCCATTATGTCCTTGCCCGAAAATTCTTCTTCGGTATTTTGTGTTCCGCTCAGGGGTATATTGCTATGCTTTTTTTCAATATTACTAGGTTTTAGTTTTGCACCAAATGTATCGGCACAACCCAGACAGGAGGTGTTAAAGGAGGTTGGGGACGAAATTATTTACGGAAGTTTTCTTTTTCCGAATGGAGACCTCCTACTTCTCGGAAGCACAACGAAGGAAGATCCTTCAGGAGACTTTTTTATCACTCGCATTAGCTCCAATTTAGACCCAATTTGGTCCTTTAGTTACGGTGAAGCCGGCAATACTGAGCGGGCTCACAGTGCAATTCTTTTACCCAGTGGGAACCTATTTATTTCCGGATTAAGGAAAAACAGCTACTCCTCTTTGTATTTCGAAATTACCTCATCAGGGGTAATTGTTCCCGGAACAAGTCAAGAAGTTGGCTTTGATCAAGATCGGTTACATCTCACCATTCCTACACAAGACAACGGTTACATAATTTATGGAATGCTGGAGCGCTCCATTGGGATGTCCAATCGGTTTACGGCATATAAGTATACTAATCTAGGGATAAAGCAATGGTCTAAGTTTTTCAACCAAGCAGTTGAGGAAACTAGTAATGGTGAGGTTCACGCCTATGATGCGGCCGTTCATGACAATGGCTCAGTGGTATTCCTGGGCAAGTATGCTAATTTTTCGCAATCCAATACGGACCATCAAATACGCTTATTTAATCTGAGAATGGATGGTACAGTGGGATGGATAAAGGGGTATGACTATTCGGGGTATACAAGACCCAATTGCATGACAAAATCTGCGGATGGAGGTTTTATTTTGGCCGGAGCTTTTGCCAAAAACAATGCCGTAAATAGTTTGGATATGCTTGTACAGAAAGTAGATTCTGACGGAAATTTGGTTTGGCAGAAAACGTATGGAAGCACCAAAGATGAAATCATTAATGACATTCTGGAGATTAATGGAGAAATATATGCCGTAGGGCACGTTTTAGATAAAACGTTGGGTACCCAACAAGCCGTCTTAATGAAACTTTCTGGTACAGGAGATTTCATTTCTGCCAAGGCTTTTACCATCGGTACCTTGGATCAATTTAGCCGGATGCACTGGGATGGATCTCGGCTTACTCTTATTGGAAACACAAGCGGATCGGGCGCAGACAAAGATCTTTTTTTGTACTCAGCTGCACTAGATGAGCTTTCTCAAGATACCTGTCAGAATCAAAGTGCTTTGGTTTATTTGGGTGTTGATGCAATTGTTATTCCGAAAATTCACAACTATCCAGAAGGAAACTGCCCCAATTTTTTGAGCACGGCTATTACTCAAAAAGAAATAAATTTTCAAAAAGAGATTGTTTGTCTGGGGTGTAAAATTGATTTGGATGTAGCAAAAGACACGGTATTATGCACTGGGGATTCTTTGGTAGTTGCAGTGCCAAATCCATTGGGTCACAATGTTATCTGGAATGATGGATCCAATGCATTAAATCGAGTTTTTTATACGGACGGAAACTATTGGGTGGAGTTGGATAATGGGGACTGCAATAAAAGAGATAGCATCAATCTAAGTTTTGCTCCAAAACCAAGTATTTACCTCGGTAAGGATACTACCTTTTGTGAGGGAGACTCTGTGTCAATCAACTTCACTGTTCCAATAGGCACCGATTATACATGGAATGACGGATTTCCTGATCAAAATCGGACCATTAAAGAAAGTGGCTTGTTCTGGGTGGAAATCGACAATGGAGCTTGCACAGCCAGAGATAGTATTTTGGTTGATGTAATACCGAACCCCCTACTTGCTTTAGCACCGGATACCACTTTGTGCACGGGCGATTCTTTGTTGCTCACCATCAGCCAATCCCCTGGTCATACCATTGAATGGGAAAACGGACATACCGGAACCGATAGAAACCTAAAAACGGAAGGTTTATATTGGGTTGAAATTAGCAACGGAAGATGTAGTGCAAGAGATAGTATCAACCTAAAATTTGTTACTACTCCATTTGTTGAATTAAGGCCAGATACTACTTTGTGTGGCGGTGATTCATTGGCGATAAACGCAACCATTCCACCAGGGCACACCTTCAACTGGAACGATGGGTTTCAAAATGCAAATCGTTTTCTGTTCGTCCAGGGACAATATTGGTTGGAAGTAGCGAATGGGGGATGCAAAGCCCGAGACAGTATTTATTTAGGCATTTTACCAAGCCCGTCGGTTAACCTAGGGCCAGATTCGTCCTACTGTATAGGTGATTCGGTGATTATAGAGCTTAATTACCCGCAAAACCACACCATACTTTGGGAAGATGGAAGTAATAATATTGAACGCGTTTTAAAAACAGCCGGTGTTTTTTGGGCTGAAATTTCCAATGATGTTTGTGCCACTCGGGATTCCATTACGCTCGATTTTGTTCCTCCACCGGTCTTTGATTTTGGACCCGACAAAACCTTTTGTGCAGGAGATGACTCCTTGGTGGTCAACATTAATATGCCACCAGCCTATAAGGTGCTTTGGAAGGATGGACTTATATCCAGGAACAGAACCCTAACCCAAGATGGACTTTATTGGCTTGAAATTTCAGTAGCTAATTGTGCTATCCGAGATAGTGTAGAATTGCATGTTTTTGAATACCCAATTGTGGATTTAGGGCCAGACACGTCTCTGTGTTCCGGAGATTCTTTAATTGTTAATGGCCAATACTCAAATGACCACATTGTCCTTTGGGACGATGGAAGTAATGTAGGCCTGCGAACCCTGGATTCCATTGGCATATACTGGTTAGAGGTAGATTATAATTCCTGCAAGTCCCGGGATTCCATCCAAATAGATGTTTTAGCGCTTCCAGAAGTATCCCTCGGTCCTGACACTTCATTTTGTTCCGGAGACGCCGTACAAATTCAAGCTAGCTTTCCCCCAAGTTATACCGGAATATGGAATGACGGAGAAACTACCTTAAACAGAAACATCCTTATTTCTGGGGAATATTGGCTGGAAGTGGCAAATGCACATTGTACAAATAGAGATAGTATTGTGATTACGGTTATTCCCTTCCCGGTTGTTAGCTTGGGTCCGGATACTGCTGTTTGTTTAAAGGACACCTTAAATTTCAACTTTGCATATCCACCATCATACCTCATTAACTGGGAAAACGGGTCCGATACTGCAGACAGAAAATTGTTTACTTCAGGTGAATACTGGTTAAACGTGAGCAATGATATGTGTGCAGCACGGGATACCATTCTGCTCCAAGTACGCCCTGTACCTTTGGTTGATTTGGGGCCAGATTCCTCCATTTGCATGGGCGATTCCATGCTCATTGATCTCGGTTATTCTTCGGATTATTTGGTTTTTTGGAATGACGGAAATAGAAGCATGCAGCGGGTTTTGAAAAGCAAAGGGGAATATTGGGCAGCAGTCTCTTTGGGAAATTGTTCCACACAGGATACGCTTAATCTTAATGTAATTGCTATCCCCATGGTAGACTTAGGTCCAGATTCACTTCTGTGTCTAGGAGACTCCATTGAACTTGGGGGTAATTACCCGCCTAGTTCTGACCTACTTTGGGAAGATGGATCCAATTCAGAAAAGCGATTTATTAAAGATCCAGGGGAATATTGGTTGCACGTAAATCAGGGCCAATGTGCACGGCGAGATAGTGTTCTTATTTCTTTTCTACCACCACCTCAGTTTAGCTTTGGACCCGACACCACCTTATGCGAAGGGGATTCGGTAGATCTTAACTTAGGTTTTGCAGGAGGGTATAAAATTCAATGGAACGATGGGTCTTTTTCCAGCAGTAAAAGGATTAAAACAAGCAGTGAAGTTTGGGCGGAAGTGCAGGTTGGAGAATGTACAGATCGGGACAGTATTAACCTGCTGTTTCTGGAATACCCTCAACTAGACTTAGGGCCCGATACAACGGTATGCGTAGGTGATTCAAAGGCCATAAATCTAGCTTACCCACCAACATATAGCCTTCTGTGGGAAAATAACTCGACCTCGCCTCAAAGAGAAATAGCATCGGCAGGTTTGTATTGGCTTGAAGTGTCCAATCGGATGTGTGTAACACAAGACAGTATTAATCTTGCTGTGCGCAGTTTGCCGAGCATTAGTTTGGGTCCAGATCAAGATACCTGTGGTCCGGGAAATGTGGTTCTCGAATCGAATGTAACTGCTGGTTTCACCGTGTTTTGGGAAAATGGCTTTGTCGGAGAAACTAGGACCGTCAATGTTTCAGGCGAATATTGGGCTAATGTGGTGGATGATTTGGGTTGCCAAAAC
>JBLHJD010000101.1:0-9047 GCA_047618705.1 Luteibaculaceae bacterium
TCGATCACCTCTTCCATTGAAATATCCGGGTTCTTGAGGGTAATGTTATTATAAACCGTGTCTGAAAAAAGGAAAACGTCCTGCAACACAACACCAATATGGCTCCGGAGATAGTCTAGTGGATAATCCCGAATAGAGACACCATCAATTTTAATATCCCCGGCATCGAACTCATAAAAGCGGGACAACACATTTACCATGGACGACTTTCCTGCTCCCGTGGCTCCAACAAATGCAAGGGTTTTACCCGATGGAATAGTTAGATTGATGTTTTTTAGGACCTTGTTTAGGCCATCATAGGAAAAATCCATGTTTTCGAAGGTGATACCTCCACTCCACTTTTCTGGCACATAGGTTCCGGTGTCCTTGATGCGTTCATCCGTGTCCATAAGATTAAAAACCCGTTCAGAACCAACCATTCCCATTTGCAGGACATTAAACCGGTCTGCCAACTGCCTGATTGGGCGGAAAAGCATGTGGATTAAAAGAATGAATTCAAATATTACTCCAACCGTTATTCTACCTTGAGCCATTTCGTGAACCCCCCACCAAACCAGGAAGGCAATAGAGGCTGCAGACAACACTTCAACTATTGGAAAAAAGATAGCATTGGCCCAAATAGAATTAACATGGGCTACTTTATGCTCTTCGTTAATCGCTTTAAAACGCTGAAATTCCACCTTTTCCCGGTTAAAAATCTGAACCACACTCATTCCCGTTACATGTTCCTGCACAAAGGCGTTGAGGCGGGCCACTTGGATGCGGACATCTTTAAACGCCTTTTTGATGGCATTTTTAAAAATATTGGTAGCAATTACTAAGAAAGGAATGGAGATAATACAGAACAAGGCCAGTTGCCAGTCTTTCCAAAACATATACCCGACTACAACGGCTAATTTTAGAATATCTCCAATAATAATGAGGATCCCTTGGGAGAAAATATTCCCCATGGTTTCAATGTCGGATATAACCCGGGTGACCAAAGTTCCGATTGGGTTTTTATCGAAATACCGTAGTTTAAACCGAAGAATATGCTTGAACAAAGTGGATCTAATATCAATAGTAACCGCTTGTCCAAGCCAGTTTGCGCTAAACGTTTGGAAAAACTGAAGCAGGCTTTCAAGAGCCAAAACGGCAACAATGAGCATAATCCAATTTAGCATCCCTTCTTCGTTACCCGGAACAATATAATCATCGATGGTTGCTCCTATCATCATGGGTTTTACGGGGCCCAAGAACGCCAGCAGAACCGTGAGAAAAGTGGTAATATAAAATCGGATGCGGTATGGTTTCACAAAACCAAGAACCCGTTTAAACAGGCCAAAATCGAATGCTTTTCCAGCTACTTTACTCATTTTAAATATTTCTAGTGGGATATTGAATTTTCACCAAATGCAAACCACTTCCGGGTGCGGAAGTTCCTGCTTGGTTCCTATCCATAACCTTACAAATTCGTATAAAATCTTCCTGCGACCATTTCCCTAGCCCTACTTCCAACAAACTCCCAACAATTGCCCGAACCATATTCCTCAAAAACCGGTTGGCCGTAATTTCGAACCGCCAAACATCGTCATCCACAGGGAACCAATGTGCTGCAGTTACATCGCATAGGTTGGTTTTATTATCGCTATGCAATTTACAAAAGGAGGTGAAGTCCTCCATTAACAAAACGTGTTTTGCGGCCAAATTCATGGCTTCAAAATTTAATGGTCTTTTTTCTACCGCAACAAACTCCTTTTTAAAGGGATTTTTCCGGGTAGATAAATCATACTGATACGTCCGTGCTGTGGCCGAAAACCGAGCGTGTAAATCTACACTTACTTCTTCTATGCGGTGGATATAAATATCTTGAGGCATCATGCGATTTAGCTTATACACCAACTTATCTTCGGCTAAGGGAAGTTCCTCTAGATCGAAGTGAGCCACAAAGTTTTTAGCATGCACCCCGGCATCTGTTCTACCGCAGCCAACAATAGGCACTTTGGTTCCGCATAATTTCTGGAGGGCCTTTTCGATCTCCTCCTGAACTGTTCTCCCATTGGGTTGAATTTGGTACCCACAAAAATGGGTTCCCGCATAGTCTAAAAAAAGAAAAAAACGACGCCTGGTTTTCATTGGAGGCAAAGTTAGGAGTATCTGAATGCAAACCCGTATTTTGCCAACTCAAAATAACATATGAAAATTGGTCTACTTTCTGATACCCACGGACACCTTGATAAAGGGATAATGGAGTTTTTGAAACCGTGTGCGGAAGTCTGGCATGCAGGAGACATTGGGCCTTTGGAGCTTGGATTGGATCCAATAACCGCTATCCATAATACCCGGTCTGTGTATGGGAACATTGACAACAACATTGCTCGTGCCCATCTTCCTGAAATTCGGCGCTGGGAAATACAGGGAATTCGTTTTTTAATGACCCACATTGGTGGAAGGCCTCCGCGTTATGCCAAAGGAATTCGGGAATTACTAAAAAAAGAAAAGCCCCATGTTTTTATTTGTGGTCATTCGCACATCCTACTTATAAAGAAAGATCCATCATTAAACCTGATGTTCATGAACCCGGGAGCCGCCGGCAAATATGGTATTCATACAGTCCGGACCCTAGTTCGTTTTGACATAATTGCGGGAAAAATGACGAATATGGAGATTTTGGAACTCCCCAAATAGCCTACCGAAGTCTGTCGAGACTTTTTACTAAATCCTCGTCCTTTTTAACCGCTTTTTGGGCTAGAATCAAAAAGGCTACCGCTCCTACCGGTCCATAAAACAGCATACCATATGCTACATTTAAGGTTTCAACACCGCTGAACTGTTCGCTGATTTCGCCTGCTTTAATAAACCAATAAACTAAAACAGCCAGGGTTAACAAGTGTGCAACTCGGATTAACTTTAACTGAAGAGGTCTTTTTTTAAACTGAAAGATCACAAAAACAATGAGGAAAATATTCAGGAATAAGCCAATTATACTCACCAAATGAAAGCCTTCTAAACCAGCAAGTACTGTTTGTTTAATCAGGTCGGAACCCGAAACCACACCTACGCCGTACAAGGCTCTCCCGCTAAACTCAAGGGTAAAAATATCTCCCAAAAAAGGCATCATTAAAGTTGCCATGGCTAAGATTAAATATATGGTTTGGATCCGTTGTAACATAATTGTTTGTTTGTCCCAAATGTAATGGGCTTGCTGCAATTTCCCATACCAGAAAGCATTTTTTTCTTTGTGCAGATCGTCGAGGAAATATGAATTTTATCGATTCAAACTTGATTTAAACAAAAACTTTTATACTTTCGCCTTATCTGTGGAACGCAACCCGTTCCTTGTTTTTCAACAAATCAGATAGAAATACCAACAAGTTTCTTGAATTTCATCATCCATATATGTACGACATATTGTCATTAAATGGCAAAAAAGTAGCTGAGCTACGTGATCTTGCCAAATCACTAAAAATCAAAAAGGTTGAAGCACTTAAAAAGCAAGACCTTATTTACCGCATTTTAGACGAACAAGCAGTGAACCCGAAGTTGGTTCAAGAAATTCGTCAAAAGGAAAAGCAGGAAGAAAAAACTGCTGCACCCGTTCAAACACAAGCCGTTCAAGCTGCACCAATTCAAGCTCCGGCTGAAAAAGCAACTCCAAGTGATTCCTCTGAGGAGGACAAATCGCGTCCTGTAAAAAAACGCATTGTGCGCAATAACGAGGATGAAGCAAGGGAGCCAAGAGTAGACGCTCGAGTTGACACTTCAGAATCAAAGGAGCGCGCTCCTAGGGAGGTTAGGCCAGCAAGAGAGCCAAGAGAACCGAGAGAGCCACGTGCACCAAGGGAAAATGATGCTCGTGCACCAAAAGCACCGCGTGAGCCAAATGCTCCTGCAGCAGATAAAACTGAAAACAAAGCGCCGGTGGAAGCTCGCGAGCCTCGAGAGGGGAAAGATCAGGTCCGCGAGGATAGAACTATTCGTGAGCGCAAGGACCCAAGCCGTCCGAATCCTAGGAGTGATAGAGCGGAACGTCCGGCACGCACTGAGCGCAACGACAGACCAGAGCGCAACGAGCGTGCTGACAGGCCAGAAAGGGCCGAGCGCAACGACAGACCGGAACGCAACGAAAGAAACGATCCGCGTAAAAATGAGCGCAATGCTGACAACCGCAATTCCAATGCGAAGGAAGAAGCAAAACCGGTTCGAGAAAAGAAATTTGAGCGGGAAGAGGATTCTTACATCGGATATAGTTTTGACAACCTGATTGAAAATGAGGGTGTGTTGGAAACGATGCAAGATGGGTATGGTTTTTTGCGCAGCGCCGATTATAACTACTTGGCATCCCCGGATGATATTTATGTAAGTCAGCACCAGATTAAGCTTTACGCTTTAAAAACGGGAGATACCGTAACTGCGAATGTGCGTCCACCAAGAGAAGGTGAGAAGTATTTCCCCCTTGTAAAAGTTTCAAAAATAAATGGACGTGACCCAGATTTTGTTCGGGATCGTGTTCCTTTTAAATATTTAACCCCCCTATTTGCACAGGAGAAATTTAACCTAGCTGGAAAAGAGAGTACTATCTCTTCCCGGACTTTAGATTTGTTTTGTCCTATTGGAAAAGGACAACGTGGAATGATCGTTGCTCAGCCAAAAACGGGAAAAACAATGTTGCTGAAGGATGTGGCCAACGCTATTGCAGCTAACCACCCTGAGGTGTATCTTATTATTTTGCTTATTGACGAACGTCCGGAGGAGGTTACCGACATGGCAAGAAGTGTAAATGCAGAAGTAATTGCATCTACGTTTGATGAGCCTGCTGATCGCCATGTAAAAGTGGCCAACATTGTCCTTGAAAAAGCCAAACGTTTGGTGGAGTGTGGACACGATGTGGTTATCCTGTTGGATTCCATTACTCGTTTAGCACGGGCCTATAACACGGTTTCTCCAGCATCTGGAAAAGTACTTTCTGGAGGGGTTGATGCCAATGCCTTGCACAAGCCAAAACGTTTCTTTGGTGCGGCACGGAACATTGAGAATGGTGGTTCATTATCCATTATTGCTACTGCTCTTACTGAGACAGGATCTAAAATGGATGAAGTAATTTTCGAAGAATTTAAGGGAACTGGTAACATGGAAGTTCAGTTGGATCGGAAGATTGCCAACCGTAGAGTTTTCCCAGCCATTGATATTCTTGGTTCAGGAACACGTAGGGAAGATCTCCTTTTGGATAAGGATCAACTTAACCGTACTTGGATTTTGAGAAAACACTTGAGCGATATGAATCCGATTGAGGCTATGGAATTCCTGAAATCTAGAATGGAAGGAACCAAATCCAATGAAGAATTTTTGATCTCGATGAATAGCTAAGGCATGTCCCTAAAAAACATCAATATTATCATTTTGGTCGCCCTAGGTTTGGGCGGCCGATTTGCGTTATACACCTTGTGTGAAGAAGAAGATTTGGCACGACAACTAGTTGTTTTTTGGCATTTGATTTTCATTCTCCTTGCTGTGATTTCAGGACTCATTAAGGATCGTAGTGCCACCTTGGGCGAAATGATTAAGTCTGGGGTTCAAAATGCCGGTAAGTACGCTCTAGTTATAGGGATTGCTTTGTTCATTTACTACAAGTGGATCAATACCGGATACTTCCCACAGCGAATAGCTGAAATCATTAATGGTTCCGAAGTGGAAACACCGGAGAAAATTGAGCGCATGCGTGCAGCTTACGTTTCCTTTTTTACGCCCGGAATGTATTCCACCCTTAGTGTAATGGGTCTTTTATTAATGGGGACATTTTACGCTGTATTGGGTGCTCTTGCCATTCAAAAACTTCCTATCTTTTCGAAGATGTTAAACCGCTCCTAATTGATCACCCTTTTTGCCAATATCATTGTTGGCTCTCCGTTACCCACCGTACTTACGTACCGGGTTCCAAGGGGATATGAAAAGGTGGTGCTCATTGGATTGCGTGTCCTGGTTCCACTAGGGCGGCGGGGTTTAGTTACAGGAGTGGTGCAAGCCATCCACGAGGAAGCTCCCAAGCTATACCAAGCCAAATACATTGAGGGCTTTTTGGATAAAGTTCCCCTTGTTGATGCAAAGGGTTTGCAATTTTGGCAATGGATTTGGGAGTACTATTTATGTGCCCCAGGCGATGTTTTGAATGCTGCACTCCCGCCAACGCTCAAACTCCGATCCGAAACTTTTTTATACACCCACACCGACGTTCAGGACCGCTTGGGTGAACTCAACGCGGATGAACTGTCCCTTTTCCAGTACATCCAGGGAGAAGGAAAACGCAGTTTACAAGAATTGCGGGACGCACTTAATTCGCACGACTTACACCACCTTAAAGGCTTAATTGCCAATGGCTTTATAGCTCAAGAGGAACAGATTAAGGAAAAATACAGCGAAAAAACGGTTCCTTACATCGAAAGTAATAACTCCGAAGCGGGTTGGAAAACTATTTTTGATCAGGCCAGTAGGGCCCCAAAACAGCTCGATTTTATCCAACAATATATTAGTGAATCGAAGGCTTTTGCGGGTAACCCTGTTCCAATTGCCAAAATTCCTTTTTGTAAAAAATATGGATTTAGTGATGCTGTGGTTCGGGCTTTGGTTGAAAAAGAAGTAATAAAAATTGTTCAATACCAGACCAACCGGATCCCAACAGCCGATGCTCATGGGGCTTTCCCTGAGTTAAGTGAATTCCAGGTTGGGGCCTACGAAAAAATCCGGGAACACATCGAGAACAAAAAGCCTGTTTTGTTTCATGGGGTTACTGGATCGGGGAAAACGGAAGTGTATATTCATTTAATTGCAGAGGCCATAGCTCGGGGACAGCAAGTGTTATTGCTTTTACCTGAGATTGGAATCAGCACCCAACTCATACAGCGATTTCAAGCCATTTTTGGAGATGAAGCGGCGGTTTTCCACAGTAAGTTTTCGGCTAACGAAAGGCATGAGACTTGGGAAGCCGTGCAAAGCGGTGAAAAAAAATTAGTGGTGGGCCCGAGGTCTACCCTATTTATGCCCTTCCGAAGTTTGGGATTGGTGATCGTGGATGAAGAGCACGAACAAAGCCACAAACAAAATTTAAAATCGCCCCGGATCCATGGGCGCGATGCTGCTTTTCAGTTGGCCCATATCCACGGGGCTAAGTTTTTAATGGGAACGGCGAGTCCTTCCTTGGAAAGTTTAGTTGGGGTGGCCAATCAGAAAATAGAATATGTTTCCTTAAACAAGCGGTATGGTGGACTGGCTTTACCCGAAATTCTCACGGCCGATTTAAAAGTGGATAATCGGACCAAAAAAATGAAGGGTATTTTTAGCGAGATGCTTTTTACGGCTATTGATCAGCGGTTAATTGAGGGCAAGCAAGTTTTATTGTACCAAAACAGACGGGGTTTTGCGCCAGTACTAATTTGTGAAGATTGCGGAAACCACCAGCAATGTTCTGATTGTGATGTTAATTTAACCTACCACCAGCACTTAAATTTGCTGCGGTGCCATTTGTGTGGAAACACCTATAGATATGAAGCCAAATGCCGGAGTTGCAGCAGTACCAAGATGCAATTTATTGGGCACGGAACCGAACAGATAGAACAGGAAGTTAAAAAGTGGTTTCCCAAAGCACGTGTGCTGCGGGTAGACCATGATACAACCCGGGGTAAAAAGAGTTTGGAGCACATTATTAGTACTATTACCAAGCAGGAGTGCGATATTATTGTGGGAACCCAAATGATTGCCAAAGGCTTCGATTTTGCCAATATCGACTTGGTGGGAATTATTAACGGGGATCAGTTTTTTAACCAATCGGATTTCCGAGCAGAAGAACGTGCTTTCCACCAGGTCATTCAGGTTGCAGGCCGATCTGGACGGAAAGACAAACGCGGGACGGCGATAGTACAAACGTTCCAACCCTACCACCCCATATTTCGATTGGCCATGTTGTTGGACACGAAAGGCTTTTATAAGCAGGAAGTGATTGTCCGAAAAAATCACGGCTTCCCTCCTTTTGTACGTTTTATTAAGATAGAAATGTCCTTTATGCAACGGGATGTGGTTGATAATTTATCCCAAGACTTGGCACGGACACTGCGGCAGCATCAATTTATCCTACTGGGCCCAACGTCTCCACCCATAGAGCGCGTGCGGAATAACTACCACCGAATTATCATTGTAAAACTGGCCAAAAACGAGCACCTCAATCAGCGGAAAGGCACGGTGAAAAACCTGTGCATGGAAATGCAGAAGGACAGTAAGTATAGGCGAGTAAGGTTAACGTTGGATGTGGATCCTTAAGGGAAGGGTTTGAGGTTTGAGGTTTGAGGTTTGAGGTTTGAGGTTTGAGTTTTGAGTTTTTGAGGGGTGAGTTTTGAGGGGCGAGTTTTGAGGGTTGAGGGGGAGGGTAGGTGATTTTAATTTTTGTACAAAATTTATAGCCTGTTAACTGCACCAATTTCAGATTTCAGAAAGGACCTTAAACGTTATTTAGATAAGGTAACCTCCAATTTCGAGACTTTAGTTATTAATCGCGGAAAAGATAATGGCGTTGTAATTATGTCCTTATCGGAGTATAATTCCCTATGTGCTAAAAATGATGAGCTTTCTTCTAGGAAAAACGAAGACCGTTTGGATAAGGCGATCTTAAATGTAAGGAAAGGGGATACTTTTTCAAAAAGCCTTTTAGAAGAATGAAATATTCCTTTGTAGATCAATCTTGGGAAGATCATTTATTTTGGCAAAAACACGATAAACAAAAGTTAAAAAAAAAGCAAACTCCTTGATCAAAGAAATCACCAGAAATCCCTTTTCTGGTGAAGGAAAACCGGAGGACTTAAAGCACAAATATTCTGGTTACTGGTCAAGAAGAATAGATAGTAAGCACCGTTTAATATACCAAGTAAAGGATGATGAAGTTATTCTCCTTAAGTGTAGGTTTCATTATGATTAATTGAGGATTAAGACCCTAGTTTTGAGGGGCGAGATTTGAGATTTGAGGAACCTATCCACCACTCCTTTTCCGCATTACTCACTCCTCCACTCCCTACTCTTTCACTCCC
>JBLHJD010000102.1:0-8922 GCA_047618705.1 Luteibaculaceae bacterium
TATTCATGGAGGAAGTGATGGAATAGGAGCCCGGTACTTAAAGTATGTGGTGAAAGATTTAACAGATGCTGGAGATGAGAGTTATTTGAGTAATATGGACATTACTGGATCGGTTGAACGGGCCTTTTTTGATCAATTCCCAATTGTGCTCCATGCTCCTGAGAAATCGCGTTTATTTAGGCAAGAGGCTCACTTGTCTTGGGATTTCGAATCCAATAATGTAGAGGTTCAACTGATGAACATGAAGGAGGAAGTGCTTAATTCATGGAAAACCAAGGAAAGAAGCATGACTATTAACACCAGTAAGTTTCCATTAGAGGATGGACAATTTTATATTATTCGGATAAAAGATAACAAGGGAAATACCTCAAAAAAGGTATTTTTACAAGTTCCCATCGATCATGAGGTGACTCACAATTCGAAAGCCTTAATTGAGGACTTAGAAGCAAAAGCTCAAAAAAGTCCATTGGCAAAAATTCAATTGGCAAAATGGATGGAAGAAAATGGATTTATCCTGAATGCATACAACCAGCTTCGCCTGGTAAATGAAGAATTTTCAGGTGTTGGATCCTTTGAAAAAAGTTTGGCAGAATTTAAACAACGACATAAAATATTCTAAGCACTATGGTAATTACATTAGAACAGCGCAATGCTTGGGTTGCGGAAAAGAATGAATTGAAGGCAAAACTAGACGGAGAAGACGTTCCGTTTATGGAGAAACTGGAAATAAAAGACCGTATTTTGGAATTGGAAAAAAATATGGGTGAAGCAAAATTGTGGGACGGTGAAGTTGACGAATGTGAAAATTGCAGTGGCTGATACCCCAATTTATTGAAAGGAATAATAGATCCCCAACTCGTGATTACCCAATCCGAGTTGGGGATTTTTTGTAGCCAAAATATTTCCGGAGTAGTGAATTTTCCACCCCGGCCTTACTGCAAATTTAGTTTTCAGAAACACACCCCCATTAGAACGTAAACCCAAACCATACCCCATCTTTGGAAGTTCCATGAAAATGGTTCCTTGCCATTCTGTGAAGGAAGTAGCCTTGGAGTCCAATAATTTGCCAATAAAAAAAGAAGCCTTTAGCTGCTTTGAATTCGGCAGTTTTTTGGTGTAGGACCCGGTTACGTATTTCCGCGGATCAAAGGGAATTAGCAACTGGCTATACACTTGATCTCCATTGATATTCACAGGATAAAAATTAGCCATTGGGTAACTCCAACCCAAAGTCCAGTTTTTCCACAAAAGCTGTCCACCAAAACCAGTATACAAAGCAGATAAGGTTCTGTTAAAACTGCGGTTATGGAACAAATGATCACCGGAATCCCACACGCGAATATTTCGGTTTTTAGGTTGGATTTGCTGAGTTCCGACATCTAAACCAAAGGATACTTGGGCATCTGAATTTATCCGAAAAGCATATGAGTAGGTAAGTCGGATATCATTAAAAGCATAAAACCCGAAGGAAAAGCGTTCGAATTTTGCACCAAATTGTGCTGCCTGTTTTTTCCAAGACCAGTTTAGAATGGAGCTCAAGGGGGTGTTTTTGTTTCCTAACCAAAGCTGGCGCTGGGTAATCCCAAAGTTGCTCATAGTGGAATCCAAATTGCGGTGTGCGGGATTCAAAGAAGATGCCCAATCTTGGACATACACACTGGGAAGTACTACTTGACCCGAAAGACTCAAGTAACAACTCCCCAGAAAAAATGCAACTATTAATCGAATCATTTACTCTTCCCGCACCAGTAGCACAACTCCCTGGTATGTTTTACTATTGGCTGTGAACACATAACTGTACTGTCCGTCTGGCCAATTCAGCTCGCACATTACTCCTCCCCACTCATTGTTATAAGGCGAGGCAAAATATGCCTCTTCACCATCCACCCCATACACCACAAGTGTGTTGTTTGGAGCCAACTCAATATTCATGATGACAAAGAAATCGTTCAGTTCATCTCCATTGGGGGAAAATGCATCTGGAAATCCAAGATCTATGGGTTCAAAGAGAACAATTGAATCTCCAAATTCACACCCTTCAGCAGAACTAACAAGGATGGAATACTTACCTGGCCCTAGGTTTCCACGAATAAGATTACTTGTATCTCCGTTACCCCACTCGAAAGAAAAGCTCCCGAAAGGATTGCTTATTACGGCCCTGATTTTTCCATCATTTTCTCCAACACCACTGATGGTATGCCCCGCTTGATTGGTATCTAAAGGCGTTATCTTCACTCCAATGTATTTACCTCCTGCCAAAGACGCTTGTTTTTTGTCCAAACATCCGTTTTGTACAGCGTGGAACCAATAAGCACCACCCCTCAGGTTTTCCAACAAAAATGAGCCTGTGGACAAAATATCTCCACCCGGACTTCGCCATTCTACTTCGTAGTTCTGCGCGTTTTGCTGACCATCAACAAATGCTTCAACAAACCCGGTTGAATCACCTTCACAGGTATTGGATCCATATTTAAAGGTGATGTTATAATCGCCCAGCTGATCTACCGTATATGTGCCATTAAAAACACATCCTAATGGGCTTTTTATTTCCACGGAATAGTCATCTGGGAACAAATCAAAGATGTTTAATTCTGTTGCACCTATATTCCAAATTGCGGTAACGGGATCTGGAGTCGTTACATCTAATAAAATAAATCCACTTGGAGTTCCGCAACTGGCATCTCCAATTGTTGCCACCACAACAGGGATTAATTCTAGGCGAATAAACAGGGAATCTAAATCGGTACAGCCAAATTGATTAGCACCCTCAACAATAAACTCACCTGATTGTGTTGGGATAAAGGCCTGGGCATTTTGAACACCATTGTTCCAGGTGTAGGTATCAGCACCGTTTGCGGATAAGCTTACGGAATTTCCTTCACAAATCTCTAAGTCATCTCCTGCGTTCACAACAGGCAATGGATTAATACTTACAAAAACACTGTCCTTAACTTCACAGGTAGAGCCAAATCCGGCGTAAACTAAATACCATCCTTCGCTTGGCGTAAAAGGCTGACCATCTGAAACACCGTTAGACCAGACAAATGGAGCACTTCCGGTAGCTGATAATTGCATCTGCTGACCTTCACAAACCTCCCTATTATCCCCTGCTTCTAAGCTTAAAGGTTCTATCCGGATTTCCAAGGTTTTTTCCACGGAACAGCCCGCCACGTTCGTGGAACTTACCTTAAAAACGCTGGTTTCTTCAATGAACAAAGAATCTCCATTGGCTATTCCGTTCGACCATTCAATCGAGTCTGTGGAGATGGCGTTAAACACCACAAATAAAGGTTCGCAATTCAATACGATAGGTAAATCATCAATAACGGGGGCTGGAATGGCCTGAATAACCGCACTGTCCGATCCTATACAACCCAAGGAGTCTGTTCCGATAACAACTGCTATTACACTGTCTGGAACAATATTTGAAACGCCATGTGAAAATCCGTGGGACCACTGGTATGTTTCTGCTCCTGTAGCTTCGAAAACTAAGGGATATCCTTGACAAAGTAAAGTGTCATTCATTGCCACAACCTGGGGTAGCGGATTTACTTGAACAAAAATACTATCGAAGGCAAAACAGCTATTGGTGTCCAAAATTTCCACAGAAATCATTCTGCTACTATCTGCCACAAATGAGAATACCGATGCCGTGTCTCCGGAAGTAATCCAACGTACTAAAGTGGAGTCATTGGTGCTAATTAGGACGGAATCCCCAAGACATTGCATAATGCTGTCTTTTTCTATGGCGTTTTCAGTGCCACCTGCAAAAATAGTAATAGCCTTATTTTGCGGGTACACATAAGCACAAGAGCACTCCGGAATTCCCGAGTGAGTAATCTTTAAATTATCGTTAAAAGTTTGAGGGTTGTAAGCTAAAGTCCCTTTGCTTTCGAGGGGCTTTTCTGGGTTATTAAAATCCATAGATACCATTGCCGCAGAAGAGCATGTTCTTGGGAGGACCTTATACGGGTCAACATCCATCGTAACCATATCCAAATCTCCAGAAAAACTGGATTGTCCCGGTTTAGATTTTACGTAAACCGAGGTTGGGAAAGATCCTGGATAAATAAAATCCAAATAATTTCCATTAACACCAACCTTCAAATCATTTTGAAAAAGTCCAATTTGGACAAAAAATCCTGGGAAAGCATCACCAACTTCATACTCCTTGGTGTCCCCATCTAACTCTAGAGTCACTGTTTTACTCAACCCGTTCCAATACAGGAATAGGTCATTATCAAGTCCTCCGATAAACTGAGTAGAAAGATCCTGAAAATTCGGAATAAAAAAGGTTGAAAATTGCAGGGATTTTGCTTGAATAATGGGATTTGGTATCGTCAAAATAAATGCACCGGAATCCAAGGAGCCCGAATTTGCTCCGGTTTGCACCAACTCTACCACCTGATCAGCGCTAATTCCATTTAGGATAAGAGTCCCCTCAAGGTTTGTACTAGGTAGGGTCATCATTACCCCTGATATTTTATCACGTAGCCAAACTGCGGATCCATTATTTCCGGAAAATGGAACTTCCACCGCTAGGCCTGGACAAACAGAAACCGGACTTGCATCCCACGTTAACGTATCTGCCAAGAAGGTACTTACCTTTAAGGTAGACCGACATGTATCCCTTTGATTTTGGTTATCTCTGACAATGAAATTTACGTGTAAACCATCATCTGAGCACAGAACAGGGAGCGTGTCTGCTATTATTTCGTAGGCCAAAACGCACGGACTATAGGACCCGCTATCCAAGAGTTGGATGGGCAAATGAAAGGTATCTCCAATGGCGATATTAATGGCATATTCTTGGACACAAGCGGCCACAGGCGCAAGCCCTTTAACGGAATAAAAAGAGGGCCCCAACAATACCTCATCACACACCATGGAAATCCCAGGTCCTTGCATGCCCTGAGGCTGAGTTGGGTAAAAGAAACTACCGTTTTCATTTGCGACCTCAGGATAGGAATTACTTCCTTGATGATCGAAATAATATTCGTACAGAAATTCCAAATTTGGATCTGAAGGATTTTCAGGCTTGTATAAATTATTCCTGATTTCGTCACCAGAATGGGCTTTACTCCAAGCAGTAAAGTAATTCAAGCCTCCTGTAAAAGAGGAGAACTGAGGTAAATTACTGTTCATCAACAAAGCCGCTGAACTTGGGAAATTAATGGGTCCAGAAAAAGGAATGCTATCAATAATAATTCCATTGATAAAACTCCTGATATATCCATTGCCGATTGAATAAGCCACATGGTGCCAGAAATTCTTTTCAACTATTGCTCCAACCGAAAAAGCTTGGGATGCACCGCTCGAATCGATATACGTTAGGGAAGGCATTCCGGCATCCAGGGCCATTATCCATCCCAAGCCAACACCATCTGAATTGGAAAAATACGCTTGCTTCCCCACTGAGGTGGTAGGATAAACCCAGGCTTCCAAGGTCATTTCGGTCAATGCCGAATCCCAAAGAGGTGAAATCAATTCGATGTGGGAACCTGGTGTCCCCATTACTACTGCAGTGTCTGAATGGTAACCCTTGAGTTGTAGGTTTAAACTATCGCTAATTAGCACCTGGGTCTTAGGCTGTAACAAACTCATAATGCGCCCGTGCGGCTGTCCGTTTGTTTCTTCTAGAGCGTATGCTCGGAAAGCTTGGGGCCCTTCTACGGAAAAATAAGAAGGTGCGTTTCCACAATCTATAGATGGTTCATACACCAAGTTAACTGCCTCAAAAGAGCAGTCGATAATAGGTATATTTAGGTAGTACCAGGTGGGGTCTGATAACCACTCCGAACAAGTTAAGGAAGATCTTCCGGGCCCCATTTCAAATGCACCTTCATCGGACACATTATAATAAACCCCCAACGCAAGGCCCAAGTTATCATCCACCTGCGATATCCAAGTCTTGTATTTGTCGTAGGGTGAATAATGCCATTTAACTTTTACGCTAGGATCATCATATAGGTGTTCTGCAGATGCATTATCCAAAATCTCAATCGTGGATAATTCCCGCTGCCAAATAGTTAATCTGTTCACCGCCATATCGCACCCAGGTAGGAAACTTAATGGTTCGTAATCAGAGGCGGTGTTCTCCTTACCCAGGAATTGGTTACTACTTCCAAATATTACTTCCAAGGCAGGGTTGAGTGCTCCCGCAACTTGCTCCCCATTCAGGTAAATTTTGGTTGAATCCCCCCGTTTTTGGGTAATGGTTAGTTGGGTAAAGTAATCATAGGGTTCTAGAAATGGAACTTTAAAAAAGTAGAAATCGCCTTTGTCGCCACCCATTAAAATAGTTAATTCTTCCTTCTCCAAACCTATTTCAATACCTCCATGATCGGCACTAGATAAATCATCCCAACAGGAATAAATCATTCCATCTCCATAGGGCTTAAACCAAAGCTCCAAGGATAGGTCTGTGGAATCGTTATACAGGTCGGCATTGGATAATTCTACAAAATCACTGCCAAAAATCTGAAGGGCTGTATCTGTGGGGGAAGCTTCGACCACCAATTGAATACTATCCTGAAAGTAAATCCCCAGAGAGGATGGATGGCGCGCTGCATGGGCAGGACCTCCTACAAAACTTCCATCGACAGGATCAACTAAATCATATAATTCATAATTCTCCGAATAATTCAGCCCAAAAAGGTGGCCTTGGTAACCATCAAAAGCAGCATCCTCTACCACAACTTCAAAAGGGGCGTCAAACAAACAAGCCGGCAAGATCCTTTGGACGGTATCAACCATCCAGGTATACGAACAATTTCGGGATGAAAACCCTGGTCCTCTGTACTCCTGAACACCCTCATCAATAAAAAGACTTCCCTCACCTCCCACATTCGGGGTTGTATATCCATATGCTTCGCCTGGAAGGTGTTTATACCACCACAATAGGTTCCCATTCCTTCCAAAATCACCATTTTTATGGTACCCCAAATCCGAAACTTGATAGGGGAAAATAAATTCACCATTTACCAAATCCTGGGGGCTCAAGTTCCAATAGGATACTTCATTGATTAGCCCTTGAAAGGGGGGCCTATAAAATCCGGAAGGGCTTGAGTAGGCTACATAAGAATAGGACTCCTCAGGAAGCGTAATTCCTTGACTTACCAGTGTATCCCAAACACGCTCACCGTTTACCAGTGCTTCGTACTGAAAACTGATTTCATCAATGGGCTTCTGTCCAAATAATGCATGATACCATTTCCCAAGCTCCAGGTCCTTCCTGATTGGGGTACTCACCAACTTATATGATGGGTCATAAAATTGGACTAACAGGTCTCCGTTAATTACGGCTAATTCAATTCCAGATCCACCTATTGTATCCAAATTACTAAAAACGGTTGCTTCCAAACCATCCCAGGAAGCGAACCAAACATCAATAGTGAAGTTGTCCATAGGCAAACCCATACTTATTTCCATTCCAGAATGCGCTCCAGAGAACAGGATTGCTGTATCTGCTAAGTGCCCTACTAAATCCAAGCTTAAGTCACCGGAAAAATCGTACTCAAAAGAGGGATTATCTTGGTGGATCATGGTGGAGTAAAAATCCAAACCTGGGTTTTGCAACACGTAGTTGGTGGAGCTATCCAATCCATTTATGGAAAATAAGGCCTTTTGGTTTGTTCCGCCATAGGGGTCAAACAAAACGTCCACATTCTGATTTTCTACATCACAGACAAAATCATCTGGAAAGGGGGCGATATTAGTGTAAATCCGCGCAACATTTTTTGAATTGGTCTGGGTTGGGTACCCATCATCACCACCAGTCTCTACTATACCAATTACCAACAAATCCATTTTGCCATCTCCATTCACCTCTATTGCAACCGCACTGGCCTCGGTAACTGGTAATGCATCAGGAAAGGTTATTTTTTCCCAAGAAAGACCTTGATTAATGTTTTCCAAGAAGAAGGGTCCTTCTTCATTACCGTATCTAGCAACACCGAGAATATCCAAATCGAGGTCCCCATCGAAGTCTTCGATAACGATGTCCGCATTCTGTATTGAATCGGATAACGTAACAATTATTAAAGAATCATTTACATTTTCATAAATTGTTATAGGCCTATAACTCCCTGAAAGTACAAGATCCAAATCACCATCACCATCTAAATCAGCACCATTAACTATTGGCTTATATCCATTCTGACCAGTAATCACTAAACTGTCTAAAACAATTACAGAGTCGGGGCCCTGGATAGAATAAACATAAAATCGCAATGAGTCACTTATTGTACCCGTTAGAATGATTTCTGAGCCTGGGGTGGAATTAATATCCAGAATTTTGCAATATGCACCCGCCATGTCAGGAAAACTTGAGCTTAAACCGCTTTCAGTAAAACCACCCGAACCATCTCCAAAAAAAAGTGAGCTACCCGGGTTAGTACTAAATATGGCATCCAAATTCCCATCTTCATTAACATCCCCCAAATCAATATTTGAATGATATGGCAGATTATCAGGTGAAGACGACACAGAAAATGTCCCATTTCCACTGTTATTAATCATGGTTAACGAAACAGATGTTGAATCAAAATTACTTGAAACGATAATATCAATGTAACCGTCGTTATTTACATCACCAATGGCCATTCCGGTGCCATTCATTCCACCCACTTGGGGAATTCCATGATCATATCTTGCCTTGAATTGGCCATTATCCAATTCATACAGCACTGAATTTACACGACCAGCATCACCGCCCCTTAGGCAAAAGACATCCTGATCGCCATCTAAATCAAAATCAAAAGGAAACAAGCGGCCAGAATTAAAGCCCTCAATGGCAGGTTTTTGATTTTTATATACCACGGGGTCTAAGCCTGTTTTGTAATTAAAATAAAAATCGGCGATGGAATCGTTCACAGAATTGTAACCAGTAATGAACATATCCAATTCACCATTTCCGTCAAA
>JBLHJD010000103.1:0-8885 GCA_047618705.1 Luteibaculaceae bacterium
CCTACCTTATTGAAGGAAATGATGGATTAAAAATAAGTGAAGCCTATAAACCAGAGCTGGTCCTATTTCCAAATCCAGCCACGAACGAAATCCGTATTTCCGGCGCCCAGTATACCAAATTCAAAATTATGGATGTAGCTGGGAAGGTAATGATGGAGGGGGATTTCCGAAGTTCTATTCCACTCTCATCCCTCCTACCTGGAAATTATTCCTTATATTTAAGTAATCCACACCATACAAAAAAGTCTGTACGCTTTATTAAAAATTAAACACATGAAGTTATGGCAGCTCGCAAGTCAGTTTGGAAAAAAAGAATATTTACTCTTTCACCTCTCGGAAATATTCTACGATCATTAAAGTTTATTAGTTCCCTATTAAGACCTAGTAGATATTTCTGGTAGAGGTTTAGGAAAAAGCAGAAAACAGATTGCGGGCAACACGGTTTAGCCATCTTTTTTTTTGTTTTCTGTATTTTAAACCCCGCTGTTTGAATATCTTGTTCAGCAAAATAAGCACTCGATGAATATTGATGAAATCTTTGACAATAACCGAAATTGGATTCAGTCCAAAACGGAGGTAAACCCAAATTATTTCAAAGATTTATCGAAAGGCCAAAACCCCGAAATATTATACATCGGTTGTTCCGACAATAGAGTTACCGCAGAAGAGATGGTGGGTGCTACGGCTGGGGAAGCCTTTGTGCATAGGAACATCGCCAACATGGTCCCCAACACCGATGTCAATGTAATGTCTGTGATTAACTACGATGTAGTTCACCTCAAAGTGAAACACATCGTTGTTTGCGGCCATTATTTTTGTGGGGGAGTAAAAGCAGCTATGGATTCTGCTGATTTGGGACCACTCAACCCTTGGTTGAGAAATATCCGAGATGTTTATCGGCTGCACCGCGATGAGTTAAATAACATTCAGGATCAAGAAGAAAAGTACAAACGTTTGGTTGAACTCAACGTTCAGGAACAGTGCCTCAACGTCCTAAAAACAGCAGAATATCAGACCGCATTAAAGGAACGGGCAGTTGCAATTCACGGTTGGGTTTTCGATATCCATTCTGGAGGATTAATTGACCTGAATATTGACTTTAAAAAAGCCTTGGAAAGTATCAAGGAAATTCACACCTTAGACTAACAAACTGGAATCCCTTTTTCTCATGTCCCATCTTCCCATCTCCGTTGTAATTATCACGTTTAACGAGGAAAAGAACATCCGACGTTGTTTGGAATCTGTTCAAGGTTGGGTGGATGAGATCATTGTTTTGGATTCGTTCTCGAGCGACCAAACTGAAGCCATTTGTGGTGAATTTGGAGTTCAATTTTTTCAACATCCCTTTGAAGGCCATATCGAACAAAAAAATGAGGCCATCAAATATGCTAACCAGCCTTGGGTGCTTTCCTTAGACGCCGATGAAGCCGTAAGTCCGGAGTTAAAAAAATCCATCACTTCCATCCATTTTCAAACCGAGAATTCGGCCTATAACTTCAACCGCCTTACCAATTTTTGCGGTTCTTGGATACGGCACTGTGGGTGGTACCCAGACCGGAAAATACGCTTATTGAAAAAAGGAGATGGACACTGGGGTGGACAGAATCCTCATGATAGTTTAATTATCAATAAAGGAGTTGAACTTAAGCACCTCAAAGGTGACTTATTGCACTATTCTTTTTATACGGTTAACGAACATTTTAAGCAGATTCATTTTTTCACAGACATCAGTAGTAAAGCAGCATTTGAAGAGGGAACAAAAAGTTCGATCACCAAATTATTCGGCAAACCTTCCATTAAATTTATCCGGGATTACATTTTCCTCGGTGGATTTAGGGATGGTTATTATGGGCTTATTATCTGCCTAAATTCCGCCTTTGCCAAGTACTTGAAGTACCTCAAAATACTAGAGCTTCAAAGAAAAAAATGACCACGTATGCGGGAACCCTTTTTTATTCAGACCCCTCGTCTTGGAATAAGACCAACCACCGTTGAAGACGCTAAATTTATTCTAGAATTACTCAATTCTCCTTTGTGGAAAAAAAACATTGGAGACCGGAACCTCCATACTGTTGAAGATGCACAAGAGTATATCCAAAACCGCTTTTTAGCTAAACAAAAGCACCCAGCCTTAAAAAATAACACCGTGATACTTTTGGAGAGTAGAGAGCCAATCGGCACCTGCGGAATATACAGTAAGGAGGGTTTAGATTCCTTTGACTTGGGGTATGGTTTTCTTCCTCAGTTTCATGGAAAAGGCTTGGCCAAGGAGGCTGCCCAGGCCGTTTGCCAATATGCCTTTTCATGTTGGCATCTCAATAAATTATCTGCCCTAACCTTACCATCCAATAAACCCTCTAGCCAATTGCTCCTTTCCTTGGGTTTTAAAAACCACGGCCCCTTCCAATTCCCGCAATCCGATGAAATACTCACACTGTACTCCTTAGACAACCCACTGTAGGGAAATAAGTTAAACTAAGCGTAAACTATTGGCAATCAGGTAATTTTAACCGTAAATTACCGTTATAATGAAATAGGCACTTAACTAATCCAACAACAAATGCGAAAATTCAGATCTCTTCTTGTTCTATGTAGTATTTTATTTGCACTTCCGTTTATGGTTGGATTGACTCCTGTAGATTGTAACAAAACTGATATTGTCAGGGGATTAGTCACGGCAATAGAACTTAATGATGTTACACAAGATATTATTATAAATATCCAAGGAAATAACAGTCAGTTTTACATTAACAGAGGCCTAAGCGCCCATAACTATCCGGAATTTGAAGCAACTATTCTCGACAAAATAATCCAAATTGAAATGGCCAATCATTGGAGTTTACTCGACCCCTATAGCATCAAACAACCTGTATGTCAGATCGAATTAGATAATCAACTCGTTTTCCCACAATCTCCTTAATTATTTACCTTTGCAGCAGCAACAAAAGGTATGGACCGAGGGATCAACACAGCAGCACCAACATCATTTTATTTTCAGAAGTTTGAAAAACACATTGGAGACATTTCCCTACCCTCTAATTTCACTTTTCCTCTTTTTTATCAACCCCATGCTATTGCAATTTTAGCGGCAGAACAACTTCAAGATTATTTAGCTAACAAAAAAAAGTGGAACCATGAATTTGGAAACAAAAACCAAAGTGGTACTATAGGAAAAATGTTTGGTGTTTTGGTGGTCAAAAACCAGGCTGGAGAATTGGGTTTCATCGCTGCTTTTTCTGGGAAAATGGGTGATTCTTACGCCGTAGATTTTTTTGTCCCCACCGTTTTTGATCTTTCCAAGCCCATGGGTTTCTATAAAGTTGGAGAGGAAGAACTCAATCAACTTACCCGCGAAATAGATTGCCTTGAACAAGCACCCGAATACCAGCTTGCCAAAGAAAGTTTAACGCATCACAAATCCGAAAAAGACCGCATACTTGCCGAAGCCCGAAAAAACATGAAGGCGTCCAAAAAGGAAAGGAAAATGACGCGGACAATGGCGCAAGCTGAGCTGGCCGATTTTGTGCAGGTAGATTTGGAGGACCAGTTGATCCAAGAAAGCTTAACGGATAAATTTAAATACAAAGCCACTGAACGCTTGTGGAATGCGCTAACACCCGAAATAGAAACAAAATACGAAGCTTATCACTACCGGATAGAGGCCTTAAAAAGCGCGCGAAAGCAAAAATCCAACGAACTACAAGGCTTGCTCTTTGAGCAGTATACCTTTCTAAACGCCAAACAAGAGTTGGCTAGTTTAAAATCCATTTTCCAAGACACCCCTTTGTTAGTTCCGCCTTCCGGAGCTGGCGATTGTGCCGCACCAAAACTGCTTCACTTCGCCTTTAAAAACCAACTTCATCCGGTTGCCTTAGCTGAGTTCTGGTGGGGAGCCTCACCTCCTTCTGAAGTACGTAAGCACGGGGTGTATTATCCCGCATGCAAGGGGAAGTGTGAACCCATTTTAGGACACATGCTCCAAGGTTTATCTGTGGATCCAAATCCGCTAGAACAAGAGCCCTTGCAGCGAAAATCGGTCACCTTTTTGTTTGAAGATGACTATTTGGCTGTAATTAATAAGCCCGAGGAGCTCCTGAGTGTTCCAGGGAAATCCAAACGGGATTCGGTGTTTCTGCAAATGAAAGCTAAATACACAGAGGCAGAGGGTCCTTTGTTAGTGCACCGGCTGGACATGTCAACCTCAGGAATTCTAATTATTGCCAAAGATTTAAAAACCCATAAAAAGCTGCAACAGCAATTTATTGCCCGAAGTGTACATAAGCGTTATGTAGCAATATTGGAAGGAGTTCCAGACCAAAAAAATGGACTTATCCAACTCCCGTTGATGGGCGACTTTGAGGATAGGCCCAAACAAAAGGTAGATTTTGACATGGGAAAAAATGCCGAAACAAAATTTGAGATCATCGAAATTATTGGGGGTAGAACCCGCGTTGCTTTTACCCCAATAACTGGTAGAACTCACCAATTGCGTGTCCACAGTGCTCACCAAAACGGATTAAACTGCCCGATTGTTGGGGACGATTTATATGGAATGGTGGATAAAAGATTAATGCTCCACGCGGCGGAGATAAAGTTCACCCATCCGGTAAGCCAAGAAGAAATTCACATTCAATGCCCTCCCCCTTTTTAGAATTTTCCTTTACTTAGGAAAAAAAACATGTTCCTAAGCTCCCGATTAATTATCCTTGTTAGTCTTTCTACCTCCCTATTTTCAATGGGGCAAAATAGTAAAGCCATACTTGATGCTCAAAATTTTCAGGCCCATTTGAATTCCGAGTTCAAAAACCCAGACACAAGTCCATTACCTATGGTAGAAATTGACGCGTTCAAACAATTGGATTTTTTCTCAATTTCAGAAAAGTTCATGGTAGAAGCTTCATTTAAACGAATCAAAAAAAATCGGTCCCTCCGGTTCAAAACCACCACAGATCGGCGACCGAAATACCAAAAATATGGAACGCTCACTTTCCAAGTTGATGGGCGTGATTTGACGTTGACGGTTTATCAAAGCCACCAACTTCGAGAAAAAGAGGAATACAAAAACCACCTTTTTGTTCCTTTCACGGACTTGAGCAATGGTGAAACATCCTATGGAGGTGGCCGATTTTTAGATTTAGAATTACCCCTAAAATCAAAAATTATTCTGGACTTCAACAAAACCTACAACCCTTACTGCGCATATAATCACATTTATTCTTGTCCCATTCCTCCACGTGAAAACCACCTGAAGGTATTTATACTAGCAGGAGTTAAAGCTCCAAAAAACCACTAAGGGAAGCGCTGGCCATTAATTTCACTCTATTTCCGACCTTGTATTTGTCGGCTGATTATCTTTTGGGGTTGCAGGACAAGGAATGGAGTGGTATACTCTTGGCTGATTTATTGAATTTCGGTATTTAGTTTACACGTTTATTTTCATTTTGTCTTTTTGGTATTCAACACTAGTTGGGGCCAATTCATTTGCATAATAGGAGGAGGAATTGCACAAGTAGATCAAGTGCTCTCCGTAATCCTGATGCCTTATTTAAAAATTGACAGTCCACCTTTTTGCTTAGATTGGATAAAAAAGGCAAATAGCTAATATCCACGATGCAAAGGATCCCTATGGAACAAAAGAACAAACCCCCGGTCTGGTTTTATTTTTTTTGTACATTCCATATGATGGGGCTTTTGTGGTTACACGTAATTTCAACCCAAGCTCTAAAGAAGAAAGTTTAAAACAACATTTTTTTTTTGGGAAGCAACAATGATATCTGAATGAAGCAAAAATTAATTCAATTTGTTAAATCTATTATCCAAATTGGGGCCAACCGAGCTGACATACACAACTGGGAAAAAAGGTTTGTTACTAGGACAAATTACACCAACCTAGTTGCCCTTGTTTTTATAGTTGTGTATGCTGCCGTCTTCATTAAATTTAACCAAGAAGATCAAGCCCTTATCCTAGGTGTATTGTGGGCCTCTCTATTTTTGGTTTTTTGGTTTCTCCACAAAGGTTTACGCTCTCTAGCTAAAATGACCCAAATACTTATTCTTGCGGGGGGAATTCTTTATTTCGGTTCTTATTTAGGCAGGGAAAGTGGCGCTCATTACCTCCTTTTTGTCTACAACATTTCACCCTTGTTCATCTTCGATCTGAAGGAATGGAAAAAAATGATTGTCGGCTGTTTGTTCATGATTATTGCCTTTTCCGGAGTTGAATACGAATGGTTCGAATTCACTACTACGGTTACTGCTGAGAATAATTATTTCATCTATAACAGCTGTATTTGGCTGGCATTTATCTGGAGTATACTAAACTTCTTTTTTTACTTAAAAACCACCCAGAAAAATCATGATGAGTTGAAGTTGCTCAACACAACACTCAAGGAAAAAAACACAGAACTAGAGAACTATACGTACATCACATCGCATGATCTCCAAGAACCCATAGGAACAATAAAAGGATTCTCTGAAATGCTCTTGGATCCAAAAAATCAGGCTTCTGAAAAAAACGGAATTTTCTTAGGGTATATTCAGAGCGAATCAGATCGATTAGAAAAAATGGTTCATGGTTTGATGTTACAAAGCAGATTTGGACGATTTGGGGAAAAGTCTTGGTTCAAGTTACAAGACGTGCTGTTGGCACTAGAGGAAAAATCCAAGGTTCAACTCCTTGCAATTGAGGCCAAGTTTCAGTATGTAAACCTGCCTAGTGTGTATGGAATTCAAAAAGAAATAGAATTGGTGTTTCAGCACATACTTGAGAACAGCATTAAATTCAGATCTCCCAACAGGACTCTGCAGATAGAGGTAAAATCAATAAAACGAAAAGGCCTGCACTACATTGAATTTATAGATAACGGAATTGGCGTAGAGGAAAAACACTTAAAACGTGTCTTTAAAACCTTCCAACGTTTGCACGAAAAATCTGATTATGATGGTCAGGGAATTGGGCTATCTCATTGCAAACGAATTATTGAGCTCCATAAAGGTCAGATTTGGATGGAATCCGAACTCAATTCATTCTGTAAAATCCATATCGTTTTACCCTAATAAATTCGATACTCGGTACCTCAGCGCCCAAAAATTACACTAAATCCACGATTTCCGAATCGTTACATCCCAATTTTCAGTACTTTAGTGCATTGCAACACCACATTTGAAAAGTACCTACTAATTTTAATTAAAAACGAACAACATGAAATTAAGACTACTGAGTCTAGGATTGGCATTGGTTGGGATGGTTTTTGCTTCTTCTTGTAGCAAAGAATCAACTCTAGAAAATGTAACTCAAAAATCAAAAGTTACTACTTCTTCTAGTGAGGGAACTCCTGAAGATAACAATGCTGAAAAAGAAGAGGATGGAAATGTAATTCTTGTAAATGCCTTAACAGGTGCTTTAGGCGAGATAATTAACGTTCAGGTAAACGGTGTTGAGTTGGTACGCGAATTAGGTGTTCGTGAATACACTGATTTCTTAGTTTTGGAAACAGGAACAAATGTGCTTGATTTCACTACCGCTAACGGGGATCTTATCATGCAGGAAGTTATTGAAGTGGCTAGTTTAGAAAATCTAATGATGGTTTTAAACTATGCTGACGGTGAGCCTGTTTTGGATCTTGTGAAATTTGATGCAAACGATTTTGCAAAAAACACAGTTAACATTAATGATCTAGTTGCTGAAACAACCAACCTGATCAACGTAGTAGATTTAGATAATGGCGACAACTTAGTTTTGGCAACAGAACTAGTGAATAGCGCATTGGAAAATTCACTTACTCTAGTGGAGCTTCCAACTGATGAAGTTACTGCTGTTGTACTTTCTCCAATTGACATTGTTCAAAATGTTGATTTATTAGGTACGGCATTGAGTCTTTCTCAAATGGCAGAAGAGTTACAAGCTGGAGATGGATCTGATTCCCCATTGGATGAACTAAATCCAGATGACATTACTGACATGTTAACGCTAGAAGATTATGACGTTGAAAAATTATTAGGTTCTTTTATGGACATGTTAGGACTTGGTGGAGACGCTGATCCAATTGATGTAATTTCTGAGCAATTGTTTGATAACTCACCTATGTCTCAAAGAGAAATTGAAAGTTTATTAATGTTCGAAAATGAGGATGGAGAAATTGAATTGTTATCTATCAGCTTTGATGATATTGAGCAATAATCTTTAATCACACACTTTTTTTTGCCACTCTGCCATTTGCAGAGTGGCATTTTTTTTTTCAATATGAATAAGTCCCTCATTGGTTTAGTGATTTTTCTTTGTCCTTTCTTCGCTTTAGGTCAGTCCGGAGTTATACAAGGCCGGGTAATCAATGAAATCACCAACGAAACAGTTCCTTTTGCCAACCTGTATATTCCAGAAATAAATAAAGGAACTACCAGTAATGATCTTGGTGAATTTACGTTCTCGGAAATAGCTCCAGGAATTTACACCCTGCAATGCACTTATGTTGGCTTCGGTCCCAAAGCCCTTTTCGAATTAAGGCTCAGCACCAACAAACCCTTGGATGTAACTATATCCCTCAGTCCTTCCATTCAAAATCTAGCAACTGTAGAAATTAAGGGTCAAAATTTCAAGAAAAATGCAGAGGCTCCACTTGGTTTGCAGAGCATTTCAGCAACAGAAATTTACCGGAGTCCTGGAGGAAATAGAGATATTTCAAAAGTCCTTCAAAACTTGCCCGGTGTTAGTTCCGGCTTATCATTTCGGAACGACCTCATTGTTCGGGGTGGAGCGCCCAACGAAAACAGGTTTTTTATTGACGGAATTGAAGTCCCCAATATTAATCACTTTGCAACCCAAGGATCCTCTGGTGGTCCAGTGGGACTCCTCAATGTTAACTTAATCAGAGAAGTAGATTTTTTTT
>JBLHJD010000104.1:0-8844 GCA_047618705.1 Luteibaculaceae bacterium
AGTTTCGGGCCAAATCGATACGGACTATAGAGGTGTCCGATGTTGTAAATTCACCCGGGTATAGGGCTACTTGATTCCGGTTCCATTCTTGATTAATGATGGCAATTTTTTGGAGGTAGGGAGTTTGAGCAAAATCTGGAAAGGTCGGGATGAATTCGTGTAAGGATAAACGGGGAATATTTATTTGTCCCCCGTTTTTAAGCAAAAATTGAAAATCGCAGGAATCCCCGGTTTTAGGCGAAATATGGGCAGACTCAAAAAAGTCAAAAGAATATTCAGCGCTTCTAAAGCCAATATCCGGATTGTCGGGATAGGATTCATCATTAAGTTCTTGAAGTTTGAGTGTGAACTTCTGCTCTGAAGGTCCTGTGCACGCGCAAAATCCGAGTAAAATTGTCCAGAAAATGTATTTCATTCTTTTTTTTCACAAAAATAGCATTCTTTTTCCGCAATAAATGGTGAGATAGGAAACCAAAGTTGTTGATACTTAAGACTTAGTTAATTTATTCTGGATACCTGATTAACAGAAAACTCTTCCTTTTTGTGTCGTAAAAACGTCTGTTGAGAGAATTAATTATGTCAGGTTGGGTGTATTGGAGACGATTATTTTTTCTTGCATCCGGTACTTAGGAATATGATTTGGGGTATCTAAAGCTTGCCCTTGGATGCCCTGAGGCCTTTGTGGACGGGGGGATTTTACTTAATATTGCCACTGGGTTAGCAAAACTTTTCATTTAGAAAAAGTTTTCATTGTGTGTTGGGCCTTCACTGGGGGGTGAAGGCCCACTTTTTTTGTCCCTGTCTTTGTCCCTTACTCCCGATTATCACTGTACTTCCCTTAAATTCAGACGTAATTTTGTGGCATGTTGCTTCGAAACCTATGTCTTTTGTTATTTCTTTTGAATACCCTTTTAGTATTTGGGGGTAAGAACACCTGGTTGGGCGATGCCTACTCGCATAGTGATCCCGTGAACTGGAGTTTGGGTTATACACCAACGCCGAGTGATTCGATATTTATTTTTGTTGCTGATTCCGGTGGTGTTTCGGCCTCTATTTTGGCGCAAAGGATTGAAATAAAACGGTCAACCTTGGTTCATCTAGGAAATCAGATCTCGGCCAACGCCATTCTTATTCAGGTGTCCACCATACAGGGAACACGCTCTATTTTGTCAGGGCAACGGGTAGGAATTTGTGGGAAAAATCAAGGAAATCAGATTCACCAAGTTTTACGGGTGTGCTCGGAGTCGTTTAGAGCCAGGAAAATGTTTTTCATGCTCCCGTCACTATTTTAAAAACAGGAAACTCCAATTTTCTTGGATTTCTCCACCACCAAAGAGTCCAAATTGGAGATATACTTTTTGGATATTTATGGGCGGAAAGTCGCAAAAGTGGAGAAATCGAAAGGCTCTGGGTCCGAAGTAATGCGAGTGCACATTCCCCGTTGGTTTGTTGTGTAGCAATAATATCCAGAACACGTAGGTGTAGCTCAAAAGTACTGATTCAACAATATCAATTGAAGTTTGGTCATCGGAAGTAGGCAACCAAGCGCATTACTTCCCGTATTACAAGAGAAACCTAACCACTTATGAAAAATATTGCGCTTTCCCTTCTTGCCTTGTTTTTTCTTTATCAGGCCAACTCCCAAACCATCGTATTTGAAGATGATTTTGAAAGCAGTGCCATGGGTGCCGAATGGATTTCTTTAACTCCCCCAGCTCCACCAGCAATGGTAAACCAATGGGTTATTAATAGTAACGGATGCAATGGTATGACCACCCAGGTACTCCACGTTTCTAATGCCAGTGGAGATTGTGCCTACAGGAAGCAAATGGAAACATCCAATATTATTGTATATGCTGCAGTAGATGGAACTGGTTTTTCCGGTATGACCTTAAGTTTTGACTATACCTGTGAAGGTGAGGGGATTTTTGATTACGGAATGGTTGTTTATTCCGTGGATGGGGTAAATTTTGTGCCTTTTGCAACCGGAGGGTCGGCCGACAATGGAATTTACGAGGGGGATTCAATCAGAACAAATCAAACCTTGCCTATTCCAGCAGAATTGGATAGCCTGCTTTTTTATATCGGATTTAAATGGCTAAATGAGCCAAGTGGTGGTGGTGGAACCCCTTTTTCCATTGATGATGTTAAAGTAACAACTAGTGTTGGAGGAGCATATTGTCCCGCTTCTGGCCCAACTTGTGGGACTTTATGCATGGAATCTGGCCTCAATTGTGGGGATTCATTAAATACCTGGGTCAAAAATGTGCAATTCGCCAACGTGTTTAATCCCGATTCAGGATGTGGAAATCCAACCAAAGGATATTCTGATTGGACCAGTTTTGTAGGAAATGTGGAAGCTGGAGGTAATTATGTTTTTTCATTAGAAGCCGAAGGAATCATCAGCCCTTCAGACCCCATGATATGCCAAGTGTATGTAGATTGGAATGATGATAAAATCTTTGAAGACACAGAAATGTTTACGCCATCATCCGTGGATGCTATAACCTTCACAGGTCCCATGAGTGTTCCAATAACGGCAGTTCTCAATACCAATTTACGATTGAGGATTCGGTTTTTCTTTAGTCTGTCTGCCCCGCAAGGCCCTTGTGGAGCTACTAATTATGGCGAAGTGGAGGATTATACAATATTGGTTGGTGAGCCCGGGAGCTCGGAATGCCCTCAATCGCACTACCCCAGCGATAACCAAATTAATTTGTGTACAGACGAGGTCTTGCTGCGGTGGGACAGTATTGAAAGTATCCAAGAATACGTTCTCAGTGTGGGATCTAATACCAATGGGTATAACAACAAAGTAAACAACACCGTTTTAACAGATACGTCCTATTTAGTCGCGCAACTGGATCCTGCTACCACCTACAAATGGATAGTTAGAACGATCAATGAACTCGGAGATACATCTAGTGTTTGTGATACGGTTCAGTTTACAACGGGGCCTGGAAATCCTGTGGTTGGTATGAATAACAATCCGGATTATACCTGTTTAAGTAACACAGTTGAGTTTCACAGTAATATTGCTGGGGGGCAAATCAACGGACAGGGAAACTATCCTAATTTAAGCTGGTTAAGTAGTCCGTCGGGAATAATCCTGGGTCCTGCGAATGACTCATCTGTGGTGGTTTCTCCCAATGCTACGGGGTCTTTTTCCCTTTATTTTAATGCGACCGATTCTTTGGGATGTACTGTGTCCGATTCACTTACGGTGGATGTACTCAAGGATGTTTTTTTTGAATTGAACCCAGCAAGTTCCATTGAGTTATGCCTAGGTGAGGAGTTTGAAGTAGAGGTGTTTAATATTGAAGCGGCCCGAGATTACGCCTTTCAGTTTACCCCCTTTAATGGAAGTTTTGTGGTGGATGGCTCTGGAGAAGCCGGCATGTATTCCAATGGCTCCGTTGGAATTGATAGTTTAGAAGTTGTCCTGAGCATGGGCGGATGTGAATATCGTGACTCCGCCTTTTTTAACACCCGTAAACTCGAAAACCCAACAGTTAACATTACCTCCAACCCCGATTTCGGAAATGGGGGAAGTACGTGTTATGGAAGTCCCGTTCAATTTTCCTTAACGGGGGATTTTTTGGGGGATGACCCCTCCATTTTTTGGCGATTTAATGGTGTGGTAAATAACACTTATTTAGACCAAGCCCTCATTAATACAAGTGCCCTAAATGATGGAGACAACGTGGACGTAAAGGTGGTGTCGGATTACCAGTGTTTGAGTTCCACAACCGTGCAGTCTAACATTATTAATGTAGACCTACAGCCAGAACAAATCCCATTTATTTCTATGGAAGTGGTGGATGTGGATTTATGCTCCGATCACCAAGTAGTAGCGCAGATATCTGATATGTTGTTTTTGAATAATCCTGAGGGATATGAATGGAGTATCGATGGGGCTATTTATTCTACCCCAGACGAAACGGTATTTACATTCCCTGCTGAGGATTATACCGGAGCCCACACGCTTGCAGTGCGGGTAGGTAAAAAGAATAACTGTGGGTTTGTTTATTACACCCCTTCCAACACGGTAGATTTTTTGGTGACAGAGGTTTTGGAGTGGGAGCCAGCAATTTTTGGTCCTGAAAAATGGTGCAATGGAAGGGCTGTTAATTTAGAAGCAAATTACCCATCGTACTTGGATTTTGGAAATGTATTTCGAACGTGGTATTTGGATGGGGATGTAATCTCGTCCCAGGCAGAAATAGACGCAACGACCTTTGAAAGTGGGCAAGTTGTCGGGCTTCAAATAGTGTCTTCGCTCGAATGCGCAAGGCCAAATAAAAGTGACTTAATTGAACACACCGTGGAGGTCTTGAATAACCCTAAAGTGAGTTTTGATAAGGGGAATTATTTTGAGTGGTGTTTAGGTGAATCGTTGCAGATAGGTGCAGAAATTAGTGGCGGGAATCCTCCATATCAAAACATGGAATGGAGAACACCCAATGGAACCATTTTGCCAAGCTCAGGAGGGGTTTTGCAGGGTGTTTCTACCAATATTGTAGGATTGCAGAGTTTCTCCTTTTTTGTGGAAGACCAAGCCGGATGTGAAGGTTTTGCGCCCGTAAATTACGAGATAAGAAAAGATCCGAGTGTTGATTATACCACGACTCAGCTTGTGGCAAATCGACTGCAGTTTACATCGATTGCTCCTGACGCTACAGAATGGTTTTGGACCTTTGGAGACAATTTAGTTGCCTACGTTCAAAATCCAGTCCATACCTTCGAAAAATCGGGAACCTATGACGTTTGTTTAACCGTTTTGGATAGAGTTGGCTGTGAAAATCAACGGTGCAAACCCGTGGATGTATTAATTGTAGGAATAGATGGTTCTAAAATTAGTGCCCTCGATGTTTTTCCAAATCCAAATACAGGGCATTTTCACATTGGAGGTGAGCACCTAAAAAGGGCTCTTAGCATCCATGATGTGGTGGGACGGTTGCTTTGGAAAACGACACTTGGAATTGGCGAGTCAGATGTAAAACTCCCCGATTCAATTAAAGGAACGGTGATACTAGAAATTGAAAGTGATGCCGGGAAGCAACACAATAAAATGATTATTCAATAAATAAAAAGGGCGGCCAATTGGCCGCCCTTTTTGGTGTTAATCTTTCGAATTTAGATGGTACCAATCCACCTTTCGGGAGCAATACATCAACACCGCCAACACCACAAATATTCCAATAGATCCGATCAGTAATGCGTAATCCTGAATTTGCATTACCACAAAAATGAACCCGTAAAGAAGACTTAGGATTCCGGTAATTAATCCCACCAAAACCCCTGATTTCAGAATCGCTTTAATGTACCCAGCAATCAGCAAAATGGTGGCAACGGAAGAAATCAAATACCCGGCATTAAAGCTTAGGTGTTCGGTAATAGCTAAAAGCAAACTAAAGAAGATGATTAGTGCTATTCCAACAAGAATATATTGCAAGGGGTGGATCGCTTTTTTACGCAGAATTTCGATGAAGAAAAAGGTGATAAACGTAAATGCGATAAAGAGAATCGCATATTTCATGCAGCGCATAACCTTGCGGTAATTGTCCACGGGTTTTAGCAATTTAACCCCAAAAGAGGATCCGTGTATGCTGTATTTAGAGCCTGTCCAAAACTGCGGAAAATTCCGATTGAGGTGAAGTACAGACCAATGGCTTACAAAACCAGCATCGCTAACTTCTCTGGAGTCGGGTAGGAAGGAGCCGGAGAAACTGGGGTCTTTCCAAGGAGAATTTAAATCCACCACCGTTGTTTTTCCGAGTGGAGCAAAATGGACACCTTGACTTCCTTTGAGGGAGAGTTTAATCTCAAAATTGTGGGCTACCATGGAGTCGGGCTGCATGAGAATAGAAGCATTGATTCCATTGGAAACCACATTTTGCGACTCTGGCCCGGGCTTAAATTCGAGGGTTTTCTTGTTCCAAAGTAACTCTATGGAATTGTCAATCCCCCGCAAATCAGAAATCCCCATTACCAATTTTGCCTTATCAAAATGAATGTCGGACCGGGGGATGTCCAGTTCATTAAAATTAAAAGCTTGGAAGGAGCCCGTGATGGAAAAATCGGAAGTGTACACTGCTACTTCATGGATTCCCCGGGATCTAATTTCGGGTTCTACATTTCCTGTTACATTAATGATTTCGGGTAAAATATGGATGTAGTCCTTGATTTTAACCCAGGAAAACCCGCCATTATTTTCGTTATTCCTTTTTACAAGTTTGTCGTACGGCACAGAGATAAAGGGCCCGCTTAAAGTTTGTTCCTCTCCCCAATTGGAGCTGACTTCCCGGATGGCCTCGCTTTCCGTATTTTGCCTTTCCCGAACCAAGTCTTGGACCATAGCCGCGGGGATTAGCAAAAGCAGCGTAATTAAAGTAATGGCACCCAGCTTAAAGTAGAGTGAATTTTGTAGGTTTTTCATGGTGGTTTTAATTTCAGCTATAACGCCAGGTTTTCGAACATATTGATTTAGAATATGTGAAAAAGGGTTAAAATGGAATTAGGGTGTATTTGACTCCCCTTCGGCTTCACTGCGTTTCGCTCAGGGCAAGCCCTTCATTTCGATTGCATATTGAATTACTTTCGACAGCCCTTCGGCTTCCCTTCGGCTCCCCTTCGACTCCACTGCGTTGCGCTCAGGGCGGCGCACTTTGTTGCGCTCAGGGCGGCGTACAGGCAACGGTTGTAGGAATATTGCCTTCGTCTCCGCTCAGGCAGCGTTTACAAAGCTTCCTTTCTGCCCAAGTAAAAGCATAAACAACGGCGCCTGAGCGGAGCCGAAGGGAGTCTTGGTTGGGCCACAAAAAAGTCATATTTCCGTGATGCGTAATTGCGAAAATTTTTGTGGTTGAAAATCTTTATTTTAGCATCTGATTATGAAAATTCGACTAACGATTGTCCTTTCCATTGGACTACTTCTTCTCTTGTTGGCCAGCTGCAAAAAGAAGGAAACAATTCAAAATATTATTGAAACAAAAGAAGTACCCGTAAACAACTCTTGGCGCAAAATCCCTGGGTTAGCAGGAATGGATGGGATTTTGTTCGGTAGCGCTTGGGACAGCTCCAAATACCGGTGTGTCGGTTTAGAAAATGTCTTCACTTATAGGTACAATGGGGTTGGTCGTTCTCCAGGTATGGCGGAATACTCCAATTATAGCGTAGATTGGAATGTTACTATCACCCCAGGACTTGTAATACCCTTTTCAAACCAAGAACAGGTGATAACAATCAAAGCTTTAGATGGCTTGAGTACTGGGGAGTTGAAATTTGATTTCAATCAATTCGATTCCACATTTTCAAGATTAAATGACCAGTTTTTACCTGACGGGATGGCTTTCACCGAATTTACAAACTCTAAGCACATTATTTTTCCTTATGTCACAGAAGACAACCAGGCAAGGGCCTTGTTAGTAGGAAATGCAGTTTATAAATTGGGTGAATTTACTAGAGTTAGAATGGCTAATGAGGTAAAAGTAAATGTAATTGAATTAGGGGTGAACGGAGAAGGGAATTGGGGCCCACCTCGGATGCATTGTATGAAAGCTGTCAATGACGGATTTATTTTGGCGATTAAGAACAAACTTGTAAAGGTGGATACGAGTGGGCAAGTAAATTTGGTTTTGCCAATGAGTATATCTTCTTTGTATGTATGGAAGGACACTTTGGTTGCAATAGCTCCTGGATCAGATTTTGAGGATTCTTATTTTTCCATGGATCAAGGAAAAACGTGGCAATTTTATAAAAAGACGAATGGAGCTGGAATTGATTTTTGGACTTGTCCACAACAATTTGAAATTGTGGATAATCGGTTAGTCGCTTTTTCAACTTGTGGTGATGGTTATTTGTTTGAGGTGTTGTATAGTGAGTACGGTTTTTCAGTAAGAAGGCTGGCTAATGATGGAATAGAAAACAGTAACATAACATCTTTGACGCAAGTAAACGGAAAGGTTTTTATTACCTCGTATTCTGGATTGTTTCGAAAGGACGTAGAAGATTTTTTTGACCCATATACTTGGTAGTAAAGCAAGCCGGTCCGTTCGTCAATTTTTTTTTGTTGCCAAAAAAAAAATAATCTGAATCCGTTTGTCGTTCACTGAGTCTATTAACAAACGTTAAAAATCCATTTGATCATTTTTCAAACCAATTCCCTGCCACGGGAACCGAGCCTCCTTTACCGAGGTATTCCCTGAGTCATTCGCCAAGGAAACAAAACGATTTTTGAGTAAAGCCAAGCATGGTCAAGAAAAAAAGCATGTGATCATTTTACTCTTTCGTAAATCGTCCTTAGATTGCACTTACATCCCTAAATCGAATCCCTTTGCTGAAAAACAGCTTTTGTTTTTTTTCTGTACAATTTGCTGTTCATTTTTGTTTGGCCAATACACCTATGGAGAAAGGCCTGCAACGTATTTAGTTTTGAAAGGCAAAGTCACAGATTTCTGTACAGGAAAAGGGATTTGGAATAGTAAATGGATGGTTACCAATGAATCCAATCAAGTTGCGCACTTAAAAACAAATTTCAAAGGTGAATTCGAAATAACGGGTTTACCCTATGGTGAAAATTACCTGGTTCATTTTTCTGCTCCGGGTTATACCCAGGTTACTATTCGGGTAAACACCCAATTTGCACCTAATGATCACCCGTCCTATCAATTCTTTTTATACCCACAATTATTTCCAATTATTAATGGCCTAGATACGAACCTGTTTGTGAAATACCCCCGGGAAATAATCAATTTTAATACTGAAACCCAATTGATGGAGTTCGATAAGGAATATCACAAGGATATTGTGGCAAAATATGTAGGATATCAGTATCGGTACAAA
>JBLHJD010000105.1:0-8615 GCA_047618705.1 Luteibaculaceae bacterium
TTACGGTTGGAAAAGCTACAGGATCGGAGATAAAAGGATCCGAAACATATTCTTCGGGCTCCCAATGGTAATTATCACCCCCGTAAGCAAAAATCTGGGTTGTTTCTCCCAGCACCAAATTCTGATTCGGACTTGTTGAAATTCCAACGCCGGGTCCTGTCAATCGAATATTAAAGGAACATTGGGCTGCCTCAGTAACATTGGGACCAGTTTTGTCACCATCTACCATCACCAAATATTTTTTATCCCCGATCAAATTAAAACCTGTGGCAAAAAATTCAGCATCACCATATTCACAATCCGATACCGGCGCATTTTCATTGTCCGGATCCAGGATCACTAAACTCATTTCCTGGTCATAACCGAACCCATTACTGCAACCCGTCACTTCAAGATTGGCATAAACAATTCCACCATCCTTCAAAGTCCGAAAGGCATAAAAAACAGAATTATTGCTTTCATGGCACACGTTTAAGTCAGGAGTGGCTCCAAAATTATCTCCAGAAACTTCAATTCCAGTGCAGAGCGTTTCAGCCGTTTCGGGTCGGTCGTTACTTACCTGACCCAACACCAAACCGGTCCAAAAAATGGACAAACCAAAACACAGTATTTTTTTCATGTTATTTAATTACGCTCCCATTCGCCAAAGGGTTTTCAGGAACAACAAATTCTAATTTACCATCTGCACCTTCTCCCATTAAAATCATCCCTTCAGATTCTACTCCCCGTATTTTTCGGGGGGCTAAATTCACAAGTATGGAAACTTGTTTCCCTATTACCTCCTCGGGGGAATAAAACTCAGCAATACCGGAAACAACGGTTCTAACATCAATTCCAGTATCTACCTTTAACTTTAACAGTTTTTTGGCCTTACTTATTTTCTCAGCAGCAACAATTTCTCCAACCCGCAAATCAATTTTCTGAAAAGTGTCAAAATCAGTGCTTTCTTTCTGCTCTTCTACTTCAACAACTGGATTTGCATTCTTCAGGATTTCTACTTCCCGTGCCACTTCTTCATCTTCGATTCTTCGGAAAAGCAATCCTGCCTGGTTAATTATCTGACCAGCTTCAATTTCTGATCCTTCTGACTGAGACCAAGTTACGGGGCTTAAATTCAAAAACCCCCGTAACTTCGATGAGGTAGTTGGCAAAAATGGGGCTGAAAAGTGGGCCAACTTTGCGCAAATTTGAAGCGAAATATAAAGAATGGTTTTTACCCTTTCTGGGTCCGTTTTCCACAGTTTCCAAGGTTCCGTCTCCGCCAAATACTTATTTCCAAGGCGAGCAATATTCATCATTTCACTCAATGCATCTTTAAATCGGTACAACTCTAAAGCCGATTTAATTTTCGAAGGAAGGGCATTTAATTCCGATAAAACCGCATTGTCCAAAGGCAATAAATTGCCCTTTTCTGGTATCACCCCTTCAAAGTACTTATGGGTTAAAACAATAGCTCTGTTCACAAAATTCCCGAACACAGCAACCAGCTCATTGTTGTTTTTGATTTGAAAGTCGGCCCAGGTAAATTCACTGTCCCTGTTTTCTGGAAAGTTACTTGCCAAAGCATAGCGCAGGGCATCTTGTTGGTCCGGGAACCGCTCCATATATTCATGCAACCACACCGCCCAATTCCGAGAGGTGCTTAATTTCTCTCCTTCCAAGTTCAAAAACTCATTGGCAGGAACATTTTCTGGCAAGGGTAATCCCCCATGAAGTTTTAATAAAATCGGGAAAATAATGCAGTGAAAAACAATGTTATCCTTCCCAATAAAATGAACCAACTTCGTTCGATCAGGAGACCAATAATCCTTCCAATTTTTTCCTTCTTTTTCGGCCCAAGCTTTGGTTGCAGAGATATATCCAATAGGCGCATCTAACCATACATACAACACCTTTCCATCAGCTCCTTCCACCGGCACTTTTACTCCCCAATCCAGGTCGCGTGTCATGGCGCGCGGCTGTAAACCACCATCTATCCACGACTTACATTGCCCAATTACTTGGTTTTTCCACAACTTTGGATCGTGGTGTTCTTTCCCATCATCGGTCCCTTGTTCAATAAATTCCCGAATCCAGTTTTCGTGCAAATTCATGGGTAAATACCAATGGGAGGTTTCCCGCAATTCTGGCTGTCCACCACTTAGGGTACTTTTTGGGTCAATTAATTCATCGGGCGATAAGGTAGAGCCACACTTTTCGCATTGATCACCATAGGCTTTATCAAAAGCGCACTTAGGGCAAGTCCCTTGGATGTATCTATCTGCCAAAAACTGGCCCGCTTCTACATCAAAATATTGCTGGCTAACCCGTTCCTCAAATCCGCCCTTTTCTTCCAGTTTTAAGAAAAACTCCTGCGCTGTTTTATGGTGAATAGGATCTGAAGTCCGGTGATACATATCGAAATTAATCCCAAAATCGGCAAACGCTTTTTGGTTAACGGCATGGTACTTATCCACAATTTCTTGTGGTGTTGTCCCCTCCTTTTTTGCGCGAAGAGTGATGGCAGCACCATGCTCATCCGAACCACAAATAAAAGCTACATCCTGCTCATCCATTCGCAAAAAACGAACGTAGATATCCGACGGTAAATATGCACCTGCAATATGTCCTATATGCAATGGTCCATTGGCGTATGGAAGCGCCGCTGTAACCAGTATTTTATCCCTAGATTGACTCAAAACCTCAATTTTCCGCAAAGATAGTTTATTGCCTGAGTTATAAGGGCTTGACAGAGGGAAACCTCCCTCAAATTTTACGTTTTTTCAATTTCATCGAGCTCCCGCTTTTACATCTCCAAAAAGTTATCCATCTTTCAGCCATGGAAAAGCTGCAGAAACCACAAAACACGCCTCCTTTTTTAAACCCCAACGACACAATTCTTCTGTGTGGGTCGGCCCGTTTTACCACCACCAAGGTGATTGCTATATTTGAACAATTTTGCAGAGAAAATAATTGGGTTCCTGAAGTGGATCTGACTATTCTTAAAGCCCACCATCAATTTGCTGGTTCCGATGAGGAAAGAACAGAAGCGGTACAGAAAGCCCTCAAAAGAGATGACATCAAAGCCATCATTTTTGCTCGAGGTGGTTATGGAACCATCCGCATTATGGACAAACTTGAGCTCCAAGAATTACAAGATCACCCTAAATGGCTCATCGGATTTTCGGACTTAACCTACCTACTTAATCCCCTCGCCAAAACTAATGCTTGTATCCATGGACCTATGGCGCTCCAGTTGCAAGACCACCCAAAAAGCACTGAGCTCTTGAGTCAATTTCTGAAGGGAGAAAAAAGCAGTTGGTCCTGCGCAACCCAAGCTCAGGATTGGTCCTTGGATGAAGCCCAATGGATAGGTGGAAATCTTTCCATCATATACGCTATGCTGGCAACACCCTTTTTTCATATCCCAGAAAACGCCGTTCTCTTTTTGGAGGACTTGGATGAATATTTGTACCACATCGACCGGATGATGGCAAGTTTGTACCACGGCGGCGTGCTGCATAAAGTAAAGGCAGTAATGGCCGGTAGTTTTTCGGACATGCGCGACCACGACATTCCTTTTGGTTTAGATGCTTCTGAGATTTTGAATTATTGGTGTGGAAAAGCCGGTGTTCTCGTGATTGAGAACCTTCCTTTTGGGCATGAGAAAACAAATTCCCCAATAATCATGGGGAAATCCAGCCAAATAAAAATTAAAAACCATGAATTTTCAGTAAACTGGGAATAAGCCCTCTCCTTTTCTGGACTCCAGATGTATTTAAAATACAAAAGGTGAATCGGAAAGAAAAAGGGTATTTGGCAGAGCAATTTTGCCAGGATTTTTTGTTCAGTTTGGGCTATCAGCCTTGGAAAAGCAACTACAGGGTTGGAAACAAAGAAGCCGACTTGATTTTTACTTTTAAGCACGAATGGGTTTTGGTGGAGGTAAAAGCAATGCAAGCATTGGATTACATTCCCCTGCAAGAAGCCCAAAAAGAAAATTACTACTTCATCGGGCAGCACCTCCAAGAAATCCACCCCTACCCCCTTCGTTTCGACCTCTTTCTTTTTCAATTAAACAGCTCATTTTCAATATATGAGCACATTATCGACGCATTTTGATTTAATGGTAATATCTTTGCAAAAAATTTGGCCATGCGCGGAAAGAAATTTAACAGCAGAGAACAGCGGGGTAGATCGTCCAGAAATGAGGACACCCGAGGTGACAGACGGCCTTCAAAAGATAATAGAGAGCGAGGATCCTTCGGCGGAAAAAGGGATTCAGGCTCATTCCGTAATCGAGAAGAAGGACAATCACATAACCAAGATCGGTCTGCCGATCAACCAGAAAGAAGACCACTCTTTAAAGATAGAGAAGATATTAACCCTGGAACAGGAAGCAATACGTCTCCCAATTCCAGCGAAAGAAGACAAAGCGACAGAAGCGATAGACCTCGGTTCGATAGCCGTACTTCAGGTAACGATGCTAGAAGAACTGCAAACTCCAGAAGCGATAAACCTCGTTTCGATAGCAGATCTCCTCGGGACGGAAGTAGAGATGGTGGATCTGACAGAAGTGAAAGACCCCGTTTTGAGGATAAATCAAAACGCAACGAATCAAGAGACAGCAACACATCTGGTGGCGAGAAACCCCGTTTTGAACGAGACAACCGCATTGGCGGACGCGACTCCTTCAACAAGCGTCCAGAGCAAGGTGCTGGTTCAGAAGACTACCGTACATCTAGGTCTGGAAAGTCGTATGCCGGGCATAAAAACTTCGCCATTCCTAAAACCAGTACTTCGGAAATTCGCTTGAACAAATACATCGCCGATTGTGGTGTTTGTACAAGAAGAGAAGCGGATACACTAATTGAAGCTGGAGCGATAGAGGTAAACGGGGTTATTATAACCGAAATGGGGAAAAAAGTTTCTCCAAACGATGTAATAAAATATGGTGGTCAGACCCTAAGCAGAACTAAGGCTGTTTATTTTGTATTGAACAAACCAAAAAACATTGACTCTAGACCCACTGGTGGGCAAGGACAAAGAAGTGTTTATGACTTGATGCGTGGCTCTACTAAAGAGCGTATTGCACCAGTTGGTGAGTTGGATAGAATGACATCGGGAGTTTTGATATTTACCAATGATGGTAACATGGCCAAAAAGCTAACACACCCCCGCTTAAAGTGCCACAAAATATACCACGTTACTACTGAAAAATCTATCACCGCAGAACACATGGCCCTTCTAAAAGAAGGAATTGAGTTGAAAGATGGGATTTCAAAAGTAGATAACATTGAGTACGTTGATGGAAGTGGTAAAAGCCGCGAAATTGGTGTGGAGATTAGCACTGGAAAGCGAAAAATAGTAACCCGTATGTTAGAGCAATTGGGATACAAAATCTTGAAATTAGACCGTGTTTCCTTTGCTGGTTTGAACAAAAAGAACATCCCTCGTGGAAAATACCGGGAACTGAGCGAAAAAGAAGTTGGTTTTTTACGGATGTTATAAACCAAAAACCAAGCATTAGCGTTATAGAACTGTGTGGAAAACCATTAAAAACACTTTATACTATTTATTAATGACCGGGCTATTCCTCTTTGGGGTAGCCCTTCTTGTTTCCTATTTCTTTGAAAAAGAGGTAATCGCTCAGGTTACCGAAAAAATCAACAAACAACTCAAAGAAGAAGTCAGCGTTTCTGAAGTAAACTTCTCCATGGTTCGGCAGTTTCCAAATGCCAGTTTAGTGCTCAGTGATGTTTTTATCCCCGACGGAAAGGACACTCTCATAAGCTGTAAAACAATTTACCTTAACTTTTCTCCTTTCGATTTAATCACCGACAATTACTCCATTAATAGTATCGTAGCTAGCGAAGGATTGGTGAAAATTAGGAATGGGAAATACCCCAATTACCGGATTTGGAAAAGCACCGAATCTGCCGAAAATACCCAATCCAATATTCGTTTCAAATCCATTGGCCTGGACGAAATTCAGCTGAAATACACTGAAAATGGTGAATTCGAAACGAACATCAAGGCCGCACAATTTAAGTTGGATTGGAAGGAACAGAAAAAGGAAGTTAAAGGAAATATTGACATTGACTATTTCAGTGGCTTTGACATCGTTTTAACAGATCTCGTTTCCGGATTTGCTCATTTGGATGTGGAGACAATGGATTTAACCGCGGAATTGCAGTGGTTGTCAACCCAAATAAAATCCAACGCCAATCTTAATCCGGCCACCTTTTTCTTCAACATAACCGATTTAGAGACCAACTTGGGCGACATAACAAACCTCCCTTTTATTCCTTTGGATAGTTCCCTTTCCTTTATTTCTAAAAACCACCTTGTTCACCTAAATGGTCTTTTTAAATACCCCGACTTCACAAACCCTACCTTTTCAGGTGTTGTCACATTGGACGGATTCCCTCTAAATACCCCCATCGATGATTTCCTATTTACAGGAAATCTTCACGTCGATTATTCCGGGGAAATTGCGATCAAAACAACCAACCCAATTGAAGTTGGGAATACGGATAACAAATCCATTGCCTTCCTGCATATTGGAAGCCAAGATTTGCAAAAAGGGCCCATTAATTTTGATGTAAAAGCAATTAAAAACAGGATCCAGATTTCCGAGTTTGAAATAGCATTCGACGCCTTGGAGGTGATGGGATCCATTGCCTTTATCCAAAAAAATATTCAATTAAACTTAGACCTAGGAAGCCTCGGTTCTTTTTCGGGAAACTGGAATAAACTTTCCTTTTCAGGCCCCAAATTGGAGCTGAAGAACAACCAAATAAAATTCAAAACCCTGCGCCTAAATGCCGGACGTGAAACGCTTGAATTACGGGGTGAAATTGAACTAAAAAATACTTTAAACGATCTCAAATTTGACGTTTTTGCACTATCGGAAGAGCTGAATCCATTGGAGTGGCTCAACCTTTTGGGGAATTCAGCCACAGGAAAAAAGGAGAAACCTCTTTTCCGTGTAGGCGGGAAATTCGGGGCTGAAATTGCCCGTTTGAACGCCGGTGGAATTATCTTAGATAAAGTGCAATGTTCTGGGAGTTACTACTCCAAACAAACCCGATTAGATCATTTCCAATTTGCTTTATTCAATGGGCAGGCCCACGGGAAAGCGTCCCTAGTGGACCGTGGAAAGAAGCAAATTTTCACGAGTCGAGGAGAAGTGGAAAACGTGGATATACCCCTACTTTTTAAAGGATTCAAAAACTTCAATCAAACTGAAATTCAAGCCAAGCACATTTCCGGAATTGGAAGTGCCAAGTACACCCTTACCTTGGATTTAATGGACGGGTTTAATCTGGATTCCGAAAGTGTTTTTGCAGATGTGGAATTCACCATCAAGGATGGCGCCCTTAAAAACGTCCCAATTCTTCAGGGCATGGGTCGTTTTATACAAAACAACCTCCTCCTCAAAAAGGCCTTGGATACCGAGAAGCTGGCTCCGGCTTTAGCCAACCTCCAATTGAGTGCATTAGCCAACAAAATAACCCTCAAATCTGGGAAGCTTAACATTCCCAAAATGCAGGTTAAGTCTAATGCTCTTGACATCAACATTTCGGGTTCTCACAGCTTGGAAAACGAACTCGATTATCACTTTGACTTTCGCTTACAAGATATCCTAATGCGCAAAAAGGGGAATGAATTTGGCTACTTTGTAGCAGATCCTAAGGAAGGCACCCAGGTATTTATACAACTGAAAGGAACGCCCGAAAACCCCAAGTTTAGTTTTGACAAAGACAAAGCCAAAGCGTTTCGAAAAATTAAAAAACAGGAAGAAAAACAAAACATCAAAGACGTTTTTAAGCGGGAGTTTTCCAAAAAAGATCCGACTGAGGAAACAAATGAACCCGAGATACGTTTTGAGATAGACACTACCCCTGACCCAGTTGACCCCATTAGCAAAAAGGACAAAAAAGAAGGAAAGCTAAGCCGGTTTTTCCGAAAACTCGCTGAACCTAGGGATAGCGTTGAAATGGAAGAAAAGGATAACTTCGAGTTCGAAGACGACGATCTATAATGAGCTTATATTCAAAAAAACGTACTTGGAAATTTGTACTGGCCGGTTTGGCTTGTGGAATAGTTGCTTTGTCTTTGTGGTACAGTAACAGGCTTGTTTCCAAAATTAAGAAAGAAGAAAAAAACAAAGTTGCCCTGTGGTCCAAAGCCATCCAGAATAGGGCTCGTTTGGTGGGATACACAGACAACTTATTTGGCGACATACAGGACGAAGAAGATCAAAAAATAAAGTTCTGGGCAGAGGCAACAAAGCTTTATGTAGAGAGTGACAGTGATTTAGGCCGGGAATTCTACAATTCCATTATCACAAAAAACACCACCATTCCTATTATCCAAACGGACCGGAGAGGTAACATCATTTCTTGGAACAACATTCCCAAAATCAACAAGCGGTTTTTTTCGGAACTCGACACCTTGGAAAAGGTGTTCTTGAAGGAAGAGTTAAAGCGTATGAAAAAGCATGCTCGGCCCATCCGCATTACTTATTTTGAGCAACAATTTAACTTACTGTACTACCGAGATTCCCACATAACCCAAGAATTAAAACGGGTTTTTGACGAATTTATTCACGCTTTTATTTCCGAAACGGT